>CAZBAK010000010.1:0-41712 GCA_964489715.1 uncultured Tissierella sp. | reverse complement strand
GTTTTCTAGCTATAAATTCCAATTTTGGATCTATCTCATTTATAGCATTAGCTACCATGGAAATTGCAAAGGGCAAATTTATAAGAATTTGAGCTAGGACAATTCCATTTCTATGAAAGACCACAGGAAGGCCTAAGTTTCTAAGAGTTCTTCCAAAGTCACTTGCAAATAAGGTTAAAAGACAAACCCCTAGTACTATATAGGGAAGTGAAAGTGGTATTTCAAGTATTGCAGACATTAGTTTTTTGCCTGGAAAATCACTTCTCACCAATATATAACCTGAGGGTATGGCAAAGATCATTACAATTATTGTTGATATTGTAGCCGTAACTATACTCATCTTCATTGAAAATTGTATTTCCTTAGACAGTATAGCTTCCTTCAGATGGGGTATACCTCCAATAAATATAGTAAGTAGATTTAAACTTATAAATATAATTACTAAAACAAGTAAAAATATAAATATAAGCTCCATAGGGGATCTTTTTTTTATCATTTTGCTAGCTCATAACCATGTTCAAGCCATATGTCCTTTACCTCTTGACTATCTAAATAGTCATTGAAAAGATCTTGAGCCTCTCCCGACTCTGTAGTAGTTAACATTACAGCTCTTACTTTCTTTATATAGGCATCCATCTTTCTTGAATCTACAATCTCTAGTTTATCTTCCTTAACATTCTCTTTCCATACCAGTCCTACATCTGCTTCACCTGCTTGAAGAGCTGTAACTATGGCTGGTGCAGTAGCTGTATTGGCTACTACCTCTAGCCTATCTCTAAGCTGGAAGTCCTCTATAAGCTTATCTGCCACCTTGCCTATAGGTGTTGCCTGTGGATCTCCCATAATAAATTTGATGCCTTTTTTTCCCAAGTCCTCTGGTTCATTTATTTCCTTAGGATTTCCCTTCCCAACTACTAAAACTGGAATATGATCTACCAAATCCTTGAATGATTTTACAAATTCTTCTACTGGCTTAACTTCTACTTGGGATCCAGCTATAAATACATCTCCTTCTTCTGTGGTATTTATCTGTGTATGAATTTGACTTGCATTTCCATATGTAACTTGAACATCACAGCCTGTTTCTTTTTCAAAGTTTTTTGCTATCTTTTCAAAGGGGTCCTTCATGCCTGCTATAGTCTTATCTCCAGTCTATAGGATCTTTTCTAAAAAGTATGTTGTCTTAACAACATTATAGTTTAATAATTTCAAGATAGTTTTTATTTAGTTTTATCATCTTTTCATCTTCCATTAAACTTAGCTCATGGGATAATACACTTCGGTTGATTCCTAAAAAATTGGCTAGTTCTTCTCGATTGAATTTCAAGTAGATCTTATTACTAGCTTTTTTCTTTTGTTGAATGGATAAGTATCTTACTATCTTCTTTCTAACTCCTTTTGTGCTTATGGCTTCTATCTTATAATATTTCCGTATATTTTCATCAGCTATAAAATACATGGCATTTTTTAATATTTTCATCCTTATATCTTGATTTAAAAAATTTGCCTCCATTAATCTTTCAACAGAAAACCATCCTATTTCACTATCTTCACTGGCATAGACTGAATAGGGAGAGTCCTGCTTTCTAGTAAAGGCAATCTCTGCCCCAATAACATAAGAGGGCAAGAGCTTCTGCATAAGAATTTCTCTTCCATCTTCTGTAAACTTGGACACACAGAGATCTCCTTTTAATATTATTCCAAAGCTCCTTACAATAGAATTTTCTTCTACTACCCTCTCTCCTTTTCTATATTTACAAATAGTGTAGTTTAACTCTTCTTTAGCTATATTAACTTCTTCCTTAGATAGGCCCCAAAATATTTTACATCTATTCATTCTAGATCTTCCCTTCTTCTAATACTAAGAAATTTTCCAGCTATACTCATGGTCTATTTAAACAAAATCTTATTTATATCATTAAAATCTTCATAGGCTATATAGGGTATATCTTTTTCATCTAAATAAGTGGCCAAAGAATCCTTGGCAAATACTATCTCTGCTAGGTTTGCAACTGGCATATCAGTAAGCCCATCTCCTATAAATATTATATTTTTATTTTCTTCCTTGTATTCATAATAGTGTTTGATCTTACAGTTGCCACAGGGACCCTTGGGGCAGCACTGAGTGTCCTGGCCATCTAAAAACTCTATACTAGGCCTATCCCCTTGAAAGACCAGCTTATTGGCAAATATATCTATATCATCTATACCATACTTTTCTAAAAAGGGGATTATTCCATTTTCAAAACCTCCACTTATGATTCCTATCTTTATGGATCTTTCCTTGGCCTTTTTATAAAATTCTAAAAAGCCAGGGGAAAGTTCAATTTCCTCCAGTAAAAATCTCTTATATTCTTCCTCTGTAAGTCTGACCTTTCCCATAACAGTTTGAAAGTACTGGGGAAATGAGAGCTTATCTTCCTTAAACTTGGCCCTTATTTCATCCCTATTTTTACTTCCATATACTTTAAAGATCTTATCATTGGTATCTTCTGTTGTTATGGTCCCATCAAAATCTATAAGTATGGCCGACCTATTTAAATCAATATCTTTATACATATTCTTCTCCTTTATATTTCCTCTATAAAATCAATTAAATCTTCATCTCTATATAATGTTATTTGATATAAATCTCTCTGTCAATCCTACTTGCCCTGGATTGCCCTTATATCCTTTAGCAGTATCGATATGCTTCCATCAGGATTATTTAGAAATTCTATCTTTTCATCACCATTTAAAAATTCTATGGGAACTTTTATTTCTATACCATTGTCCATAAGTAATCTTTGGGTCTTAGATACTTTTTTACTTAGATTTTCATCTACTTCTATGGTCTTATCTAAGAGTCCTCTTTTTTCAATTTCTTCATCATACTTTTCTTGTATATCCAAATTGTTTTTAAATACCTGGGTCTTTATAGAATTAACATCTATGGATTCACTTTCATCTATATTCTCCCTCATAACACTCTTTATCTCTGCCAGCTTAGCTACATCATTGTCATAATAGTCTTTCACTATTTTTTTACTTACCTTGTTAACTATGTCCAACTTGTTTTTATTTGATAGGAGGTCCTCTGATTTTAAGAGATACTTAGAAAGATAAAAATCCTTCATACCCTCTACCTCATGTTTTCTTTCCTTAAGGAGTATGGAAAAATCTTCTAGATCTATTAAGACAAATTCATCTACCACTTGATTTGTATTTGCTAAGGTTGTGCTTTGTTTTATTACAGTGTTTAATCTTCCATTTTCTAATTCTTCCACATAGTGTATATAAGATGTTTTATAGTTAAATATAAAGAAGCCCAAATATCTTTTATCATCTCCCTGAAAGAGAGAACATATAAGGTCGCAGGCAGGTATATCTGGATTTCGCCTTAAAATATCATACATCAATTCTGCAAAGTCCTTAGTCCTTTGGATAAATAGATCATTGTTATTGGCAATATCCATAGCCAAGTTTTTTACCTTGTTTTCTTTTTCATCTTCCTTAAAATATGACTTTTTGATATTTACATCTTTAAATATATTCTCTATATGACTAGTTAAAAACTCAATTGTCTCCTCACTAGTAGGGTGCTCATCTTGGGATAAAACAGCTAAGCCCACCTTAGGATCCAAGATGTGTAAAATTATTTTTTCTATATTTATTATTTCTGCCATAAGCCTCTCCTTTAATTTTTTAATGTCTCTAACATTTCTATTATATCAGACTGGATAAATTTTGCTCCTTATATAAATAAGAAAAGACAAACTCTCTAGTTTACTTTAGAAAGTCTGCCTTCTTATATACTATAAACTTATTTATTTTGTCTTTCCTTTAATAATCAAAGCTATCTACAATTTCTTGAAGACCATCTGCAAGTTCTGATAACTTTTCAGATTCGTTTGCAATCTGTTGAACAGATGCAGTTTGTTCCTGCACTGAAGCAGAAGCCTGCTGAGTTCCAGCTGCATTCTCTTCTGATATGGCAGCTAGGTTTTGTATCAAGGTAGTTATGCTTTCTTTCTTGGATACCATTTCATCTCCTGAAACCCTTAACTCAGATATAAGCTTATTTATTCCCTCAATTGATCTTGCTATACCTTCAAATCTCTCATTTGTTAAGCGAACACTTTCTGTTTGAGAGTTATTTACTTCATTTATCTCAGCCATAGTTTCTACAGAATTTTCCGCCTTAACTATAAGCTCCCCTATTATATCTTCTATCTCTAGAGTAAACTTATTAGACTCTTCAGCAAGCTTTCTTATTTCATCAGCAACCACTGCAAATCCTCTTCCATGTTCTCCTGCACGTGCTGCCTCTATGGCTGCATTTAAGGCTAGAAGATTTGTCTGCTCTGATATACTCTTGATCATTTGACTTGCATTATTTATCTTGGAAGCCGAATCATTGGTTCCCATTATTACTTCATTTATTTCATCAGCCATCTCATTGCTTTTTTCTGTCTTTTCTATTAGCTCACCCATTATATTTAGGCCTTCATCTTTTAATAGATTTATTTCACTGGAAGCATCATATAGGCCCTGAATACCATCTTGAGTGTTTCCTATAAGTTGTCCTAGGTCTTCCATGGCAAATGTTCCCTCTTCTGTATCTCTAGCCTGCTCAGTAGCTCCATTTGCAATGTCTTCTACAGCCTTTCCCACTTCTTCAGCTGCTTCAGCTGCCTGCTGACTATTACCGTTTAGCTGGTCTGATGATGACTGTAGTTTCCCAGAGTGAACTCCTATATTTTTAATTATATCTGTTACTATATTTTGCATATTGGTCATAGAGTGGGCTAAACTACCAATTTCATCTTGTCTATTATAGGCCTTTTGTATTTCATCATCTAATATATATCTTAGGTCTTGATTGGCCATTCTCTCTGAAAGTCCAGAAAGTCCCACTATAGGTCTAGAGATATAGCTTCCTAAGATCCATGAGATAGCTATACCTAGTATAATGGCTATAGCTACAAGTATTATCATATTTCTTTGCAGACCATTTACACCCTTGAATACATCCTCTTCATAGGCAGCTATTCCCAACATCCAACCATTGGTTTCCATAGGAGCAAGCCCTACTAATCTTTGGGAGCCTTCTATCTTATAGTCCCCTACCCCTTCATTTCCAACTCCTATTTCTTCTATAGCTTGTCCTAAACCTTTAAACTGACCATCTTCTTCTATATCTCTAAAGATATTTTCTTGATTTATTACATTTTCTTTATTGGGATGGCAAAATATAGTTCCCTCTGGAGAAATAATATAGGCATAACCATTTTCTCCATATCCCATTTGATCTGTTATACTGCTTAACTCTGTAGCTTCCTTATCTCCTACAAGAGCTCCAACTACAACTCCATCATTTATTATAGGTACTGCATAGACCATTATAACTGTTTCATCTAGCTTGCTTACAAATAAATCTGATGTGGTCATTTTCCCAGACAATACTTCTCCAGAATAAGCATCTCCACTTACATCTATTCTATCTCCACTGCTGGCCACATTAAACATTTGATCCGTGTCTACTATTCCCATTTCCTTGTAGCCTAGTCTTTCCATATTTTCATTTAAAAACCTAGCCTGTCTTTCTAGATCCATAGATTTAATCTCATCATTTTCAGCTACTTCTTTTAATTCCTTAAGATTACCTGACATTGCTGAGTCAATATGCCTAACTCCTTCTCTTGCTAATTCCTGCAGAGAGTTATTTACTTCATTTTTTACTGCATTTTTACTAATAAGTATGGATATTATCCCTAAGCCTAAGGATACCACTAGTATTAGGGCCACAACTATGGCAATAATCTTCTTAGATAAATTTAACTTCATTATGTAATTCCTCCTTTTAATGTCATTATGACTACTATCTTCTCCATCAAATTTAAACTTCCTTGAATAATCTCCTCCCTTATACTACTATTATTTTATGTCTATATAAATTTTAATATTTTATCATACACATATATGTATCGGCTATATATTATAAAATTATATGCAAATAAGGACAAATATTATTTTTTTTAAAATATTTATAAATTCTTCATCTTTATAAAAAAAGAGCTTCTCAAAAGTTACTAGCTTTTGAGAAGCTCTTTTTATTTTGCTTTTATTACATCATGCCTGGCATTCCGCCACCCATGCCGCCCATGCCGCCCATTCCAGCCATTGGGTCTTCTTCCTCAATATCTACTACTGCTGCTTCAGTAGTAAGAACCATGGAAGCTACACTTGCAGCGTTTTGAAGAGCAGATCTTGTTACCTTTGTTGGATCTACTATTCCTTTTTCTATCATATTTACATATTCTTCATTTAAAGCATCAAATCCAGTTCCTGCATCACTTGATTTTACCTTTTCTACAATTATAGAACCTTCAAGTCCAGCATTCATAGCTATTTGTCTAACTGGTTCTTCTAGTGCTCTAACTATTATATTTATACCAGTTCTTTCATCACCATGGGATTCTTCTAAAAGACTACTAACTTCTTTAATAGCATCTATTAGAACTGCTCCTCCACCTGGTACTATACCTTCTTCTACTGCTGCTCTTGTTGCAGCTAAGGCATCTTCTATTCTTAGTTTTCTTTCTTTTAGTTCAGTTTCAGTTGCAGCTCCTACTTGTATAACTGCTACCCCACCTGAAAGTTTAGCAAGTCTTTCTTGAATCTTTTCAGCATCAAATTCTGATTCTGTACTTTCAAGCTGGCTTCTAAGTTGTTTTACTCTATTTTCAATTTCCTCTTGATCTCCTGAACCACTAACTATAACAGTGTTTTCCTTGTCAATTTTAACCTTGGATGCACTACCTAGCATATCAATACTAGTATCCTTAAGTTCAAGTCCAAGATCTTCAGAAACTACTTCTCCACCTGTAAGAATAGCAATATCTTCTAGCATTTCTTTTCTTCTATCTCCAAAGCCTGGTGCCTTTACAGCTACTACGTTAAATGTTCCTCTTAACTTATTTACTACAAGAGTTGCCATAGCTTCTCCTTCAATATCTTCAGCTATTATTATTAAAGGCTTTCCTTGTTGAACTATCTCTTCTAATATAGGAAGTATATCTTGTATACTAGTTATTTTTTTATCTGTAATAAGGATATATGGATCATCCATTTCTGCTACCATCTTTTCAGTATCAGTTACCATATAAGCTGAAACATATCCTCTTTTCCAACCTTTTCCATAGCTTCAGCTATAAGGTTTCCTATTTCGCTTTCTCCAGCTGATATAGAAGCAACCTGTGCTATGTCTTCTTGTGTCTCTACATTCTTTGAAAACTTCTTGATTTCATCTACTGCTTTTTCAACTGCAAGATTAAGTCCATTTTTAAGGATAATAGGATTTGCTCCAGCTGCTACGTTTTTAAGTCCTTCTCTTACAATAGCCTGTGCAAGAAGAGTTGCTGTTGTAGTTCCATCTCCTGCTACATCTTGAGTCTTAGTAGCTACTTCCTTAACCAATTGTGCTCCCATGTTTTCATACTTATCTTCTAATTCTATTTCACGAGCAATAGTTACACCGTCATTTGTAATAAGTGGTGCACCAAAACTCTTATCTAATACTACATTTCTTCCCTTTGGTCCAAGGGTTACTTTTACAGTATCTGCTAATTTATTTATACCTTTTTCCATTGATCTTCTAGCATCTTCACTAAATTTAATATCTTTAGCCATCTAAAAATCACTCCTCATTTAATTTAAAAAATCCATATAATCTAGTTTTATAAATTTATTATTCTACTACTGCTAATATCTCATTTAATTTTACAATTGTAATTTCTTCATCTTCAATACTTACTTCAGTTCCTGCATATTTTGAGAATATAACTTTATCTCCAACTTTTATTTGATCTTTTGTTTTTTCATCATTGCTTATATCGCTAGCTACAGCTACAACCTCTGCCATTTGTGGTTGCTCTTTAGCCGTACTTGGTAGTACTATACCACTTTTCGTCTTTTCTTCTGCTTCAATCTTTTTAATAACTACTCTGTCTCCTAACGGTCTTAAATTCATATGTTATTTCCTCCTAATATTATATGATTTATTTTTGTTAGCACTTAAGTGCCTTGAGTGCTAAGCTCTATGTTATTAATAATAGCTTAAAACTTAATGAATTTCAAGTGCATAATTCCTGCCTTAGAGTTTTCAAAAGGCTTGTAATCCTATATATAGAGGTGAAAAAGCTTTTTTGCTTTCTTTATCTCTCTTTTACTTTAAAATCCTATCATTTGCTTCAGTAGCAAGAAAATTATAGGTATTAATAGGCTTGGCAGCATATTTGAAACTCTTATTTTCTTTATTTCCATTAGATTAAAAGCTATAGCTATTATAAGTATTCCTCCAACAGCTGACATCTCATTTATAATTCCTGGAGTAAATAGATCTCTTAAGTGAGTTGAAAGCAAGGTTATGCTACCCTGATATATAAATACTGGAAATATTGAAAACATTACTCCAAGTCCCAATGAACTTGCAAATATAATAGATGAAACTCCATCCAAGACAGATTTAGCAAAGAGAGTTTCATAACTGCCTGTAAGACCTGCTTCCAGAGATCCAACTATAGCCATGGCACCTATGGAAAAAACTAGGGTAGCTGTAATAAATCCCTTTGAAAAATTTGAATCTCCCTTGGCAAATCTCTTTTGGAGCTTGAAGCCAATCTTATCTAGTCCCTTTTCAATTCCTATTATTTCACCTACTATACTTCCTATAATAATACTTGATATTACCAGCAAAAAATTTTCAGTTTGAATTGCAGTCATTATTCCCATTATAATTACACACAGACCTAGTCCATTTATTATGGTATCTTTATAGTCTTCCTTTATTCCCCTTCTCATAAAATAACCTAGAAGAGAGCCAAAAAATATTGCCAATACATTTACAATAGTACCTATCATCTTTCCACCACCTGTTATTTTCCTATTCCATTTTCTCTAGCATAGTAAAAGAGATATTGTTGGGCAAATCCTGCTAATTCTCCAAATATTCTCTTTCCATGATCTCCTATATGCTTTACATTTGTATCTTTCTTTAGATAAAAGTGTTCCATGACCCTCTTAACCCACACATCTACTGGAAAAGCCTCTTCCTTGTCAAATCCAAATAGCAATACACAGTCACTGACCTTTGGACCTACTCCAGGAAGCTTCATCAGCTCTAGCTTGCCCTCATCACGAGACATTTTAAAAATAGGATCTAAGTCTAACTCACCTCTAGCAATGATCTCACTGGTGGCTAAAACTCTTTGTCCACGAAATCCTACCTTGGTTAAAGAGTTAAACTCTTCAAGATCAGCCTCCTTTAAAACTTCCGCTGGGGGAAAACTATAATACTGAGACAGATCTAAGATTGTATCTATTCTTTCACCATAATTTAAGGCTATTGCCTCTATGGATTTTCTTATTCTTGGAATTTGATTGTTGGCAGATATTATAAATGATATAAGTATTTCAAATGGCTCTTGATTTAAAATTCTTATACCCCAGCCAAATTCTATAGCTTCTTCCAATATGGGATCTTTAGCCAGTTCTCTTTTTATAACATCATAGTCTCTTTCCAAGTCAAAGTAGTGGAACCAAATATTGTCAAAATCTTCTCTGTTAGTTGGATATAAGACAATATCCTCTCCATCTCTTTTTACATTTAAGACTTTCCCATAGGCTATGGTTGTATAGGACCCATCCTCTTCCCTATACCATCTAAAGGCCTGGCCACATTCAAATATATGTTTAGGATGAAAGTTTTTTATATTTTTTAAGATGATCTTATCTTTCTCTTCTAGTATTTCATACTTTTCCATTTTTTCACCTCTATTATTTTTATACTCCTCTATAATAATAATAGCTCTAAAGTACCTCTACTTTAGAGCTATTAGCTTTTAATTTATAAAGTAAGATAAAGTGTAAAGACTTTCACTTAATCTTACATCTTCCACTTTTACATCTTCTGGAACTTTCAAATCCACATCGGCAAAATTCCAAATTCCCTGTATTCCGGCCTTTACATATATATCAGCTATTTCTTGTGCATCCCTCTTTGAAGTTGTTATTATTCCTATTTTTACATCATTGTCTTCTATAAATTCTTCTAATTCTTCTATGGGCTTTACATTTAATTCAGCCTGGTGAACTATATGTTTATTTATGTATCTAGGCCTTTCATACTCCACATCAAATATACCTATTATATTGAAGCCTGTTTCCTTAAATCTCTTATAGTTAGCAAGTGCATGTCCTAAATTTCCTGCTCCTGTCAATACAAGATTATATTCTATATCTAACCCTAGTATTTTACCTAGCTCATTCTTAAGCTCATCCACATTGTAACCATAGCCTTGCTGCCCAAACCCACCAAAATTATTTAAATCTTGCCTTATTTGTGATGCAGTAAAACCTGTTAGTTGACTTAATTCTTTAGAAGATACTCTGGTAATTCCCTCTAAAGATAATTCTGTTAAATGTCTATAATACTTTGGAATTCTTTTTATAACTGTTATAGATACTTCTTTAGTCATTTTATTTACCACCTATCCTTGATATCATGTTAAGCCTATTATACATCTTTGCTAAAAAATAATCAATAAACTATGGCCCCTCTAAATATACTTTTATTAAATATGCTTTTTTGTTACAATAATAGTATTAACAAGAGGAGGATTTTTTATGTCAGTATTATCTTGCAGAGGATTGGAAAAAACATATATTATAGATAAAATACTTGAAGATATTAATTTTAATTTGGAATTAGGTGATAGGGTAGGAGTTATAGGCTTAAATGGTTCAGGTAAAACTACTCTTTTTAATATTCTATCTGGTAATTTAGAAAAAGATCAGGGCCATATTTTCCTGCAAAGGGATATGAAGATAGGCTATCTCAAACAGCATGTAAAGATTCAAAGCGATAAAAGTATATTTGATGCCTGCTTAGAAGTCTTTGAGCCCTTGGAAAAGATGGAGCTAGAACTAAGGACCCTAGAGAAAAAAATCGCTAATAAGAGTGAAGATAGTGGAGAAGCTTTAGAAGCTCTTATGAAAGACTATGGAGATTTGCTGGAGAAGTTTACCAGCTTAAATGGCTATGGCTATAAATCAGATATTAGAGGCGTATTAATAGGTCTTGGTTTTGGAGAAGAGGATTTCTATAAGAATATCAATTTACTTAGTGGTGGACAAAAATCTAGGATTTCTCTTGCTAAGCTCCTCTTAGAAGATCCAGATATACTTCTTTTAGATGAGCCTACTAACCATTTGGATATAGAAGCTATTAACTGGCTGGAAAGATTTCTAAGAGACTATAGAGGAGCTACCATGATCATATCCCATGATAGGTTCTTCTTAGACAATGTGGTCAATAGAATATTTCTTTTAGAAAATAAGACCATAAGGATCTACAACTCAAATTATACAAGATTTATGGACCAACGTAAAAAAGATTTAGAAATAATGAAAAGCCAATATGACAATCAACAAAAGGAACTTAAAAGACAAGAAGAGATTATAAATAGATTTATGAACTATGGAGGAGCTAGATACATTAAACAAGCCCAGAGCAGGCAAAAGCTTCTAGATAAAATTAAAACCCTAGATAAGCCTGTAAATGAAAGCAAGACACGTATAAAGTTCCAGCCCAAGGTCACATCTGGTAGAGATGTACTTTTTGTAGAAGCTTTGGAAAAATCCTTTGGTGATTTTACCCTCTTAAAAGATATTGACCTAGAAGTATATAGGGGGGAAAGGGTAGGCCTAATAGGAGGAAATGGTATTGGTAAAACCACTCTCTTTAAAATGATTTTGGGAGAAATAGACAAGGACGCTGGCCAAATAAAAGTAGGCCACAAGGTAAACTTTGGTTATTTTGATCAAGAGATGGAAAGCTTAAATCTTGAAAAAACTGTCATAGATGAAATATGGGATAAAAATCCAAAGCTTGACTACTATGACATTAGAAAGCTCCTTAGCCAGTTTCTATTTTTAGGAGATGATATCTTTAAGGAAGTTAAGGATCTTAGTGGTGGTGAAAAATCCAGGCTAAATCTATTGAATCTAATGCTTTCAAAGGCAAATTTCCTCTTGATGGATGAGCCTACTAACCATTTGGATATAGATTCTAAGGAAGTTCTTGAAGATGCCTTATTGGATTATACTGGAACACTATTTGTTATTTCCCACGATAGGTATTTTTTAAATAGGGTCTGTAATAAGATCCTAGAATTAAGTGAAGAAGGAATAAAGGAGTATCTAGGTAATTATAGCTACTATTTAGAAAAGAAAAATGAATTATCCATGGAAGAAGAAGAGAATCTGGAAGAAAAGACTAAAACTCAGATAAAATTGGATAGAAAAAAACAAAGATCTATTGAATTAGAAGAAAAAAACAGAAAAAAAGAGATATCGAGCTTAGAAGATAAGATTGCTGAAAAAGAAGATCAGCTGGAATCAATTGATAAGGAACTATGTAGAGAAGAAGTATATGAAGATAGCGAAAAAGTTTTAGATCTGACGAAAAAAAGAGAAAAAATAAGCCTTGAAATTGAAAGCTTATATGACAAGTGGATAGATGTAAACAATGCTTAATTGTTAGAATATTTAAACTTACACACACTATCCACAAACTTACCCACAGATATAGGCACAATTCCAGGCTATTCACCTTCTATTTCCACATTATCCACAAGTGCTTTTGAAAAATGAAGATATTTTTGTTAGCTTATTGTGGATAGTATGTGAATTTAGTTTAGACCCAAATTAGGCTCTACAGTAAAATCAAGTTTACTTGTCTTACCATCTATATAGTTGAAATATGCAGCAGATCCTATCATAGCTGCATTGTCCGTACATAGTATTCTAGAGGGATAGAAGATTTCTATTCCTTCTTTTTTCCCTCTTTTTTCTAAACTATCTCTTAGTCCCTTATTGGCAGCTACTCCTCCTGCTATAACAATTTTTTTAGACTTTTTCTCCCTTGCCAATCTAAATGTTTTATCCACAAGTACATCTACTACTGCCTCTTGGAAACTTGCTGCCACATCTTGGATTACTATCTCTCTTCCCTTTTGTTTTTCCCCATTTATATAATTTAATACTGCGGTCTTAAGTCCACTAAAGCTAAAATCATAGGAATCTTTTTCTAAGAATATTCTTGGAAAATCTATTGCCTGGGGATTACCTTTTTGGGCTAATTTATCTATTTCTGGTCCTCCAGGATAAGATAGACCAAGGGCTCTAGCAACTTTATCAAAGGCTTCTCCTGCTGCATCATCCCTAGTTCTTCCTAGAAGTTCATAGTCTGTATATCCATTGGCTTGAAGCAAGTAACTATGTCCACCTGATACTATTAAACTTGTAAAGGGCGGTTCCAGCTCTGGATGTGCTAGATAGTTTGCACATATATGACCCTCTATATGGTTAACTCCTACTATAGGCTTGTCTAAGCCATAGGCTAGAGCTTTAGCACTTGATATCCCTACAAGTAAGGCCCCTACAAGTCCAGGCCCTCTAGTTACTCCCACTAGATCTATATCTTTAAATCCTACTTCTGCTTTATCTAAGGCTTCTTGTATTATTTTATTTATCATTTCTATATGCTTCCTAGAAGCTACTTCAGGAACTACTCCACCAAATTTTTTATGTATATCTATTTGAGAAGCTATTATATTTGAAAGTATCTCTCTTCCATTTCTTATAACTGCTGCTGAAGTTTCATCGCAGGAAGTCTCTATTGCCAGTGTTAGTATATCTTTCATTTTGCCACCTCTTATTTTCTATTAGTTCTCCACATGACTATGGCATCTTCTTCATTATCTCCATAGTATTTAGGCCTTCTACCATAGGATAGAAAACCATATTTTTCATAGAGATTTTGTGCTACTTTATTGGAAGCTCTAACTTCTAAAGTCATATTGTCTATACCCTTACTCATGCAATAATATATAAGGGTTTCTACTATCTTATTGCCAACTCCCCTACCCTTATATTCTTCTTTTACTGCAATATTAGTAATATGGCCTTCATTTAAAATAAGCCATATTCCTCCATAGGCTACAACTTTTTCTTCCACTAGGCCTACTATATAATAGGCCAAATCGTTAGCATTTATCTCAGCCTTAAAGGCCTCCTTTGACCAGGGAGTAGTAAATGCTTCTTTTTCTATTTCTAAAACACTATCTATATCTTCTTCTATCATTTGTCTAACTATAATCTCCATTGCCTTCCTCCTAGAAAAACTATTATTTATCTATTGTTTTTCTTTTAAATCTCTTTCTGCCTTGGTTGCTCTTATATATTCTGGAACCAAATCAAAGTTATCATCTCTTTGACCTCTTTTATAATTTCTCATTCCAAGTTCACAGACACTAACTGCCCTACTTATATTTTGCCCTAAGCTTGCAAATTTTGCCTTCTCAGAGAGAAGAGACTTTATTTCTTCTCTATAAACTAAGGAACCATCTCCATTAAAGATTACATTGTCATAGCCCTTAAGTTTTTCCTTTAAGTCACTTATCTCTAATATTTGAGAGCCTTCTATCTCTACTAGCTCCCCTCCAGTAAATTTATATAGGCCAGTGTATACCCTATCTCTTCTTGCATCAATCATAGGCATTATAATAGACTGGTTTTCATATAAATTATAGGCTAAGGCTTCTAGAGTAGATACTCCTATAATGGGCTTATTAAAGAGGTGACTAAAACTCTTAACAGTAGCTATTCCTATTCTAAGCCCTGTAAAAGATCCTGGACCTAAGGCTACAGTATAGAGTTCTATATCTTCTATCTTTAAATCTAGATTGTCTAAAACTTCCTTTATCATAGGCATAAGTTTTTCTGAATGACTCATATCCTTGCTTAAGGAATACTCTCCTATTACTTTTTCTCCATCAATTACTGCAATTGTGGCTACCTTTGTAGATGTATCTAAACCAAGTGTCAACAAAGCCTCTTCATCTCCCTTAAAATTTCTTCGTATCTCCTACCCCTTCCACTTAAGGAAATTATTCTCCCATCTATACTTTCACCTTTATCTATATTTAAAACTATTCTCTCCTTGGGAAGAAAGTCCCTTATCTTATCTGCCCATTCTATGATACAGACTCCTTGACCGTAAAAGTATTCATCAAAGCCTAGATCGTCAAGTTCCTCTATATTTTCCAGCCTATATACATCAAAGTGATAGACTGGAAGATCTCCCCTATATTCATTTATAAGTGCAAATGTAGGACTTGTTATATATTCCTCTACTCCAAGACCTAGTCCTATTGATTTTGTAAGTGTTGTTTTACCTGCTCCCAACTCTCCATTTAAACAGACTATATCACCTTTTTTTAATAGATCTCCAAATTTTTTTCCAAATTTTTCTGTCTCTCCTAGATTATTTAGTTCTATTTTCAATTTATTCAGCCTTTCACTATTAAAATTTTCTAATTATATAATTATATCATAAATTGCCCACTTATAGAATAAACACACTAGATCTTTATCATAGTGTGCCTATTCCTTAAATTAAATGGAAACATTTTTTATTTCAACTTTTTGCCAGTCCCTCTTCTTGAAAAACTTGTAGCTAAGAAGACCAGATATTATAGTAGATATACTTATGCCAAGCCACACACCTGTAGATCCAAGGTTTAATGGAAGGGCAAATATATAGCTAAAGCTTATTCTTATAAATACCCAGGAAACCAGGGTAATTAAGAAGGGATATTTTGTATAACCTGCTCCCTGCATGGTCCTAAGAAATGATATGGTTATTGCATGTAGAGGTTCTGATAGGCCAATTATAATTAAAAAGGTCTTTCCAATCTGTAAAACTTCTGGATTTGACTCATTTAAAAAGAACTTTATAAAGGGTGTTGAAAATACTGCAAATATAAATGCCAGCACACCCATTAAGATAGCTGCCAATCTAGCACATATCTTAGCCGTTTCATATGCCTTCTCAGGTTTGTTTGCACCTAGATTCATACCAGATAGTGTAGCTGCAGCCGTTCCTATGGCCAGGCCAGGCATAAGAGCATATTGATTTAAATTAGTTCCTATAACATAGGCAGGTATAGCAGCTTCTGCCCTTACTGTTCTAGCAAGTATGGCAAATAAAACAAATCTACTTATATTTCTAGATAGTCCCTGAAGGGCAGCAGGAAGTCCTATACTGATAATTTGCTTGCCAATCTCCCATCTAGGTTTGATCATATCAATAGGATTTACCTTAACTACAAATTTACCACTTACCAAGGCGCTCCATCCTAGTATTGATCCTACCAATCTGGCTACCAAGGTTCCAAGTGCAGCCCCTCCTACTCCCATAGCTGGAAAGATCCATAGACCAAATATAAAGACAAAATTTCCTATAACATTTAAGACATTCATAATTATATCTATTATCAAGGGAGTCTTTGTATCTCCTGCACCTTGAAATATAGATTTGGCCATAAAATTTAGTAGGAAGAAGGGTATGGATAGGAAAAATATATTCATATATTCTTTAGCTAGAATAAATACATTGTCAGTTACTCCCAATATACTTAATATCCATTCATTTGTAAGTATTCCCAGTGGAACCATAAATAGGGCTGCTATTATACTTAAGAAAAAAGCCTGACCTGCACTGGCAGATACACTTTCCTCATCTCCCATACCAGTAAATCTAGATATCATTGCAATGGTTCCTGTGGATATGGCCATAACCAATATCATTATAAGCATAATTATATTTCTTCCTGTTCCCACAGCTGATATAGCATCTACTCCAAGGGAACCTACCATCTTTATATCTATGGTTCCAATTAAAACCTGGAGTAAAGATTGTATAACTATAGGCCAAGCCAGGTAAAACACTTCCCAGTATAGATGCTTATGCTTTATAAGGGAATCACTTCCATATTTTGATTTTTTACTCACACAAAGTCACATCCTATTTCATATTCTTAGATAATCTTATTTAAGATATATCTAAGATATCAAATTTTAGCCTAATTTCCAAATATATTTTACCTATAAATATATTAATTTTAAACTTCTAGAAAAAGGTAAATTTAAATACAAGAAACTCTCTATTTAATCTTAAATAGAGAGTTTCTAATTATTTATTTTAAATTTTATTTGATCTTTATATTTTCTCTTATCTATGAAGTATTGGTGCCACTTTTTTATAGACTAAAAGTGTAATAACTGACACTATAGTTCCCTTTAAAAGATTAAATGGTACTACTGCATAGATAATCAAGCTTTTATAGTCTACTACAAATCTATTTAATTGACTTGCCAATTGAATTATCTGATCTAGGGGCAGTATCTTTGAATATAGTGGGAATATAACAAAGTAGTTGCTAATACTTGCAAACATACTCATGAGTATAACCCCAACAATTAGACCCAATACAGCTCTCTTAAAGGTCTTCTTCCTATAATAAATTATTCCAGCAGTATATACAAATACACTTCCAACTAAGAAGTTGGAAATCTCTCCTACTCCTCCAGTACTAGAACCTTCTATAAGAAAGCTAAGTATATTTTTCAATAGCTGGGTTATAACTCCTGCCATAGGTCCCATGGCAAATGCTGCAATCAAAGAAGGCAGATCTGATATGTCCAATTTTAAAAAGGGTGGTGCAAACCATACTGATAAATCAAAAAACATCAATACCATGGAAATAACTGCTAAAACTGAAATCTTAACCATATTTCTTGTGGTGAAACTCTCTCTACTTAATGTATACATTGATATCCCTCCATTTTTTTATTCTTCGGGATACAAAAAGCCCCGAAGATACTACTTCGGGGCTAAATTAGACATCTTATTTATAGATATGCCTAATACATCTTCTCCTATCCAGACTATAACTGTCGGCCCTGGGATCTAACCAAGTCAACCTAAAAAGGTTCGCGGGCTTTACCGCCGGTGAGGATTTACGCCTCGCCCTGAAGATATATATTCAATTAATATAATTATAAGCTATTTATTTATCTTTGTCAATTTGTTATCAAATATTTTTTAATTTTTTTATGCTTTTATACTTCTTTCATAGATAGGGCTATTCTTCCCTTATCCTTATCTATATCTATTATTTTCACATCTACAATATCACCGATTGTTACAACATCTTTTGGATGTTTTATAAACTTATTTGAAAGCTGAGATATGTGAACAAGTCCATCTTCTTTTACTCCAATATCTACAAAGGCTCCAAAATCTATTACATTTCTAACAGTTCCCTTTAATATCATATCAATCTTTAAATCATCTAGGCTTAAAACATCTTTTCTTAAAATAGGTTTTATCATTTCATCTCTTGGATCTCTTCCTGGCTTTTCCAACTCTTCTATTATATCTCTCAGTGTAGGTTTTCCAACTCCAAGTTCTTCTGATAGGCTGTCTATATCTTTTTCTTTATAGTCCATATCTAGGAGTTTTAAAGCAATTTCATAGCTTTCTGGGTGGACACCAGTGTTATCTAGTATATTTTTTGAATCTGATATTCTTAAAAATCCTGCACATTGTTCAAAGGTCTTTGGTCCAAGTCCCTTTACTTTTAAGAGCTCTTTTCTAGAGTTAAATTTTCCCTTTTCCTCTCTAGTTGCAACTAAATTTTCCGCAACCTTGGAAGAAACTCCAGCTACATAGCTAAGAAGTGATGGACTAGCTGTATTTAAATCTACTCCTACCCTATTTACACATTCTTCTACAGTTGCCTTTAAGCTTTCATCTAGCTGTTTTTGATTTAAGTCATGCTGATATTGTCCTACTCCTATATGTTTAGGTTCTATTTTTACAAGCTCAGCAAGTGGATCTTGTAGTCTTCTTCCTATAGATATAGCTCCTCTTATGGTTACATCAATATCTGGAAATTCTTTTATTCCAACTTTGGAAGCAGAATATATGGAAGCTCCAGCCTCACTTACTATGGTATAGGCAATATCATCATCTAGCTCTTGTAATATATCAGCTACAAAACTTTCTGTTTCTCTAGAAGCTGTACCATTACCAATAGCTATTATATCTATCTTGTATTTTTCAATAAAGTTTTTTATAGTTTCCTTAGAAGAATCTATCATTTTTTGAGAATGAGTAGGATAAATTATGGCATCATCTATAAACTTTCCAGTTCCATCTATAAGGGCTACTTTGCAACCAGTTCTAAAGCCTGGATCTAGGGCCAGTATTGTCTTATCTTTTATAGGTGGCTGCATAAGTAGGGGCTTTAAATTTTCTGAAAATACCTTTATGGCATCTTCTTCTGCCCTTTCCTTTATATCTCTTCTGATTTCTCTTTCTAGAGAAGGAAATAGGAGTCTCTTCCATCCATCTTCAACTGCTCTTTTTATAATGTCTGCAGTTGTGGAATCCCTCTTTAAAATTATCATATTTAGATACTCTAAGATCATCTTTTCATCTACTAGTATATTTACCCTTAACTTTTTATCCTTTTCTCCTCGATTAATTGCTAGAACTCTATGATTTACAATGGATTTTAAAGATTCCTTGTAGTCATAGTACATGCTATAGACTGAATCTTCCTCATCTACTCCCTGGGAAGCTAGCATTCCCTTTTCAATTATCATCTTTTTGATATTTCTTCTGTAGTTAGGATCATCAGAAATTGTCTCTGAAATTATATCCTCTGCTCCTGCTAAAGCTTCTTCAGGATTCATAACTTCTTTTTCCTCATCCACATAGAGAAGTAATGTCTCCTCTAGCTTATCCTCTTCTATTTCCTGAAGAAGGATTATATCTGCCAGGCCTTCTAAACCTTTTTCCTTAGCAATAGTAGCCCTGGTCCTTCTCTTTTGCTTAAATGGTCTATAGAGATCTTCCAGCCTTTGAAGTGTTGTAGCCTGGTCTATATCTTTTTCTAATTCCTTTGTTAGCTTTTCTTGTTCTCCTATAAGACGTTTAACTTCTTCTTTTCTAGACTCTAAATTTCTCAAGTATTCTAATCTATCAGCTATCTCTCTTATGGTTTCGTCCTTCATTTCTCCTGTTTGTTCTTTTCTATATCTTGCTATAAATGGTACTGTGTTGCCTTCATCTAGCAAAGATATAAGATTTTCAATATTCTTCCTACTTACTCTAAACTCTTTTATAAGCATTTCTAATATTTCCAAGTAGACATCTCCTCTATATACTTTCAAGTAAAAAGCAAAGACATTAATTCATGACTTTGCTTTTTAAACTCTCATTTATAAAATAATCTATACTGCCATCCATAACTTTTTCCACATCTCCCATTTCAGCATCTGTTCTATGATCCTTTACCATGCTATAGGGATGGAAGACATAGGATCTTATTTGAGAACCCCATCCTATCTGAGAATAGTTTCCCTGGAGATCTTCAATTTTTTCCTTGTTTTCTTCTTCCTTTATGGATATAAGCTTTGACTTTAGCATATTCATAGCTGTTATTCTATTTGTATGCTGACTTCTTTCTGACTGGCACTGGACCACCACCCCTGTAGGTATATGTGTAATCCTTATGGCAGAGTCAGTAGTATTAACATGTTGGCCTCCAGCTCCTGAAGCCCTAAATGTATCCACCTTTATATCACTTTCATTTATATCTATTTCAATTTCTCCTGTCAATTCAGGAAATATGTCCACACTTGCAAAAGAAGTGTGTCTCTTGCCAGCGCTGTCAAAGGGTGAAATTCTAACCAACCTATGAACTCCCTTTTCATTCTTTAAATATCCATAGGCATTGTGGCCCTTTATAAGAAGAGTCACAGCCTTTATTCCACCTTCAGTATCGCTTATAAGATCTAGAGTTTCAACATCATACTCTTTGTCATCTGCCCATCTTCTATACATCCTAAGTAGCATCTCTGCCCAGTCCTGGGCCTCAAGTCCACCGGCTCCAGAGTGTATAGAAAGAATAGCGCCATTTTTATCATATTCTCCATTTAAAAGGGCCTTTAGTTTAAACTCTTCCGCCATCTCTCTTATTTCTTCCATTTCACTGGAGATTTCCTGGTCTATTTTATAGGTCTCTTCTTCTAAAACAAGTTCTATCAAAACTTCCAGATCTTCAATTTTTTCCATAAGCCTATCATAGCTCTTTACTTCTCTACTCAAATACTTTGTCTCTTTCATAATCTCTTGAGCCCTATCTACATCATCCCAAAAGTCCATCTCTAGGGAAAGTTCTTCATTTTTTTTCATCTTTTCTCTAAGAGATTCCAGGTCAAAGAGACACCGCTAGTTCTATTATCATCTCTTTTGTCTTTTCTAATTCTCTTTTTATCATATATATATCTTGCATCTTCCACCACTACTTTCCGCAACATCTTTTATATTTCTTTCCACTTCCACAAGGACATGGATCATTTCTACCTACTTTTTTATCCTTTACTACAGGTTTATTGCTAGCTTCTCTATTTGAAGTAATAGGCTTGGATACTCTCTTTCTTTCTACATTGTCTGGATTCTCAACATGGAAGAGCAATCCAACAGTATCTTCCCATATAGAGTTGGTCATTTCCTCAAACATATCAAAACCTTCCATTTGATAGGAACGAACTGGGTCCTCTTGACCATAGGCACGAAGTCCTATACCTTGTCTCAACTGATCCATAGCATCTATATGATCCATCCACTTACTGTCTACTACTTGAAGCAGTATTATTCTCTCTATTTCCCTAAACTTATCTTCTCCAAATTCTTCTTCTTTTTTAGAGTAGTTTTCCCTGGCCCTATTTAATATATCTTCTACCAGGTCTTCCTTGGTAAATTTCCCTACACTTTCCTTGCTTAAAAATCCTCTTTCCAGATCGAAGATCTTAACCACATAGTTTTCAAGACCAGCTAGATCCCATTCTTCTGGATATTGAGATCCATTTGTATAGAGTTCAACATTGCCTTGGATTAAATTTCTAACCATATTTCCTATATCATCTTTAAGGCTTTCACCTTCTAGGACCTTTCTTCTTTCACCATATATTATCTCTCTTTGCTTGTTCATTACATCATCATATTGTAGTACATGCTTTCTTATGCTAAAGTTGTTTCCCTCAACTTTCTTTTGAGCATTTTCAATGGTCCTAGTAAGAAGTCCATGTTCTAAAGCTTCATCTTCTGGCATATTCATAGTCTCTACAAGATTTGTCAGCCTATCTCCACCAAATAGTCTCATAAGATCATCTTCAAGAGATATAAAGAATCTTGAGCTACCTGGATCTCCCTGTCTACCAGCACGACCTCTTAACTGATTATCAATTCTTCTACTCTCATGCCTTTCTGTACCTATTATATGAAGTCCACCAGCATCTATTACCTGCTTTGCCTCTTCATCTGATTCCTCTTTAAATTTTTTATAGATCTCTTCATAGACTGCCCTAGCTTCTAAAACTCTGACATCTTCTGTATCAAAAAATCCATCTATAAGATCTATAATTTCATCTTCATAACCCTTTTTCTTAAGTTCTAATTTAGCCTTGTTCTCAGGATTCCCACCAAGAACTATATCTGTACCTCTACCTGCCATATTTGTAGCTATGGTAACACTATTAAGTCTTCCTGCATCAGCTATTATTTCAGCTTCTCTTTCATGATATTTAGCATTTAAAACTTCATGCTTGATCTTTTCCCTCTTAAGCATCTTGCTTAGGAGTTCAGATTTCTCTATTGTAATAGTACCTACTAGTATAGGTTGACCCTTAGCGTGCTTCTCTTTAATTTCCTCTACTACCTGCCTAAATTTTCCATCTTCATTTTTATATACACTATCAGGCAAGTCTTCCCTCATAATAGGTTTATTAGTAGGAATCTCCACAACATCTATATTATAGATCTCCCTAAACTCATCTTCCTCTGTCTTGGCAGTACCTGTCATTCCTGAAAGTTTATTATACATTCTAAAATAATTTTGGAAGGTAATAGTAGCTAGGGTCTTTGATTCAGATCTAACATTTAGACCTTCCTTAGCCTCTATAGCCTGGTGTAGTCCATTACTATAACGTCTACCCTGCATAAGTCTTCCTGTGAATTCATCTACTATTAAAACTTCTCCATCATTTACAACATAATCTATGTCTTTTTTCATTATACTTCTGGCCTTTAAAGCCTGATTTATATGATGGGCTATTTCCATATTATTCATATCAGATAGGTTTTCTAGTCCAAAATATTTTTCAGCCTTTTCCGTACCAACTTCAGTAAGGCTACAGGCCTTTGATTTTTCATCAATTAAAAAGTCTACTGTTTCTTCCTTTATTTCCCTATCAAAAAAGTCATTTTTTTCTTCATCTTGTGAAATTACCCTACTTGTTAAGGTTTTAGCAAAATTATCTGCTAGACTGTATAGATCTGTAGACTTATCCCCTGCTCCTGAAATTATCAGTGGAGTTCTAGCCTCATCAATTAATATACTGTCTACCTCATCCACTATGGCAAAATTTAATGGTCTCTGGGTCATTTCTTCCTTGTAGATAACCATATTATCTCTTAGGTAGTCAAAGCCAAATTCATTGTTGGTACCATAAGTAATGTCAGCTCTATAGGCTGCTTTTCTCTCTTCATTTGTAATTCCATGAACTATACAACCTACTGTTAAGCCTAAAAATTCATAGAGCTTACCCATCCACTGCCTGTCACGGCTGGCAAGATAGTCGTTTACCGTAACTATATGAACTCCCTTGCCCTTAAGGGCATTTAAATAGGCTGCAAGAGTTGCAACCAGTGTCTTACCTTCACCTGTCTTCATCTCTGCAATTCTACCCTGGTGTAGTATGATACCACCTTGAACTTGCACCTTAAAATGCTTCATTCCCAGCACTCTCCATGAAGCTTCCCTTACAACTGCAAAGGCTTCAACCATTAAATCATCTAAACTTTCGCCATTTTCCAATCTATTTCTAAATTCCTGTGTTTTATCCTTTAATTCATGATCTGTCAATTTTTCTATTGTTTTTTCTAGATCTAAAACCTGATTAACCATTGGTTCTATCTTTTTAAGCTCTCTTGAACTATAATCTCCAAAGAGCCTCCTTAAAAAACTCATATTATTAGCCACCTTTCAATATTAACCATCTTTCATTTTACCACTTATATGCCATATATTCAACTTTTAAAAAGCTTTAGTATTTACTTTTAACTATTATTCTTTGAAATATTTGATAAAGTTTAATACTAGTGATAATATTTAGACAAATAAATTTAAAAGGAGTTTTTATGAAATATAAAAAAATAGTGGAAGGTCTATTTATCCAGAGGCCCAATAGATTCCTAGCTAAGGTATTGATCCATGGAAGCCAAGAAACTGTTCATGTAAGAAATACAGGACGGTGTCGGGAACTATTGATTCCCAACTCTAAAATTCTTCTAGAGGATTGTTCCCATAATTTAAATAGAAAAACAAGATATTCCATAATAGCTGTCTGGAAAGGGGATATGCTAGTCAATATAGATTCTCAAATTCCCAATAAAGTTGTATTTGATGCCCTTAATGAAGGGAATATTAACTCTCTTACTAATCTTTCCAATCTTAAGAGAGAAATAAGCTTTAAGAATTCTAGATTTGATATGTTTTTTGAAAGCCAAAATGAAAAAACTTTTCTTGAAGTAAAGGGGGTAACCTTGGAAGATGATGGTGTTGCAATGTTTCCAGATGCACCTACAGAAAGAGGAAGAAAACACGCTTTAGAAATGATAGAGGCAGTTAAGGAGGGTTATAGAGGCATTATAATTTTCATAATACAAATGAAAGGTCCACATCTATTTAAATTAAACTGGAAGATGGATCCTAAGTTTTCTCAGGCTATCAAATTAGGGAGTGAAAATGGTGTGGATATACTTGCCTATGATTCTCTAGTAACTAAAGATAACATAGTAATTGGGAATAAACTAGAAATAGACCTGGAATCATAAGTTTTCCCCATAAAAAAGCTTGCAACTCTAAAGTTGCAAGCTTTTCTTATCTTAAATTTATATTTGTGGTTCTATAAGTCCATAATCTCCATCTTTTCTCTTATATACTACACCAATCTCATCTGTCTCTCCGCTTCTAAATACAAAGAAGTTATGGCCCAATAGTTCCATCTGAAGTATGGCCTCTTCATAGTTCATAGGCTTTATTATAAATCTCTTTCTTCTAACTATATTTGGCTTATCACTATCTACTTCTTCATTTTGAAGTGGGGCTACATTTTCGAATCTTATTGTTTGACCCTCCTTGTATCTCTTTTGAAGCTTTGTCTTATACTTTCTGATTTGTCTTTCTAATATATCCACAGCCTTGTCAATACTAGCGTACATATCATCACTTGTTTCCTCAGCTCTAATTATAGTACCCGGTATATCTATAGTTACCTCTATAGTCTTGTTATTTCTTTGAGTACTAAATGTTACATTTCCATTGATAGGCTCTTCAAAGTATTTTTCAAGCTTACCTAACTTTTTTTCAGTTACCTCTCTTAGTGCGTCTGTTACTTCTACATTTTTTCCAACGAATTGTATGTTCATCTATACAGCTCCTTTCAATATAAGTATTGTGTAACCTATATATTACTATAGTACCCAATGTTTATATTATATCACATTTTAATTTGGAAAACTTCTTGATAGTTTGTTAACAATTCCTAGGATCATACTGTGGATAATGTTGGTAACTCTGTGGATTAATGTATGTATCTCTTCTTTTATGTGGATAAGCTTGTTAGTTGTTCATATTTTTGTGAATAATTATAATTTCAATCTTTTTCTTTCCTAAAGTCATAATATTAGGTATAATATAATGTAATATCTAAAAAATTAAGGACGTGATTTTATGCCCTCGGGTTTGACCCTACAATTTATAACTCTAATTATTTTAATTGGACTATCAGGATTCTTCTCTTCTTCTGAAACTGCTTTGGTTTCCCTAAGCAAGATAAGATTAAGACAAATGGTAGACGATGGAGTTAAAAATGCAATGCTTGTAAGTAAACTAATTGAAAAACCAAATAAACTTTTGGGTGCCATCCTAATAGGAAATAATATAGTAAATATTGCTGCATCAGCTCTTGCAACTTCTATAGCCATAGAGTTGTATGGAAACAAGGGTATAGGCATATCTACAGGTATAATGACACTTTTAGTTCTTATATTTGGGGAAATTACTCCAAAGTCACTAGCTGCTCAAAACTCAGAAAAAACAGCTTTAAAAGTATCCAAGCCTATATACTTTATAACCTATATTTTAAGCCCAATTATATATGTCTTAACCACAGTAACAAACTTCCTTATAAAGCTTCTAGGAGGCAATACATCTAAGATTCAACCACTAATAACAGAGGATGAATTAAAGACCATAGTAAATGTAAGTCATGAAGAAGGAGTCTTAGAAGTAGGGGAAACAAAGATGATCTATAATGTGTTTGAGTTTGGTGATTCCCAGGCCAAGGATGTTATGACGCCTAGAACAAATATGGCTGCCTTAAATATAAACTCATCCTACCAGGACCTGGTTGAGCTTTTTAAAGAAGAAACTTTTTCCCGCCTTCCCATATATGAAGAAGATATTGATGATATAGTGGGAATATTGCATGTAAAGGATCTTATATTTTCTATGGAAGATAAGGAAAACTTTAATATTCGTGACTATTTGAGACCTGCATTTTTTACTTATGAGTTTAAGTCTACCCAGGAGCTCTTCCAAGAGATGAGAGAAAACAATTATCCAACAGCCATTATCTTAGATGAGTACGGTGGAACAGCAGGTATGATAACAACTGAGGACTTGGTTGAAGAAATTGTAGGGGAAATAACTGATGAATATGATGAAGGCAATGAAGAGATACAGGTAATAAAAGAAGATGAATATATAGTAGATGGAAGTATGAAGATAGACCTATTAAATGATCTTATAGGAACCAATATAGAATCTGAAGATTTTGATAGTATAGGTGGTTTTGTCATAGGTATAGTTGGAAGATTTCCAGATGAAGAAGAAATTATTGAATATGACAATATACAATTTATAATAGAAAAAATAGAAAAAAACAGAATCGAAAAGATGAGAATTCTTACCTAGTCTCATCTTTTTTATTTTGCTATTAGAACTTATAATAGCAATGGTGTATAATGTTATTGAAGATATTCATCTAAAGTAGATTAAATCTAAGGAGGCATTATGAGCTCAGCAAATTATAAAAAAACCAAAAAAATAGAATTAGATGTAACTAAAAAACTATTTAAATATATATATACAAACATAAATTTAAGCAATGTAATTGAAGAACTTGATAGGGAATATTCTTACTTCTATGATACGGAAAACAATATAGCCTTTAATATTTGGCTAAGTTTAGACTATATTCATAAAGATGGTAAGACCTTTACCGAAAAATTTCTAGAAGAAAATTCAAAGGATCTTAGCAAGAAGGAGAGGACAATTCTAGAAGAAAGAAAAGACTCTTATGTATCTTTGTTCAAGATAATTAAATATGAGGAGGAAAGAGTTTATGTAAAGGATATTTTTACAGAAAAACACTTCTATCTTATAGAACCTGAACTCTCTAATATAATAAAAGAAGGAGAGTATGTTTTTTCTAGAATAGCAAAGGGCCTAAATGACTATAGTTTTATAGGTGATATAAACTATCTTCCCTCTTCTATTAAATATGATTTTATAAAGAAGGTACTTTATGATTTCAATCTTACAAGAACTGAAATCAAAGGTCTTGCCATGAAAAACTACCTAAAGCGATTTGCTTTAAACCTATATAAAATTTACGATGATATCATTTTCAATTTATTGGATAATGAAGAAGGTCTAGATTTTTATGAATTAGATGGGTTGGAGGGCTTTGAAGAGTTTGAAAGCTATCTTAGCACTAAAATGGACGAAAATAATGTAGATCAGCAAATATCAAATCTCTCTAATATAGTAGAATTCTATCTAGCCAGTGAAGATATGGACGCAAAGGAATTAAAAGATTTAAATCTAGATGATTTTTTTACTTCAGCCATAGAAGAAGGTCTAATAGCTGTTAAAAGCGAACTCCTATCTTATATTAAAACTTTAAAATTATACTTTAATTTTTTAAGTAAAAAATCTAAGGATTATGAGTTTATCTATTTAGAACTACTTTCTATAAATAAAAATCCCTTTAAATATGTAAAACAATTGAACTCATATGATGCTAATTTTATTATGGATAGAAATTTTTCCTATTATATTAAGGATGTATTAAATCATAGGGCTCTGGACTTTATAAGAGACTTTGACTTATTTCTTCTCTATATAGAGGCCAATAATATGGATCTAACCCTTAAAAATAAAAAGATAAAGAGGGCAGACCTGTTCCAGATAAATGAGAGTCTTGAAAATAAAGATACTATTGAAAGCAAGGCCCCAAATCAAAAGAACTTTTCTACCATCGATTTATTTTATAATATAGCTTTAGACTTAGAAATTTTAGAGATAGAAGATAGAAAGATATTTTTTAATAAAAGATCCATGGACTATCTTTTACTAGATGATAATGAAAAATATATTATTCTCTTTAACAATATATTAGAAAAGCTTACTAGGGATGAAGAAAGAGACACTAAGATGACCCTTCTAAGTAGAATTTCCAAGATGAATATGCTAACAAAGTATTCTTCTAGCTTGTTTCTAGTAGGCAAGAAGGACTTCTTTAAGTCCTGTGGAAGCTCTCTAAAGATGTTAGGTTTAATAAACTATGACAATGATAGAAAAAACGAAATTACTATTACAAGTCTTGGAAAAAGAGCAAGCACTTATTTAGACAAGATCATTAATACAAATAAAAACAATCTAATAGTTTTAAAAGATTTTATAAAATAAATAGGAGGTAGTTATGGAAAAGTTATTTTTAGATGACTTTATCAATTATAAGTATTTATCATCACTTGAATTTTCGCCAAATTCTAATTTTACAGCCTTTATTAAAAGTCAAATAGATATAAGTGAAAATAAGTATAATTCTAGTATAGAACTTTTAGACAACACCTATAAAACTACTGAAAATCTTATAGACCTAGAAGAAAACACAAATTTTATTTGGAAAGATGAACAAACTATAATCTTTACAGATCATAGTCCTAAGGATAAGTCTAAAAGAAAAAAGAAAGAGGCCTTTACAAGCATCTACGAAATAGATATCTACCAAAAAAAGCCTGTAAAACTATTTGAATTGAATTTAAATATAAAGTCTATGAAATTGATAAATAATGAAACACTGGCTTTTACAGCAGAATTCGATCCCAAATTTTCCAATTTTATAGATCTTAACCAAGAAGAAAAAGATCAATTTTTGCTGGATTTAAAAGGGGATTCAGACTTTCAAGTCCTAGATGAAATACCATTTTGGGGAAATGGCCAGGGCTTTACAAATAAGATAAGAAATGCCCTCTATATATACAATATAGAAGAAGATAGACTTACAAAGGCAACTGACGATTTTACAGATGTATATGATTTTAGATTGAGTAGGGATAAAAACAATATAGTTCTTATAAGCAATTCCTATATAGATAAAAAATATTCTTATACAGATCTTCAAACCTATGATATAGAAAATGATAGATTGCTTAAGATATCACCCTATGATAATTTCAATTATTCCTATGCTAACTTTTTAGAAGGAAAGATAATATTTATTGGGACAGATATGAAGGACTTTGGATTAAATCAAAATCCAGTATTTTATATAACTAGCCAGGATGGAAATATAACTGAGAAAATATCAAAGGACAGCTTTAATTTTAGCATAATAAACTCAATTGGAAGTGACTGCCGCTATGGAGAGTATTCCACTATAAAAGTAGATGGTAATTTTCTATATTTTGTAACCACAGAAGGTGATTCATCATTTTTAAATAGGATTGATAAGGAGGGAAATATAGAAAAGCTAACCTACAGAAAGGGAAGTATTGATTCAATAACTGTAAAAAATGGTTATTTGGAATTTATAGGCCTTAGAAGCTTAAGACTCCAAGAGATATATCTCTTAAACAATAGAAATGAATTACAGATAACAAATTACAATCAATGGATTATGAATGAAAAAACTCTTTCAATACCTGAAAAACTTACCTTTAAAACAGAGGATGAAACATTGATTGAAGGTTGGGTTATGAAGCCTATAGATTTTCAGCTTGGAAGAAAATATCCAGCCATCTTGAATATACACGGTGGTCCAAAGACTGCCTTTGGGGAGGTTTTCTTTCATGAGATGCAATATCTAGCTAATGAAGGATATATTGTCTTTTTTTGTAATCCTAGGGGTAGCGATGGTAGGGGAGATAAGTTTGCAGATATAAGAGGAAAATATGGAACAAATGACTATAAGGATATTATGGATTTTACAGACCTTGTATTGGAGAAATATCATTTTATAGATAAGGATAGGATAGGTATAATGGGTGGTTCCTATGGAGGCTTTATGACCAACTGGATCATAGGTCATACAGATAGATTTAAAGCAGCTGTTTCACAGAGAAGCATTTCAAATTGGATTTCTAAATTTGGGACCACGGATATAGGCTACTATTTTGTAGATGATCAAATGTCTGCTACTCCCTGGAATGATTTCAATAAGCTCTGGGACTCATCTCCCTTAAAATATGCAGATAAGGTCACCACACCTACTCTCTTTATTCACTCAGAAGAAGACTATAGGTGTTCAATATCAGAAGCATTTCAAATGTTTACGGCTCTAAAGTATCATGGAGTAGAAACAAAACTATGCTTGTTTAAAGAAGAAAACCACGAACTTAGCAGAAGTGGTAAGCCTAAAAACAGGATTAAAAGACTAGAAGAAATAAGAGATTGGTTTGAGAAGTATCTATGGTAGTTTAGGAGGTGGGTTTATTGGAATCTTTTTTGCAGAAGCTTACACATATGAAGCCTATAATATTTTTAGATCAATTGATCTTTAGGATAAAAGATGATGAAGTATTTATGTCAGGAACTCAGCTTACCTTCTTTTTAATACTTTCAATCTTTCCCTTTATTATAATGCTCTTGAATATTGTAAGCTACACTCCCTATGTCAAGCAAAATATTTTACAAGATGCTGTGCTCTATCTTCCAAATGAAATTCAAAATTTATTTCAAGGATTTATAAGGGAAATAGCCACCACCAGTAGTCAGAGTCTTTTATCTATCTCTGCCATCTTGGGAGTTTGGTCTTCTTCAGCTGGAATCAAGGCAGTTATGAGAGCTATAAATAGAGCCTATGATCACGGAGAAAGTAGATCCTATATAAAACTTAGAATAATGTCTTTTTTCTTTACCATAGCTCTTTTAGTTTTAATAATCTTGGTTTTTTTAACCTTGGTTTTTGGAGAACTACTTACAAATAAACTCTTTACACTTTTAGGCCTAAGTGCATTCTCAAAGATACTTTGGTCTTATATTAGGATTTTAATCCCACTCCTATATATGATACTTATATTTGCACTTCTTTATAAGTTTAGTCCCTCTAAAAACAAGCGCTATGAAATAACATTTAAAAGTGCCTTGCCAGGAGCCATATTTACAACTCTTGGCTGGATGCTAACCTCCATACTGTTTTCATATTATGTAAATAACTTTGGAAATTATGCAGTTACCTATGGAAGTCTTGTTGGTATAATACTTCTTTATATTTGGATCTATATAAGTAGCATTGTAATTGTACTAGGAGGAGAGATAAATGCTACCATAGCTTATTTTAAAAAGTTTGGATTTAAACTTCAAGAAGAAAAAAGTCTACTTACAGACCTAGTTGATAAGCTTTAAAGTTTTCTACCAGATGTTAGGGCAAGGGCTATAATGCTTCTTGCCCCATTTTTTTTAAGCTCACCTGCACACTCCTCCATAGTAGCTCCACTTGTCAATATATCATCTATTAAGAGTATTCTCTTGTCTTCTATCTCTTCTTTTCTCTTAACCTTAAAGGCACTCTTTAGATTATCTTTTCTAGCTTCTTCTTTTAAAAAATGTTGATCCTGGGTATGTCTTATCTTTATCAAACCCTTAAATATCTCTATTCCATATCTCTTAGCTATATATCTTGCTAAAAGTTCTACTTGATTATAGCCTCTCATGGCTTCCTTCCTTCTGTGAGAGGGGACAAAGCTAATAAGGTCTATTCCATCCCCTATATCTTTTGCATCCATTGTAGACGCCAGTATATAGCCTAATGGCTTATATAGATAGGACTTATCATTGAATTTGTATCTTTTTATAATTTCCTTCATAAATTTATCATAGACCGTGGCATAATAAGCTCTTTCAATATATTCAGGATTTAAAAAGACCTCCCTATTTACCATATTAATATTTTCACTACAGGACTTACATATAAAACCCTCCAAGGAAAGATCGCTCTCTTTACAAAACAAGCAGATTTCCTTGCTGGGAAAAATAAATTCTAAAAGCTGGTCTATATAATCCATCTTTATCCCCCTTAATTGTAGAAGACTTCTATATATTCTCTTATCTTTCTATCAAGACTTGAATATCTTTTGACAATTCTATTGTTTTTTATCATCATTTGAAGATATCTTTCTTCTCCTACCAATACTACAAGTTCTCTTGCCCTTGTTATTGCTGTATAGATTAGATTTCTAGTTAAAAGCATGGGTGGTCCCCAGTGAACTGGAATTATAACTACGGGAAATTCACTTCCCTGGGATTTATGAATTGTTATAGCATAGGAAAGCTTTAATTCATCTAAAGAGTTAAACCCGTATTCTACAACTCTCTCATCGTCAAATATAACTTTTACTATATTATCCTCGTGATCTATAGACTCAATATAGCCAAAATCTCCATTAAATACTCCCTGGCCTTTTTCTGCTTTAATGCCCCCTATATCTTTTGTCCATTCTAGATTATAATTGTTCTTTATTTGCATAACCTTATCTCCCACTCTAAGGATCTCATCACCAATCTTCTTTTCTGCCTTAAAGATAGATTTTGGATTCAAAGTTTCTTGAAGCTTTTTATTTAAGGAATTTATTCCCACATCTCCCTTTTTCATAGGAGTTAAAACTTGAATATCCTTAAGTGGATGATAATCATAAAAATCAGGAAGCCTTTTATTGTTTAATTCTATTATGGTCTCTAAGCTTGATAGAGGGTTTACTTGAGATAGAAAGTAAAAGTCCTTATTTTTTTCATTTAAAAGAGGAGCTTCCCCCTTATTTATCTTGTGAGCATTTACTACTATCATACTCTCTTCTGCCTGTCTGAAAATTTTATCCAGCATTACAACCTTTATACTTTCAGAACTTATAATATCACGAAGAACATTTCCAGCACCTACGCTTGGCAGCTGGTCTATATCTCCAACTAGGATTATTCTGGTGCCTTCATTTACAGCTTTTAATAGGCTATTCATAAGTAGTATATCTATCATGGAAGACTCATCTATTATCAAGACATCAGCTTCTATGGGACTATCTTCATCTCTATTAAAGCCCATATCTTCTTCCATAAAGGAAAAGCCAAGCAGTCTATGGATGGTCCTACTTTCCCTACCTGTAGTTTCAGTCATCCTCTTGGCAGCTCTTCCTGTTGGAGCAGCTAGGACTACCTCCATCTCCAATTCCTCAAATATCTTTATAATAGCATTTATAGTGGTGGTCTTCCCCGTACCCGGCCCGCCTGTTATTACAAGAAAGCCATTTTCTAGGGATTCTTTTATAGCTGTTAATTGTTTTTCATCAAATTCTATATCTTCATCTTTTTCTATCTTTTTTATTTCCTCTTCAAGATCAATCTCTATTTCCTTAAAATCCACCTTGGAAAGATCTACAATCTTTTTAGCAACATTGTTTTCAGCTATATGGAAGGGCATATAGTATATAATGCTTCTATCTTCTTCATTTACCATATGGAAATTCTTCTTAAATATTAGATCTCGAATGGCATCTTCTACTAGAGATAGATCTAAGTCTAGAAGACCTGCTGTCTTTCTTATTAGTTCATCCTTAGGTAGATAGCAGTGCCCATCTCCTGAGCTCTTCATCATTATATACTTAAGACCTGCCTCTACTCTATAGGGAGAGTCTATAACTATACCCATATTTCTAGCTATATTGTCTGCAGTTTTAAATCCTATGCCATATACATCTTCAGACAATTTGTATGGATTTTCCTTTACCACATTTATAGTGTTCTTGCCATATTTTTTATATATTTTTATACCATTATTTACTGTAATGTCAAAGCCCTGTAGATAAACCATTATATCCTTGATCTCTCTTTGTTCTTCATAGGCTTGGGTTATCTTTTCAATCTTCTTTTCTCCAATTCCAGGAATGGACTTTAATTTCTCTGGATTATATTGAATTATATCTAGGGAGTCCTTGCCAAATTCATCTACTATATTTTTAGCAGTTTTAGGTCCCACATAGGGTAAGAGTCCTGAAGCTAGATAATTTTCAATTCCCTTTAAAGTAGAAGGTACTGTGGTCTTAATGGTTTTAAAATTAAGTTGTTCTCCAAAAGTATCATGGTATATCCATTCTCCTTCTACTTCTACCATTTCATCTATATTTATAAAGGCTGCATTCCCCACTATAGTAACCATTCCATCTGAAGTAGAAAGTTTTGCAACAGTATAGCCATTTTCTTCATTTCTAAATATAATATCTTCTACTACACCTTCTATATTTAACACTAGATCACCTCCACATATAGAAATTATAACACAGCTTCTAAGATTATGTAAAAAAACGACTGATTTCTCAGTCGTTTCTTTACAATACTTTTTCAATAGTTCTAGAAAGTTCACTTATACTTTCACTTAGCAAATTAAGTTTTCCTTCAATTCTCACAAGAAGATATATAGAGATAACTATAGGAAAACCCAGATTAGCTATATGACTATATATTTCTTCCATTTAAGCCCTCTCCTTAAAATTCCATAGTAGATATTGTTGTCTCCAATATTCTAGCAAGATTTTTCTCTAACAGATCAGTGTTATTAGAAGTAAATATGTTTTTTTCTAATATAAGATCCATAGCATTTAAAATATCTATCTCCTCCAGATCTTCCTTAGGGTCATCCAGGAAGATTTTAAACTTCTTATTAGCTTTATCTAGAAATTCCAACTCTATTCTTTTCTTTATCAACTAAATCACCTCCCCTTGTTTTTTTACTTACTTATTCTTCCTTAAGTGAAGTTTCTTCAATTCTCTTTACATTTACAAGGGCCTTATCTTGAAGACCTTCCAAGGCCTTTGCTACTTCATAGAGTTCTTCATCTAGGGAATCTACCTTTACCTTTGCAAATGACTTAGATATAAGCTTTTGCTTGTCACCTACCATTCCTCCATCTAATTCTAACTTTAAATTTGTCTTTTCCTTTACACTCCTTACTGCCATCTCTTCCACCTCCTCTCTTCTTATTTAATATATAAGATTCAAAGATAAATTTACTATGAAATAAAAAAAGGATTTAAATCTTTTTTAGATTTAAATCCTTTTTATTACTTCTTTAGTTTTTCCACCTTATCAAGTCTTTCCCAAGGAAGATCTAGATCTTCTCTTCCAAAGTGACCATAACTTGCTATTTGCTTATATATAGGTCTTCTTAAATCCAAGTCCCTTATAATAGCAGCAGGTCTTAGATCAAAGTTTTCATCTACCAGCTTTAAAATTTCCTCATTGGATATTTTTCCAGTGCCAAATGTATCTACATAAACTGACAGAGGTCTTGCCACTCCTATAGCATAGGATAGTCCCACTTCACATTTATCACAAAGTCCAGCAGCCACAAGGTTTTTAGCTATATATCTTGCCATATAGGAAGCTGATCTATCTACCTTTGTTGGATCTTTCCCTGAAAATGCTCCTCCACCGTGTCTACCAAAACCACCATAGGTATCCACTATAATTTTTCTACCAGTAAGACCTGAATCCCCCATAGGTCCACCTATTACAAATCTTCCTGTTGGATTGATAAAATACTTTGTATCCTTATCTATTAATTCTCTTGGAACAATTTTTTCTATTACCTCTTCTATTATATCTCTTTTTATAGTTTTAAGATCCATATCAGGACTATGCTGAGCTGAAACTACTATATTTTCAATTCTTACAGGTTTTCCATCTTCATATTCAACTGTAACCTGAGTTTTACCATCTGGTCTTAAATAGTCTAATTTCCCATTTTTTCTTACATCTGCCAGCTTTTTAGCCAGCTTGTGAGATAGGGAGATTGGTAAAGGCATAAGTTCTTCTGTTTCATTACAGGCATATCCAAACATCATTCCCTGATCTCCAGCACCAGTTTTATCAAGATCGTCTTCATCTTTTCTGTCTACTCCCATAGCAATATCTGGTGATTGTTCATTTATAGATGTCATAACAGAACAAGTATCTGCATCAAATCCATATTTAGCTCTAGTATATCCTATTTCCCCTACAGTCTGTCTTACTACCTTTGGGATGTCTACATAGCATGAAGTTGTTATCTCTCCAACAACCATGATCATACCAGTTGTAGCAAGTGTTTCACATGCCACTCTTGCATCTTCGTCCTGTTCTAGTATTGCATCTAAGATTGCATCTGATATTTGATCACATAGTTTATCAGGATGCCCTTCTGTAACTGACTCAGAAGTAAATAAAGTTTTTGCCATTTTTCTTCCTCCTAAATTTATATTAAAAAAACCCTTTCTAAAGAAAAGGTTTAGGCATTTGCTCTAACCTCATCTTTCAGAAAACTAGTTTCTGTGGGATTTAGCACCTTGTATTCTACTGGTTGCCGGATTTCATAGGGCCCATACCCTCCATCACTCTTGATAAGGAACTATTTAATTTTACAAGTCAAATTTTATCATATAGGAATTTAATAGTCAAACTTATTTTATCCTTTATAAACTATCTTTTGCCAATAAAAGTCCACCTATTATTCCAGAATTATCTCCTAAGGAGGCTAAAACTATATATTCATCTATATTTGGTATTTCCACATAATTTGCCAATAAGCTTGAAAAGTGTTTTTTGATCAGATCTAGGACTTGGGCTTGCTTCATTAACCCACCGCCTAAAATAATTATTTCAGGTCTCACTATATATGTATAGTTAACTAAAGCCTGTGCTATATAGTATGAAACAATATCCCATATTTCATTATCCTCTTCTAAGGATTCAGCTCTTCTTCCATATCTCTTTTCAATAGAGGGACCTGAGGCCAATCCTTCCAAACAATCACCATGATAGGGACAAGAACCTCTAAAACTATCACCCCAATGTCTTCTTACCATTATATGTCCCATTTCTGGATGACTAAAGCCCTCTAGAAACTTTCCATCAACAATAGCCCCACCACCTATGCCAGTTCCAATGGTTAAGTATATAGCACTGCTCTTATCTCTAGCAGCCCCTAATCTATACTCTCCCAAGCAAGCTGCATTTACATCCGTAGTCCATCCTATAGCTATATTATAATATTTTTTTATCTCTCCTAGAAAGTTGAAGTTCTTCCACTCTAGCTTGGGAGTAGATGTGATATATCCATAACTGGAAGAATCTCTATCTATATCAATAGGTCCAAAGGAGCCTATTCCCATAGCTTGTATATTTTTATATTGATCAAAAAATTCAACCACCTTCTCTATTGTCTCTTTTGGATCACCAGTTGGAAAAGACAGCTTATCTATTATATTTAAGTCAAGATCACTTACTGCACATACAAATTTTGTTCCACCAGCTTCTATGGAAGCTAACATTTAAATCACTCCAATCCAATATTAATGACATTAAAATATACTAATGACCCCATTGCTTACAGTAACAGTTATTATGCCTGCTAGGATTAAACCTAGGGACATGGCAAGAAATGCTTTTCTCCTATTTAATTTTAATATACTTGCAATAAGAGTCCCTGTCCAAGCACCTGTAGTTGGAAAAGGAATACTTACAAATATAAAGAGTCCTATTAAGCTATATTTTTTTATAAGCTTGGATTTTTTCATGGATCTTTCTTTTAATTTTCCCAGAGTAGCAGAAAACAATTTGGTCTTCTCAAAGTATTTCATAAGGGGATTTAATACCCTTAGTAAAATAAAGACTATAATGATGTTTCCAATTATGCTTATAATTGCACTATGAGTAGAAGATAATCCTAAAGATATTCCAAGAGGTATAGCTCCCCTAAGTTCTATAATTGGAAGCATAGAAAAAAACATAACTATTATTTCAATTTTTAATGTTTCCAATATTTCTAAAATAAATATGATTATCACTCCTCTTCACTCTTATTATAGGGATTTAACTATTATTATACACTTAAATATAAATAAATTTAAGATATATTTGCTCTTTTTGCGTAAAAGCTCAATATAGAGAGCTAAAGTTAGTATTAGTTAGAATTATATGCTTATATTTAACTTTAAGCTTTTTAAATCTCACAAACATAATTTGTAGCCTTATATACATTGTTGCATTATCCTAGAAATTATCATATACTATAATAGTCGGTTCGAGAGAGAGCGACGGGGTGTAGCGCAGTTTGGTAGCGCACGTGGTTTGGGACCATGGGGCCGGGGGTTCAAATCCTCTCACCCCGACCATTAAGAGTCGGCAAAAGAAACTATTGATAATTATCAATAGTTTCTTTTTTTGCCTTAAAACAATAAATAAGCTTTTTATAAGCCATTAATGGATATTAAGGGATCAAAGGCGAATTAAATATACAATCTTTTGCATGTAGGGGCGTACCTTTGGTCGCCCGCTTTTCTAATATCAAATATATTAGCTATATCAAGGGATACAATAAATCGTGGAAAACGTCCTTCCATGAAAGGAAAGCACCTTTCATAAGTCAGGCCTTATTTCCCCAATTTATTGCATCCATAGTAACTTGCTTTTCTCAAAAATTAAAACATATTTAAAGAAAACATTATTCTTATCAAGGAAATTATAGCTTCTTTGCCATTTTACCTTGTATTAAAATGGGCGACCAAAGTTACGCCCCTACTAAAAAAACATACGTGTAACTATACTTCTCATAGGACGCGACGGGTGTATTTCCCTAGTCCTGGAAGGGAACATCAATAATCGTTTTAAAAATATATCTTTAACTAGATGCAGTAAATAAAATGAAGTGTTTTAATTATTTATCATAAACTACAAAAGCCGGGAGATTAAAAATCTCCCCTAGATGCCGAATGCTCAACAAATAATTATTAGATTCAATTTAATTGCCTTTAATCCCTAAAAGAGAAGCAACTTTATAAGAAAATTACAATTCAGGATAAAAAAAGAAACTATTTATCTTTAAATAGTTTCTTTTTTATATTCTATTTTTCTTATATTTTCTTTCTATAGATTATAGCTCCTAGATTTGTAAACTTCTCTTCCACTCCATCATATCCTCTTTCAATATGATATATGTCTTCAATTTCTGTTTTTCCTTCTGAAACAAGACCTGCTAGGATTAAAGCTGCCCCTGCTCTTAGATCAGTAGCCTTTACTCTGGCTCCTGTCAATGTCTCTACTCCATGGATAGTTGATGCCTTACCGTCTATTTTTATATGTGCACCCATTTTATTTAGTTCGTCCACATGCATAAATCTGTTTTCAAAGACAGTTTCTACAACTGTGCTAGTTCCCTTAGCCACTGTTAACATTGCCATAAATTGAGACTGCATATCTGTTGGAAATCCTGGATATGGCAGAGTTTTTACATCTATTGGCTTTAATTCGCCCTTAGATCTCACTCTTATACTATCTTCATTTTCTATTATTTCCACACCAGCTTCTTTAAGTTTTGCAATTACTGGCTTTATATGACTTGCTATAACATTTTCTACTACCACATCTCCACCTGTTATAGCTGCAGCAACTAGGAAGGTACCAGCTTCTATTCTATCAGGAATTATCTGATGCCTACAACCTCCAAGTTTCTTTACACCTTTTATTCTTATACTACTTGTTCCTGCACCTTTTATATTGGCACCTAATTTGTTTAAGAAATTTTGAAGATCTACTATCTCTGGTTCCATAGCAGCATTGTCTATTATAGTTTCTCCTTCTGCTAGGGTTGCCACCATCATTATATTTTCAGTAGCTCCAACAGATGGAAAGTCTAAGTATATCTTATCTCCTACTAGTTTATCTACTCTCGCATCAATACTTCCATGCTCTGTGTTTGTATCTACCCCTAAAGCCTTAAAGCCTTTAAGATGTAAATCTATTGGCCTAGTACCAATAGCACAACCTCCTGGAAGTGAAGTTTGACTTTTCCCAAGTCTTGCTAAAAGTGGTCCCATTACCAGAAATGATGCTCTCATTTGATTCATAAGGTCATATCTAGTCATATGATTATTTAGGTTCTTGGAATTTATTTTTAAGGTTCTTTTATCTAAAAACTCTACTTCTGAACCTAAAGATCTTAAAACTTCAGTTATTATACCTACGTCTCTAAGATTTGGTACATCTTCTAATATTATATCTTCTGTTCCCAATAGCGATGCTGCTATTATAGGAAGTGCAGAGTTTTTTGCTCCATTTATTCTTACATTTCCTTTTAATGGAGGGCTCTTCTCTACTACTATTATTTCCAAATTATCTCCCCCTACTTTAATATCTAAAACTAGTTATAGTCATAGCTATCCATAAATGTCTTTAGTCTTACCATCCATTATACCCTATTGCGTGATCAATGTTAATCTTTTTTTCTTTATTTCTTAATATATTTTAACATATGACCACAAATAAGGGAAGAATAGCTTGCCTGTGTCTTCTCTATTATATTATAGGCATGTTAATTTTATAGTATATATTATTGATTTTTAAAATAAAAACACTCTTTTCTAATCTATTATTTATAGAGAAAGAGTGTTTTTTTATCTGTTTTAAATTTATTTTTTATATTTGGATACATCCAGTCTATTGATAGCTCTTTTTAAAGAAGCTTCAGCTCGAGTAAAATCTACTCCTTCTTTTTTACTCAATAATTCTTCTGCTTTTTTTTTAGCTTCTTCTGCTCTTTTTACATCTATATCAGCAGGCCATTCAGCTGCATCTGTAACAATAGTTACATTATCATCTATTGAACTTACATAGCCATCTGTAACGGCTGCAATTCTTTCAGTATCATTTTGAAATATTCTTATGCTACATACCTTTAAAGGTGTAACTATAGGAGTTCTTCCCTTTAAAATAGCCAAATCACCTTCCATACCTCGAACTATAATACTATCGATTTCTTCATTAAAAAAGGATCCGTCAGGAGTAACTATTTCTAGATGAATTCCAGCCATATTAATCTTCCACCTTTTTAGCTTTTTCCAATACCTCGTCTATAGTACCTACCATCAAGAAAGCAGTTTCTGGTACACTATCATGTTTTCCTTCAAGTATTTCTTTGAAGCCTCTTACAGTCTCACTTATAGGCACATATTTACCAGGAAGCGAAGTAAATGTTTCAGCTACAAAGAAAGGTTGAGTTAAAAATCTTTGTATTTTTCTAGTTCTTGATACTATTAGTCTATCTTCATCAGAAAGCTCGTCAATACCAAGTATAGCTATTATATCTTGTAGTTCCTTATATCTCTGTAATAATTCCTGTACTTGTCTTGCAACATTATAATGCTCTTCTCCTACTATTGCAGGGGAAAGTAATCTAGAAGAACTTTCAAGTGGATCTACTGCAGGATAAAATCCTTGTTCTGCAATAGAACGGGAAAGTGTTGTTACTGCATCTAGATGGGCAAATGTTGTAGCAGGTGCCGGGTCTGTAAGGTCATCTGCAGGTACATATACTGCCTGAAC
>CAZBAK010000009.1:29208-49162 GCA_964489715.1 uncultured Tissierella sp. | reverse complement strand
TATTTTATATCCTATTGTAAGTAACTTTTATGGTAAAACAGAGCTTTTAATCTTATTCTCTATTTGACATTTGTTTAGATTTAAGCTATAATATAATCTTGTAAGCAAGTATGGAGAAATGGCCGAGAGGTTGAAGGCGCTCGCCTGGAAAGCGGGTAAACGTGTAAGCGTTTCGAGGGTTCGAATCCCTCTTTCTCCGCCATCTATAAATTTTGCCGTACTAGATGGGGAGCTAGCGGCACCCTATAACCTGCAATCCGCTATAGCAGGGTTGAATTCCCAGTGGAGGCTCCTCTGTTTGAGGGTCTGCCTCAAGTAAGTGGCGTTGACGATTGGGTCTTACGCAACGGAAACTCATGAACCTCGTCAGATCCGGAAGGAAGCAGCGATAAGTGAACCCTTCCGTGTGCCGTGAGGTCACCTGGTCCGAGTTAACTGCTTGGGTAACGCCTTGGATGGAATGTCAATATTGGGTGTACGGCTACATAAAAAAAGAGAGTCTTGATAATTTTATCAAGGCTCTCTTTTTTTCTTTGTTTTTAATCTACAAACATCTTTCCTTGCCTATCTTCCATTTCATCATCCTTTAAATAATTGAAGGCAAATAGTGTAACAGCTACTACAAGATAAGCTATTACATATTGCGGATCGTGGAGGATTGTAAGTTTAGGTGCATGGATAAATCCAACCCCTGCCATGGCTGCTGCAACAAGTGCAGTAATAGAAGCTTTAAAGTATTCATTATCTATTATAAATACTAGCATGGCTCCTAAGATTATGGCTGTAAACATGGCCCCCTGTCCTAGAGCTACAACAGAAGGTGATACTGCTTCCAGTGCTTCTGGAGCTGCATTTGCAAATTTCGTAGATAGATAGTTTGCTAGATAGGGAAACATGGCTAAAATTGCGGCTAAATAGTGCCTCTGAGGTATAGATGAAAATGTTTGAGCTACCATTGACATACCAACAAATACTAGTATAGGCGCTACTACCTGTAGAGGTATTATGGCTGCCATAGCTGCTATAATTCCAAATGTAGAAGCTACAAAGAATACAATTCCATTTACTATAGAGTATCCTCTTCCTCCACCTAACCATTTAGAGCTAACTGATGCAAGATATACTGTAGTAGGAAATACTCCACCAAATAGTGTACCAACTATAGTTCCCAGTCCATCAACTAATTGTGCTTCTCTAACATCATAGTCATCTCCTGCTGAAGCCATAGCTTCAACATTGTTCATTGTCTCTATAAAGTTGTAAACTGATATTGGAATAAGTGCTGCAAGTAAGCCTACCATAGGTCCAAATAAAAGTTTAATTCCCCTTATTAGTCCTAAGGTTGGTATTGGTAAGTATAGCCCAACATGACCTAGCCCATCTGTTATGGCAGATAGTTCAGCAGTCCTTGTTGCATATGCAAGTACTGTACCTATAATAATTGCAAATAAAGATGCTGGTATTCTAAAGGGCATTCTCTTTTGTGCAATAAGTCCTATAAAGACAATTACCATTACAAACATACCGATTACTGGTGATTCAAAAGTATGGAAAAACATCTGTCCTGCGATTACTGAAAAAGCTACTCCTGCTAGAGCTCCAAGCATTGCTGCCCTTGGTAGATTTCTTCTAAGCCAAGGACCAACTATGGAACCAATTGCCTCTATTACTCCACCTAGGAAGCAAGCGGCTATACCTATAGTTATGGCCACATCCGGATCTCCTGTAAGATCAAGTGCAGGCTTTAGTACTCCAAATAAGAATATAAACATTGGTGGTGTACTAATTCCATAGGCTAAGGCTGTAACATCAGTACGATTTTCCTTAATAGCTAGCTTGTTTGCCATATGTGCATAGTAAAAGTTACCAAATAAAACACTTACTGCGGCTCCTGGAATTACCATACCATAGACAATTCTTGCTGGATAACCCATGCCTAGCATAGTAATGGCTATTACTACGAAGTTAGCCAGGTTATTTTGAAATAGAGAGAAAAATGCGTTGACATCTTCTTTTACAAACCAGGGATACTTTTTAGCTTCCATAATTAAACCTCCTTAAAGTTTATAAGTTTTATATATAAAAGAGCTACACCTTAGACTTGATCTCAAGTCCTTAATATAGTTCTCAGAAGCAGAGCTTTATATATCTTTATTATTCTTTGAAGGTTTACATCTTTGCCTTATTCACTAATTTTTAAATTGATTGAATATTAAAACAATAGCATTTCAACTCGATTATACATTATATCTAACTTTTATGCAAGTTTCCCAGCATTAAAAAAAGAGCCCAATACTGGGCTCTTTATACATGCACATCTAATTCTCCATCTTTACTGTCAACAATTATCGTATCCCCATCTCTTATATCACCTTTAATGAGTTTTCTACCTATCTTTGTCTCTAGTTCTTTTTGTAAGAATCTCTTAACTGGTCTTGCTCCATACTGTATGGAATAGGACCTATCTAATACTATTTCCTTGGCTTCTTCAGTAAAGCTTATATCTATATTTCTATCTTCCAGTCTCTCTTGTATTTCTTTTACTTGAAGATCTATTATCTTAAAGATTTCATCTCTGAGAAGCGGCTTAAACATTACTATTTCATCTATTCTATTTAAGAATTCTGGTCTAAAGAGAGTTCTCATCTCTTTTAAAACCTCATCTTTAGCTATTTCAGTTATATTACCATTGGAATCAATTCCCTCTAGAAGATTGTGGCTACCTATATTGGAAGTCATGATTATAACTGTGTTTTTAAAGTCTACAGTTCTTCCCTTATTGTCTGTCAGCCTTCCATCATCTAGGACTTGAAGTAGAATATTAAATACGTCTGGATGGGCTTTTTCTATCTCATCAAAGAGAATAACAGAGTAGGGCTTTCTTCTTACTGCTTCAGTGAGTTGACCTCCTTCTTCATATCCTATATATCCTGGAGGAGCTCCTACTAGCCTGGAGACAGTGTGTTTTTCCATATATTCACTCATATCAATTCGGATCATATTTCTTTCATCATCAAACAAGACCCTGGTTAAGGCCTTAGTAAGCTCTGTCTTTCCAACTCCAGTAGGACCTAAAAATATAAAGCTTCCTATAGGTTTATCTTTATCCTTCATGCCTGATCTTGCTCTTATAACTGCATCTACTACTGATTCTACAGCTTCTTCTTGGCCTATTACTTTTTCGTGGAGAACTTCATCTAAGGCTAAGAGTTTTTCTCTTTCAGACTCTACAAGTTTTGATAGGGGTATGCCTGTCCACTTGGAAATAACATCTGCTATTTCTTCTTCTGTTACCTCTTCTTTTAACATCTTGTCTTCAGATTCTTCACCCCTGTTTGCCTCTTCAAGTTTCTTTTCTAACTCTACTAGGGTTCCATATTTTAATTGAGAAAGTCTTTCTAAGTCATAGTTTCTTTCTGCCTCTTCTATCTCTCTCTTTACTCGATCTATATCTTCTTTAATGACCTTTACTCCACCAATGCTCTTTTTCTCTCTTTCCCATTTTTCCTTTAGTTCTTGGAGTTCCCTCTTAGAGTTTTCAAGCTCTTCTTCTAGGAGCTCCAATCTCTTTTTAGAAGCTTCATCACTTTCTTTTTTTAGAGCAGCTCTTTCTATTTCAAGTTGAAGCACCCTTCTACTGACTTCGTCTACTTCACTAGGCATAGAGTCTATCTCTGTTCTTAGCATGGCTGATGCTTCGTCCATAAGATCTATTGCCTTATCTGGAAGAAATCTATCACTTATATATCTATTGGAAAGATTTGTAGCTGCTATAACTGCACCGTCTGATATTCTTATGCCATGGTGGATTTCATATTTTTCCTTAAGACCTCTTAGGATAGATATGGTATCTTCCACACTTGGCTCTTGCACAAGCACTCTTTGAAGACGTCTTTCAAAGGCTGCATCTTTTTCTATATGCATCCTATATTCGTCAAGAGTTGTAGCCCCTATGGTATGAAGCTCTCCTCTTGCCAGCATAGGCTTTAATAGATTTGAAGCATCCATGGAACCTTCTGTTTTACCTGCTCCAACTATATTGTGTATTTCATCTATAAAGAGAATTATTTCTCCATCTGCCTGTTTTATCTCTTCTAGAACTGCCTTTAATCTTTCTTCAAATTCTCCTCTGTATTTAGCTCCTGCAAGAAGTGCTCCTATATCCAGGGAAAAGATTGTTTTATTCTTAAGTCCCTCTGGCACATCTCCATTTACTATTCTTTGGGCTAGACCTTCAACTATGGCAGTTTTCCCTACTCCTGGCTCACCTATTAGTACAGGATTGTTCTTAGTTCTACGGGAAAGTATTCTTATGACACTTCTTATCTCGCTATCCCTACCTATTACAGGGTCCATACTTCCAGTCTTGGCTTCTTCTACCATATTTACTCCAAAACGAGTCAAAGCTTCATAGGTAGATTCTGGATTATCAGTTCTTATTGATTGACTTCCCCTTATAGATTTTAAGTTTTCTAAAAATCTCTGTAGATTTATATTGTATTTATTGAATATCTTTTCAGATTTTGTAGCTTTTTCCTTTAAAAGTGAAATATATATATGCTCTACTCCTACATATTCATCTCCAAAGTTTCGCATTTCCTTTTCTGCTTCTTTTATCAGCCTACTATAGGTTCGGCTTGGATATATGCTTCCACCTTGCTGCTTTGGTAGCTTTTCTATTTCTCTCAATACCTCTGCCCTTATCATATCTACATTTTCATTCATAAAGACAAGAACTCTAGGTATTAATCCTTCCTCATCCTTTAGGAGACTATAGTGCATATGGATTTCATCTACTTGAGGATTTCCATATTCTGTAGCTAGACTCTGTGAATTTTGAATAGCTTCTATACTCTTTTGAGTAAACTTATTTAAATCCATATTTATCATCCTTTCTTATTTATCTAAACTCCTTAGTTTTTCATATAATTTTTTCTGTGCCTTTGTAATCTTTTTAGGATTTACTATATTTATCTGTAAATATAGGTCTCCTCTCTTATCCTTTAAATCTCTATATCCTTTTTTAGGGATCTTTATTTTTTTAGCATTTTCTATGTTTTCAGGTATATTGACCTTTATCTTGCCATCAAAAGTCTCCACTACTTTACTAGTACCAAGGGCTGCATCCCAGGCTAAGACATCGATCTTTTTAGTTACATCTAGTCCATCCAATTCCAATCTTTCATCTTCTATAAAGTTAATTTTAAAGAGAATGTCTCCATCTACTCCCCATCTTTCTCCTCTAACTTTTAACTTTTTACCAGGCAGTATTCCAGCTGGTACCTTTACCTTGATAGTTTTAGTTTCTCCTCCAAAGTCAAGTCTTATATCTCTTTCTAAGCCTCTATAGCCCTCTTCTATGCTTATGTTTAACTCTGAATCATAGGATCTTCTTTGGGGCTTTGCTCTTCTGGAAGTTCTAGCTCCTCCACCAAATAGATCATTTATATTGAATCCACCTCCAGAAGTCCTAGCTCCTCCACCAAATATGGTGTTAAAAAAGTCACTAAAACCTTCATCAGACCCACTATAAGTATATGAGCCTCCTGTATAACCATATTGGGATGGATCAAAGTTTTGTCCTCCCTGGAAGCCTCCTGTTGACCCAAATGTATCATATTGTTTTTTCTTTTCCTTATCGCCTAATACTTCATAGGCTTCACTTACCTCTTTAAATTTATCTTGAGCCTCTTTATCATCAGGGTGTAGATCTGGATGATATTTTTTTGCAGCCTTTCTAAAGGCTGTTTTTATTTCATCTTCACTGGCATCCTTGCTAACTCCAAGGGTCTTATAATAATCTTTATATTCCAAATAAATCACCTCTTATTCAACTTTAACTTCTCTGACCTTTTCTGACCTTCATATTCTTATTATATACCTTTTTAAGCTAAATTTCAATAAAAAACAGACTAAAATTAGATCTTTTTACAAAAATTTCCCGCACTTATGTGCAGGAAATTATTTTTATTTTATATACTTATCTATTATATTTATTATCTCTTCTATCTTTTCTTCCCCTTGGTCTTCACTTTCTTGAATAGCAGTGGCTACACAGGTTCTAATGTGACTATTTAAGATATCTATATTGGATTTTTTTAGAAGTCCTATTACAGATAGGATCTGTGTAGATATATCTACACAGTATCTATCATCTTCTAACATCTTTACTATGCCATCCATCTGACCTCTAGCTGTTTTTAATTTATTTAAGGCTTTTTGCTTGGTTTCATTCATATCTTTCCCGCCTCTATTTTATACTTGTAACTTCATATCCAGCTTGATCTACTGCTTCTTTTAGCCTCTTATCAACTAGATCACTGCCTTCAACTTCTACTGTTTTTTCCTCTAGATTAACCCATACGTCTAAGACCTCTGGAACTTCCCTCAGGGCTTCCTTAACAGCTCCTTCACAATGTGAACATGTCATTCCCTCTACTACTAGTGTTTTTTTCATCTTTCTTCCTCCTACTTTACTTTATATTATTGATTTCCTATAATTATTATTTACCCTATGACTCTAATTACAATCTTTTTACTTCTTATTTAAAGTTTTTAAGCCTTAGGGAGTTTGAAACTACAGATACTGAACTAAAGGCCATGGCAGCCCCAGCTACCATAGGATTTAAGAATCCTAAAGCTGCAATGGGAATTCCTATGGAATTGTAAAAGAATGCCCAAAATAGATTTTGCTTTATGGTCTTCATAGTTCTGTGGCTAAGTCTTATTGCTGTAACTACTCCCTCTAGATTTCCTCTCATAAGGGTAATATCTGCCGCTTCCATAGCCACATCTGTCCCAGTACCTATGGCAAAGCCTACATCTGCTGCTGCAAGGGCTGGCGCATCATTGATACCATCTCCTACCATACCCACATGCTTGCCCTGGGCCTTAAGAGCTTCAACTTTTTCTGCCTTGTTTTCAGGAAGAACATCTGCCAATATATTTGTAATCCCTACTTGATCTCCTATGGCCTGGGCAGTTCTTTCATTGTCTCCAGTTATCATATAAACTGAAAGTCCCATATCCTGTAGTTCTTTTATAGCTTGGAAGGAAGTTTCCTTTATAGTGTCTGCAACTGCTATAATAGCCCTGAGTTCTCCATCTATGGCTATTAGCATAGCTGTCTTTCCAAGGGTTTCTAGAGCTACTAGATCTTCTTCTCTTTCTCCTATGTGGATCTTGTTGTCCTTCATAAGTCTTCTGTTTCCAATAAGGATTTCCCTATCTTCAAATCTAGACTGAAGGCCCTTTCCTGGAATGGCTTGAAAACTCTCAGCTGCAATTATTTCTCCCAGCTTCTCTTCACCATATCTTACTATGGCTTGTCCCAGTGGATGTTCTGAAGCTTTTTCCACACTGGCTGCAATTCTTAGAATCTCATCCTTGCTAAAGTTTCCAAATGTTAAAATATCAGTTAGTTCAGGTTCTCCCTTGGTAATAGTACCTGTCTTATCAAATATTATGGTATCCATTTCATGGGTTCTCTCCAAGTGTTCACCTGACTTTATCAATATACCATTTTCAGCACCTTTACCAGTTCCAACCATTATAGCTGTTGGTGTTGCCAGTCCCAGTGCACAAGGACAGGCTATAACTAGTATTGCTACTGCATTTATAAGTCCTGTATTAAAGTCTTTAAATCCTAGGAAAAAGACTAAAAATGTAACAAGGGCTATAACTATAACTACTGGCACAAATACTCCTGAAATCTTATCTGCCAATCTTTGAACAGGTGCCTTTGAACCTTGGGCATCTTCAACCAGTTTTATTATTTGAGAAAGAACTGTATCCTTTCCTATATTGGTTGCTTCAAATTTAAATGCTCCAAATTTATTTATAGTAGCTCCTATTACCTGGTCTCCAACTTCCTTGTCCACTGGAATACTTTCTCCAGTTATCATAGACTCATCAAGAGCTGAAGTTCCCTCTACTATGGTTCCATCTACTGGTACTCTTTCACCAGGCTTTACTATTACTATATCTCCTATATTTAAATCATCTATATCTATGGTCTCTTCTCTACCATCTTTATATATAGTCGCAGTCTTTGGCTGAAGTCCCATAAGTTTCTTTATGGCCTCAGAAGTCTTCCCCTTGGCTATGGCTTCAAAGGTTTTACCCAGGAGTATAAGGGTTATTATAGTAGCTGATGCTTCAAAATAATACTCATGCACTCCTACCAATAGATTGTATACACTAAAGAGATATGCGGCTGAGGTACCCATGGCTATTAGTACATCCATATTTGCCCCTCCACCTCTTAGGGCCTTGTAGGCACCATTGTAAAATCTATAGCCTATTATAAATTGTACAGGAGTTGCCAGGGCAAACTGAAACCAACCATTTGTCAATATATTGTCTATACCTGCCATATGATAAAACATGGCTATAAACAATGGTATGGTCAGGATAGCTGATATAATAAAAGAGCTTTTCAAGGATTTGATTTCTTTTTCTCTCAACTCTTTTTCTCGATCTAGATTTACTTCTTTTTCAACTTCCGCCTTGTATCCTGCCTTTTCTATTATTTCTATTATATCTCTGTCTCTTAAAAGACCAGATGGGAATTTTACTGTAGCCTTATTTGTAGATAGGTTTACACTTGCGCTTTCTATTTCCTCTCTCTTATTTAGTGCCTTATCTATTCTTGCAGAACAAGCAGCACAAGTCATACCCTCTATAAGGAAAGTTTTGCTCACTAGGGGAACTTCATAACCTGATTTTTCTATAGTTTCAATCAAGTCCCTCTTAGTCAATATATTGCTGTCATATTCTATAGTTGCCTTTTGGCCCAATAGATTTACAACTGCATTTGTAACGCCTTCTTTTTTATTTAGAGCTCTCTCTACTCTAGAAGAACAAGAGGCTCATGTCATACCACTTACTTCAATATCTACTTTTGAATTTGCCATTTTTTCACTCCTCTTATAGGGCTTATTCCGACCCCCTCCATAGGGGGTATGATTTAATTTTAACATCTCTTCTTTCCTTTGTCAAATAAAATAAAATCTAATTCCTAGTAAATAACTATTGATTTTTTCTTATTTATATTGTAATATAGAAACAAGTGATAATGGTTATCAATCAAGAAAATAATAAATAGGAGTGATATAAATGGAAAATTTAATTATAGATAAGGTTTGTCTTTCAAATCTTGAAAAAGATGATATTGGAAGAATTTGCGAAATTGATAGCGGATGTAGGGCTAGAAATAGATTATGTGAACTTGGATTAAACAAGGGTGTACTGGTAAAGATTGTTAAAAACGATATTGGACCCTTGATCTTAAACATACAAGGACATAAGCTTGCTATAGGAAGAGGCCTTGCTAGTAAAATAATTATGAATGTATAATAGATAAAACTTACTTACAAATACTTAGATTAATCTTTATTAGAAAGGGGCCAAGTTTATGAGCACTATTGCTTTGGTAGGAAACCCCAATAGTGGGAAGACTACTCTTTTCAACGCTCTGACAGGTTCAAATCAACATGTGGGAAATTGGCCTGGAGTAACCGTGGAAAAAAAAGAAGGAAAAGTCAAATATAGTAATGAAGAATATAATGTTGTGGATCTGCCTGGAACCTACAGTCTTGGAGCCTATTCTGAGGATGAAATAGTTGCAAGAGATTTTATCCTCAAGGGAAATCCTGATGTAGTTATAAATGTGGTAGATGCAACTAATATAGAAAGAAATTTATATTTAACAGCCCAGCTTATAGAAATGGGCACAAAGGTTGTAATAGCTTTAAATATGATGGATGAAGCTAAGGAAAAAAACATAGAAATAGATTTAGAAAAGCTATCGGAAAAATTGGGAGTCCCAATAATTCCAACAGTGGCTTCTAAAAAAGAAGGGGTTCAGGATCTTTTAAAGGCTGTAAGCAAGTATATAGATTCGGAAAATAGATCTGTGGCCTTTACTTATAGCCAGAATATAGAAAAAGAATTGGACAAGATAAGACCTCTTTTAAGGGATGCAAGCTATATATATCCCCATAATTGGTTGGCAATAAAGATCTTAGAAAAAGATAAGGAAATCATGAATTATATAGATGAAAATGGTACAGATAGCTTAAAGGATAAGGTGCAGGCTATTAGCTCTATAGATTCAGATCTAGAACTTGAGATAATTGACAATAGATATAAATTTGTCTCTCATGTGCTTCATGAAAGTATAAAGAGGCCTGATGAAACAAAGCTAAGTCTAACAGATAAAATTGATAAGGTGGTTACAAATAAATTTTGGGGCATACCTATTTTCGCCCTTATAATGTTTGTAGTCTTTCAACTTACCTTTACAATTGGAGAAGATCTATTGGGAGGATTTGTTGAAACTCTAATTGATAGTCTTGGAGCTTCTGTAGAAACTTTACTGATTAATATCTCAGCACCATCCCTACTTATTTCCTTTATTATTGATGGAATATTTGGAGGAGTTGGAGCTGTTGTTGTTTTTGTACCTCTAATAGTAGTTTTATATTTCTTCCTAGGAGTACTAGAAGATACAGGCTATATGGCAAGAGCTGCCTATGTAATGGATGGTATAATGAGAAAGCTTGGTCTTCATGGAAAGACATTTATTTCAATGATAATAGGCTTTGGATGTAATGTGCCAGGTATTATGGCAACTAGAACATTGGAAAATAAAAAGGATAGAATGATAGCAATTCTTATTAACCCCTTTATGAGCTGTGGTGCTAAGATTCCTATATATATGTTGTTTATTTCAGCATTTTTCCCAGATAATGGTGGTGTAGTTTTATTTGCCCTCTATCTATCAGGGATCATAATGGCACTCTTAGTTGGTAAGATATTTAGCAAGACACTATTTAAAAGTGAAAGTTCTGACTTTATAATGGAGCTTCCTCCCTATAGACTTCCTTCTTTTACCAGTGTAATTAGAAATATGTGGGATAAGGTATGGGACTTCTTATATAGGGCTGGTACAGTAATATTTGTAGTAGTTAGTTTACTTTGGGTTCTTTCTGTTCTTCCCTTTGGTGTTGAACCTTCAAGTCAAGCAAGTCTATTAGGTAGGCTAGGTACCTTGATAGCCCCTATATTTAAGCCTGCTGGATTTGGTACATGGCAAGCATCTGTAAGTTTATTCTCAGGTATAGCTGCTAAGGAAGCAGTTGTAGGTGTTCTTGGAATGGTTTATGGTGGCGGAGCTGGATCAGCTGCTCTGGCTACCCAACTTCAAACTATCTTTACACCTCTTACAGCAATTTCCTTTATGGTCTTGGTTTTATTTTATACTCCATGTGCTGCAACTATAGCTACTGTGAGAAAAGAAACCAATTCTTTTAAATGGCCAGTCTTTGTTGCTCTTTATACATTTGCAATAGGATGGTTAGCCGCAGTAATTGTCTATCAAGTGGGAAGCTTGTTGGGTTTTTAAGGAGATGAATTGTTTTGCTTAAGGAAATATTAAAAATAATAGATGAAACCAATCTTTATTCAGATTCCTATATAAGTAAGGAACTGGATATAAGCAGGGAAGTGGCAAATGACATGGTGGGAAATCTTATAAGAATGGGTTACCTAATAGAAGAACTAGGGTCCCCTTCTTGTGAAATTTCTTGTGGCTCCTGTCCCTATGCCAAATCTTGTAACACAAATCCTGTAAAGACATTTAAAATTTCTCCTAAGGGGAAAAAATTGTTGAATACTATGTAAGATATGAAATCAGCTAGGCTTAGCTGGTTTCTTTTTTTGTTTTTTATATATTTTTAAAAAACTTTATTTATTTTTAAAAAAGATGTTTAGAATTTTTAAACTGGGTATAATATACTTACAAGCATAAAAGATAAATATTAGATTATACCCCTTAGATTTACCCTATATATTTTTTATGGCTTGTAGATAAAACTTGAGCTACGGAGTTTAAATTCTTAAGGAAGTATAAGGAAATAGATTCAAAGTTTAGAAAGTAAAGATGAGTTACAAGATTTAAAAGCTTAAAGTAGTATGAAAAAGATTTAAGTATTAAGATGATTAAGATCTAAAACAATTTGTAGCAGATCCAAGTAACTTAGTAGTTTAATCTTACTCCTAAACCAACGAATAAATTAAGAGAGAATTCAAAGTATTACAGCTTAAGATTCATTTTTTAGTTTCATATATGTTTAAGAATTAAAAAAGCTTAAACTATAGATTCAAAAAGTTAAAAAGATTTTAGTAAGCTTTAAAAATATGTTCAAAGTATAGTTAAGATTTAAGAAGATCAATTGAGGAGAAGATTAGTATATTAAAGAATTTAAGATTTAAAAATTATTTAAACCCAGGTAGCTGTATCAAGTTTTATTTTATATGATGGATGTTTTCTAGTAAATACTATAGAAGGCATCCATCAATTTTTTTGCCTAATCTTCAAACTTGGCTTTGAGATAAGAGCTAATATATATATTACTTGTATTTGTAATTATTTTTGCATATAATAATACTAATATAATTTAAGGAGACTGATATGAATAATTTAGACTGGTCAGATAATAGAAACCTTTCCATGCTTGCAGATTTTTATGAATTTACCATGGCAAATGGATATTTAGAAAATGATATGGATGAAAAAATTGCCTATTTTGATATGTTCTTTAGATCTATACCCGATAATGGGGGCTATGCAATTATGGCTGGAGTAGAACAACTTATAGAATATATTAAAAATTTAAGATTTGATGATAGAGACATAGAATATTTTAGGAGTAAGAAGATATTCTCAGAGAAGTTTTTAAATTATCTTCGTAACTTTGAATTTACCTGTGATGTATGGGCAGTTGAGGAAGGTACTCCTATTTTCCCTAGGGAACCTATAGTTATAGTAAGAGGACCTATTGTCCAGGCCCAGCTTATAGAAACTATGGTTCTTCTTACTATAAACCATCAGTCCTTGATAGCAACTAAGGCTAGTAGAATAGTAAGAGCAGCCCAAGGAAGAGCTGTAATGGAGTTTGGTAGCAGAAGGGCCCATAGTTATGAGGCAGCTATTCTTGGAGCTAGGGCAGCCTATATTGGAGGCTGTATGGGTACAGCCAATACCATTGTAGACAGGGATTTCAATATTCCTGCAGTTGGAACCATGGCCCATAGTTGGGTTCAATCCTTTGACAGTGAACTTGAAGCTTTTAGGGCCTATGCCAGAGTTTATCCTGACAATTGCTATTTACTTGTAGACACCTACAATATACTAAAAGAAGGTATACCAAATGCTATAAAGACCTTTAATGAAGAGATACTTCCAAGAGGCTTTAGACCTAAGGGTATTAGGATAGATAGTGGAGATATGGCTTATCTTTCTAAGGAATCTAGAAAGATGTTAGATGAGGCTGGTTTTGAAGATTGTACTATTATGGCTTCCAGCGGACTAGATGAATACAGCATACGTAATCTTATAAATCAAGGCGCAAAGATAGACTCTTTTGGAGTGGGAGAGAGATTGATCACTGCCATGAGCGAGCCTATATTTGGTGGAGTATATAAGTTGACGGCTATTGAAAAAAATGGTGAAATAATACCTAAGATAAAGATAAGTGAAAATGTAGGTAAAATAACTACACCTAGCTTTAAACAAATCTACAGACTCTTTGATAAGAGTACAGACAAGGCTATAGCTGATGTTATTACTCTACATGATGAGACCATAGACGATACAAAACCCTATGAGATCTTCCATCCTCTCTTTACTTGGAAGAGAAAAGTTGTAAAAAACTTCTATGCTAAGGAGTTATTGACTAAGATCTTTGACAAGGGAGAGCAGGTTTATAAGAGTCCTAATATCCATGAGATTAAAAGATCTACAGAAAAGAACATAGATAATCTTTGGGAAGAGGTTACAAGATTTGAAAAACCTCATGAATATGTAGTAGACCTTTCCTTAAAGCTATGGACTATAAAGGATAGACTATTAAAAGAAGAAAGATCTATAGAAGACTAAGATAAAAAATCCAGCCCTAGGGCTGGATTTTTTTTATATCTTAAAATTTTCTTAATCTATTCTTCCAAATATTCCTAATTGATAGAGGAATACTAGGATAATTCCTATTGGAGCTACATATTTTGTAATTATATAGTATAGATTTGCATAGCTTGCACTGTAACTACCATCGCTTGTAAGTTGAGCCCTGCTTCTATCTCTATTCATAAACCAACCAACATAGATTGAACTTATAAGAGCTGCTGTAGTTAAGAAATAATTAGCTGTGGTTTCGTCTAAGAAATCAAAGAAATTATTTCCAAAGAAATCTATATGGGATAATACTCCATTAGACAGGGAAGCAAAGAATCCTACCAAAGTAATTCCTGAAAATGCTATTATAGTAGCTTTCTTTCTGGTTAATTTAATACTATCTACTAGATAGGCTACTACAACTTCTAAAAGTGAAATTGTACTTGTAAGTGCTGCAAGTGCCAACAATACAAAGAACATTATACTAAAGAAATAACCTCCTGGCATTTGGTTAAATACATTTGGAAGAGTTATAAATACAAGTCCTGCTCCACTGCTTGCATCTACTCCATAGGCAAATACTGCTGGGAATATAGCTATTCCTGCAAGAAGTGCTATAAGGGTATCTGCTATTGAGATTTGAAGAGCTATGCTACCTAAATTTTCCTTATCTCCTATATATGAGCCATATGTTATCATAATTCCCATACCAAGGCTTAAGGAGAAGAAAGCATGACCTAAGGCTGCTAAAACTACCCTTCCATCTATAGCTGAAAAGTCAGGTTTAAATAAGAATTCAAGACCCTTCATAGCTCCTGGAAGCGTTAAAGCTCTAATATCAAGTATAATAACAATAACTAATAATAGCGGTACCATAATTTTTGCAACTTTTTCTATTCCCTTTTCTACTCCTGTAGAAACTATAATTCCAGTTATACCCATAAATATAATTTGCCACATTATAGGTCTATAGGGATCTGCTATAAAAGATAAAAATACATTTGCAATTTGTTCACTGTCCTGGCCTGCAAATTTATTTGTTACAGATGCAAATATATATTCTAGTGTCCAGCCTGCTACAACACCATAGAATGAAAGAATAAAAAATGCTGCTAAAACTCCAAGTATACCTGATATAAAAAAGGGTTTCTTAGGAGCAAGCTTTTTAAATGATCCAATAGCATCAAGTTTAGCTTCTCTACCTATTACAAACTCATTTAGCATAAGAGGTAATCCAATCGCAGCAACTATTCCCAAATAAATAATTAGAAAGGCACCTCCACCATATTTACCTACTACATAGGGAAATCTCCATATGTTTCCAAGTCCTACTGCAGATCCTACTGCGGCTGCAACTATTCCAAACTTGGAACTAAAGCCTTCTCTTTTTTCCATAAAACTTACCTCCTTTTTTTGTGTATTATTTATACCATAAAGGGATAAAGTGTTTTTGTCAAGAGTTTTTTCTAATATGCCATAAGTTACTTGGAGCTTCTTAATCTCCTAAAAAAACTTTGCAATATATCTCTAGATTCTACTTCTAAAATACCTCTTTCTACCTTAACCCTATGGTTTAAACTCTCATTGTCTACTATGTTCATCATGCTGCCTGCACATCCTCTCTTAGGATCAGATAAGCCTAAGACTAATCTTTTTATTCTGGAGTTTACTATGGCCCCTGCACACATGGGACAGGGTTCAAGGGTTACATAGATTGTAGAATCCTTTAGACGCCAAGCGTCCAAGCTCTTACTAGCTTGGTCTATTGCAATCAATTCTGCATGGGCTAGGGGATTTTTAAGACTTTCTACTCGGTTAAATCCTCTTCCAATTATTTCTCCCCTATGAACTATAACTGCTCCTATTGGAACTTCCATCTCTCTATATGCTTTTTGGGCTTCTTTTAAAGCTTCTTTCATAAAGTATTTATCCATCTTGCACCTACTTTTGCATATTAAAAAATCTTATAAATAGAATTTATAAGATTTTCTGGCACCCCCGGCCGGAATCGAACCAGCAACTAACCCTTAGGAGGGGTTTATTATATCCATTTAACTACGAGGGCATATTTAATTTATTCTATAATTCTATAATAGCTTGGAAAGATTGTCAAGCTTTTGAAATTATAAGAATTTCTTAATTATCTTTATGCATTCCAAATTAACTTTTCCTGTAATTCTTTCAGTAGTAGTTCTACTATTATTGCCAGCAAGCTAACAGGAATGGCTCCCTCTAGTATCAATACCATATCAAAGGTTTTAACTCCATTTACTATTAATACACCAAGTCCACCAGCTCCCACTGCTGCCACTAGAGTCGTTGCACTGATATTTATAACAAGAGCTGTTCGGATTCCACCTAGTATAACATTTAGAGCCAGGGGCAACTTTATCTTTACATATATTTCAATTTCTCTCATGCCCATGCCCTTGGCAGCGTCTATAATATCCTTAGGTACCTCTTCTATACCTACAACTACATTGTAGACTATTGGCATCAAGGCATAGATCACCAGTGCCACCAAGGCCCCCTTTATACCATAGCCTAGTATAGGTACTGCAAGAGCTAGCAGGGCTGGAGATGGAAAGGATTGGCCTAGATTGACTATTTTTAAAAGTAGATTCTTGAATTCTTTACCATAGGATGTAGTTACAAATATACCTAAGAGGCCTCCCAAGCTAATTGCTATAAAGCTAGATAAGACCACCATCCAAATATGTTCTTTAAAGTAGACAGTAAGAGGAGTACGAGAGCCTCCGCTAGACTTTGAGCTAAAAAACTTATATAGGAGTGCTTCAAATTCCTTGGAATAAATAACTATTATGGCAAGTAGTATACTTAAAAATCCTATAGCTAGTAATCTTTTTTTGTTAGACTTCATTTATATCTCCTCCAGCCACTTCTAGTATTTTTTCCCAGGAAATACTTCCATTGCTCAGGGCTATTGTTTCCTTTCCTCTCATCAACATCTCTGTTAAAACATCTCTCAAGGTAGCCCTAGGGTCTAAGGCTTCTTCTTCTAGCATAATAGGATCCGAATAGTCCACTGCAAGTTTTCTTGATAGGATGGTTAAGATACCCTCTCCCCTGAAAAAATTCTCTACAAAGCTGTTCTTAGGATTCAATACTATTTTCTCAGGTGTGTCAATTTGTACTATTTCTCCTCTATTCATCAAACATATTCTATCTGCCAATAAAATAGCTTCATCTATATCATGGGTTACAAAGACAACTGTCTTTCCCAGCTTTCTTTGGATTTGCCTAAATTCCTTTTGAAGCCTCAGCCTATTTATAGGGTCAACTGCTCCAAAGGGTTCATCCATCAGTAGTATATGTGGGTCCGATGCCAATGCTCTAGAGACTCCAATTCTCTGGGCTTCTCCTCCAGATAGTTCAGCAGGTTTTTTCTTCTTATACTTATCTGGTTGAAGGCCTACTAGTTTTAACATTTCATCTACTCTTTTATCTATTTTAGCTTGCTCCCATTTTAGGAGATGGGGAACTGTTGCTATATTTTTTTCCACATTCATATGGGGAAATAAGCCTATATTTTGAATCACATAGCCTATTGTCTTTCTAAGATCCTTACCCTTTATATCTTTTATGTTTTTTCCTTCAACTTCTATTTCTCCACTAGTAGCTAGGATCATCTTGTTTATAAGCCTAAGTAGGGTAGATTTTCCACAACCAGAAGGTCCTAATACAACTAAAAACTCTCCTTTTTTTACTGTGATTGAAAGATTATTTACTGCAGTAAAATCTCCATATTTTTTTGTAACCTTATCTATTTTAATCATATATGATCCTCCTCATGCTTCTTTCAAAGACCCTTAAGATATAATCCAGTAGGATTGTAAAAAAGACTATAGGCAGGACTCCCAGTAGGATTAAATCTGGAGAAGCTTCTCCAAGACCTAAAAACACAAAGGCTCCCATGCCTCCTCCTCCCACCAAACCAGCTAAAACCGCTCCTCCTATTGTTTGTACAAAAGCAATTCTTATTCCTGTAAAGATAACCGGAAAGGCCAAGGGCAATTCAATCTTTTTTAAGATCTGGCCCTTGCTCATTCCCATACCCTTGGAAGCTTCAATTACATTTTTTTCCACAGAATAAAATCCTGTTAAGGTGTTTCTAGCTATGGGAAGAAGAGTATAGAGGCTTAGGGCAATATATGCAGGTGCCCAGCCAATACCACTTACACCAATGGCATTGAAAAAAGATAATTTCCCAAGCTTTGATAGGGGAAGAAGAAGTATACCAAATAAAGAAAGGCTGGGTATTGTTTCTATGATGCTTAGGGGAAGCATTATTTTTCCCTCAAATCTTTTTTTAGAATAGGCAAGAAAGCCTAGGGGCACTGCAATAATAATCCCCGTAAGGACAGATCCAAAGGTTAAGAATGCATGGATCCTTAAATTATTGTAAAACTGGGTTTTTTTAATCTTATACTCCTTTACCAGAGATAGATCATCTAGCCTTCCTGAACTTATTAGATATAAGAAAAGTGAAATAATTGCAATAAAACTTAATACTTTAATAAACTTATATCTCTTAATTCTCTCAGTATATGTTGAAAACAAGAGATATATACTCAGGATTTGAATATAAAATCCTGAAGAGAGACTTATTCTAGAAGAAGGGTTTCCCTCAGTGAATTTCCCACTGCTGGCTCCTAGAAATAAAAATAGGGAAGCTATCAAGAGGGAATTGATTGTAAAGACTAGTATATCCTTATTTTTCCTATTATATAGAGATAGGGACATCAAAATAAGCCAAAATATTAATATTATAAGAGCCAGGCCAGCAAAAAATTCATAACTTGAATATTTAACTCCCTGGGAAATTCTATTTGGCTTATATTCTACTAAGGGTATAAATATAAATGCTGCTGCTCCTATGAAGGATAACAGCAGCAATGTTTTGTCTTTTATTCTGCTCATACTATCACCTACCAAGCTATAGTGTTTTTATTCTATAATGTCTTCTTCCTTCAAGTGCTCTTCTGCCACATCTTTTGGAGATAGACCATCTACAATTACTTTTTTATTCATCTCTTGTAGTGTCTCTAGATCCAATGTTTTAAATACATCTTCTATAATAGCTTCTATTTCAGGATATTTCTCCAAGACCTCTTCTCTAACTATTGGAGAAGGTTCAAATACAGGTGGTATTGAAAGTGGATCTTCTAGTACAAGCATATCTAAATCTACTAGAGAACCATCAGTACCATAAACTAGGGCAACATTTACACCGTCAGTGTCATTTGCAAGTGCACTTATCATCTCAGCAGTATTTCCATGGGGAAGCATAATAAGTTGTTCCGGCTCTAATTTAAAACCATAGCCCTCTTCCATTCCCAAAAGTCCCATTTCCTTTTGTGCAAATAGTTCACTGGTTATAAATTTAACCTCACCACCATCATTTACATATTTGGCAAAGTCTTCTAAAGTGACCAAATTGTTGGCTTCTGCAAATTCTTTTTTTACAGCTAGCATTTCTGTATTGTTTGCCTGGGCTGGACTTAACCATATCAAATTATTGTTTTCTTCATCATATTCTTTTATTGAATTATAGCCTTCTTCTGCATCTCTCCAAATTTCTTCCTCCAATCCTTCTGAATAAAACTGTCCATTTCCAGTATAGTCAATACCAATATCCAATTCTCCCTGTAAAAGGGCATTTCTGTGGACATCTGGAGTTCCAAATTGAACATTATCTTCAACTGTATAGCCTTTTTCTTCCAATGCTAAAAGTAATATATTTCCTAAGATTCCACCTTCTGTATCTACAAATGAGCCTAAAACTATTGGATCATCTGGATTTATAGCTTCAGCTTCTTCATCATTGGAACTACAAGCTGATAAAACAGCTACTAGTAAAACTAAGACTAGAATAGATACATACTTTTTGTTTAGCTTCATAAGTCAACCTCCATTTTATTTTTAAAATATTTAGCTTATGACAAGTTTTTACCCTTTAAAGTCAATATTAATCTTTTA
>CAZBAK010000009.1:21344-29108 GCA_964489715.1 uncultured Tissierella sp. | reverse complement strand
AATCTTTTAAAAGCTCCTATTCTTATTTCTAAGCATTTAAATAAATAAAAAACATCCTATGATAAATTTATAGGATGTTTTTTATTTATAAATTACTTTTTAGTTATTCTTTCAATTCCAGCAAGATACGGTCTTAGAACTTCTGGAATAAATACGCTTCCATCAGCTTCTTGATAGTTTTCAAGTAGGGCAGCAAATGTTCTACCTACTGCAAGACCTGAACCGTTTAAGGTGTGAAGATATTTTACTTTGGAACTTTCCTCATCTCTAAATCTTAGCTTAGTTCGTCTAGCCTGAAAGTCTTCAAAGTTACTACAGCTTGATATTTCAACATATCTGTCATAGCTTGGCATCCAAACCTCTATATCATAAGTTTTAGCTGAGGAGAAACCCAAGTCCCCACTACTTAGCATTACAACTCTATATGGAATATCTAGACGCTTTAAAATTTCTTCTGCATTGTTTGTAAGTTTCTCTAGTTCATCATATGAATCTTCTGGCTTTACCAATTTTACAAGCTCTACCTTATCAAACTGATGATTTCTTATTAGACCTCTAGTATCTCTTCCTGCTGAACCTGCTTCTTGCCTAAAGCAAGGAGTATAGCCTGTGTAGTAAATCGGTAGATCCTTCCCCTCCAATATTTCATCTCTATGAAGATTGGTTAGGGGAACTTCTGCAGTAGGAACTAAAAAATAGTCTTTTCCTGGAAGATGGAACATGTCATGTTCAAACTTTGGCAGTTGACCTGTACCTATCATACTGTCTCTATTTACCATAAAAGGGGTCAGCATTTCAACATAGCCGTGTTCATCTGTATGCACATCAAGCATAAAAGTAGTCAGTGCCCTTTCTAGCTTAGCGCCTAGCCCCTTAAATAAGGTAAATCTGGCTCCTGTAATTTTTGAAGCTCTTTCGAAATCTAAGATATCTAAATCAGCTCCTATATCCCAGTGAGCTTTTATATCAAAGTCAAACTTTCTTGGTTCTCCATACTTTCTTATCTCTACATTGTCTTCATCACTTTCACCTATTACCACAGACTCATGAGGTGCATTAGGTATTTCTAAAAGCATCTCCTTTATCTCTAGGTCTAATTGCTTTACGGCTAGGTCCTTTTCCTTTACATTTTGAGAAAGATTTTTCATCTCTTCTAAGAGATCTTTTACATCTTTTCCCTCTTTTTTAAGCTTTGGAACTTCCTTGGACACACTGTTTTGTTTGGCCTTCATTTCCTCAACTTCTGTAAGAAGCTTTCTCTTTTTTTCATCCATCTTTACAACTTCATCTATTGGAAAATCTCCATGCCTTTTACTTAAAGCTTCTTTAATTTCTTCCTCATTCATCCTTATTCTTTTAATATCTAACATATTATTTGACCTCCTTTTTTTATAATAAAACAAAAAATACCTCTATCCCATAGAAGGGACGAGGTAAAGCCCGCGTTGCCACCCTAATTAACCTTTTTAAAGTTCACTCATAAAAGATCATTAGCTCCAGGACGGATTCAAGAAACTATTCTTACCAATTTTCACCACAGCATTGGCTCTCTTTAAAGAAATCGTTTTTCTACTATTCCCTTTCTTAGCTAAGTATTTAATTATACTATAGTATATCTTAATCCCAGGGAATTATCAAGCTAATTTTGTGATTTCTGTGTTATTTTGCTGAAATATGAGCTTCTCTAGGGATTTTATGGTATAATATGTATTAATAAATATATAAAGAAGGTGAAGCTTAGATATGATATGTAGGATCTGTCCTGTCAACTGTGAATTAAAGATAGAAAAGGATGAAGCTAATAGTTCCTATAGGGTCAGTGGAAACAAGTGTCCTCAAGGACATAAGTATGCCTTAAGGGAAATAGAAGAACCATCAAGAGTTTTATTTTCAAGAGTTCTATTAGAAAATGGTCCCATGAGTAGACTCCACGTAAAGACAGATGCTCTAGTTCCCAACAGCTTAAAAGAGGATTTTATAAACATAATAGAAAAGACAAAGGTAAGGGCACCAGTTGCTAAGGGCCATATAATAATAGAAAACATATTAGATACTGGTATAAATATAGTATCAGCTAGAAGAGTAAATTCTATTTAAATTAATTTAGAAAAGAAAATGAGGGAGATAATTGAAGAATAAAAAAGTATCATTTAAACAAAATTTTAAAAATAATATTATACTTATATTGTTGGTAGCTGGAGGAATATTTAATGATCTAGTCTTAAGGGCATTGACCATAGGAGGAGTACTTAAATTAAAACCCATTGTAACAAGTGTGTCCATGATACTAATTATAAGTGTACTTGCTCTGTTTTTATCCTATAAAAACAGAAACTATGTGTATATTATTCTCTCAGCAGTATTTAGTTTTTTAAGTGCTGCAAATTACTTATACTATACACATTTTAATTCATTTATATCAGTTACAATTTTAAATCAGGCAAAACAAATTGGTGAAATGAAGAATAGTTTAAGCCAAACTTTAGATTTAAAGGTACTTTTTTTCGCAATACCAACCACACTACTTATAATAGTATTTAGGAGACTAAAGAAGAAAAACTTCTTTGAAAACAACATAGGCCCTAAATCTAAAAGGCAGATTATAAGACCATTTGTACTTGGTACTACAATGCTATTATTGGTTTCACTTACCTTGACATCTACTGATCTTAGTAGACTTCAAAAGCAGTGGAACAGGTCTTATCTTGTAGAGCAACTTGGTATCTATTCTTATGCTACAGCAGATATAGTTAAGTCTGCCCTAGTACCAAAGCCTGAAAAAGTCGATCTTGAAACTTATGATAGGGATCTTGAAAGACTAGTAAGCAATAATAATAAAAAATCAGAAATAAAAAATGAATATACTGACCTCCTTAAGGGAAAGGATGTCTATGTGATCCACTATGAAAGTGCACAAAACTTTGCCATGGATTTAGAATTTGGAGATGGTGAAGTTACACCATTTTTAAACAAACTATCTCAAGAGGGTCTATACTTTAACAACTTTTACCCTCAACATTCTATAGGTACCAGTAGTGATTCAGAGTTTACATTTAATACTTCTCTCTATCCAATAAATAATGGTACAGTTTTTATAGACCATAGTGATAAAGAATATCTGTCTATACAAGACCTTTTAAAAGAGGAAGGCTACTATTCCTTGAGTATGCATGGGAATAATGGAGACTTTTGGAACAGGGATGTAATGCATGACAATTTAGGTTATGATAGATTTATAAGCAAGAGGGACTATGAGATAGATGAAGAAGTAGGACTTGGAATCAGTGATGAATCCTTCTATAGGCAGTCTGTAGAAAAGATAAAGGCTATAAAGGAAGAGGAAGAAAAGCCATTGATAGCTACACTTATTTCACTTTCCCACCACTATCCATTTGATGATTTAGATGTTTATGGGGACTTTGATACAGGTTTTCTAGAAGGAACTTCTATTTCTAACTATTTAAAATCTTATAACTATGCAGATAGAGCTCTAGAGGTCTTCGTAGAAGAAATGGACCGAGAGGGTTTATTGGACAATGCGGTTATTTTAATATATGGTGACCACCATGCTAAGATATCAACTTCAGACTATGAAAAAATTTATAATTACCAGGAAGAAACTGATAGCTTTTTAGAAAAAGATGATCCAAATTATATTTCAATAAATGCAGCTTATTTAAAACAAGTAAGAAAAACTCCACTGATAATTTGGTCTAAGGATGGATCACTTGCAAAAACTGTGGAAGAACCAATAGGTATGATAGATGTTATGCCTACGCTTTCAAATATGCTTGGGGTTTATAATAAGTATCAGTTTGGAAATGACATATTTAATTTAGAGGAAAATCAAGTTGTATTTCCTGATGGAAGCTATATAGACAAGGACTACTATTACTCTTCATCTACTTCAGAACTCTATGATATGAAGACAAATGAACTTCTAGATATGGAAGAGCTAGATAGAAACTTTGAAGAAGAAATTGAAAACATAGAAAAAAGATTGGATCTTTCATCAAGTATAATAACCAATGATCTAATAAAGTATTCTAAAGAATTTTTAGAAAAAAGAAAAATAGATCCTAGACAAGCTATAGATTAGTAGTTAAGATAATAAAAGCTATAGAATTCACCTTTAAAAGTGAACTCTATAGCTTTTTTATTTGTTAAAATATTTTCTAATTACCCTTTAGATATTTTAAATATGGTGAATCTATAGGAAGCATTATAACTGTTTCTTCATCTATAGTTGTTTTATAGGACTCTAGGCTTGTATAAATTTTAAAAAATTCATTGTCCTGTCCATAGGAATCGTTATACATCTTAGCAGCTTCTGCTTCTCCCTTAGATATTATAGTTTCAGCTTTAGAATTTGCCTTAGCTATTATTTCTTGAGCTTCTCTATCTACATTGGCAGTGATCTTCTTAGCTTCTGCGTTTCCCTGGGATAGATATTCTTGAGCCTTTGTCTCTCTTTCCGATATCATTCTGCTATATACTGAGTTTTCATTGGATTCAGGTAAGTCTATTCTTTTAATCTGTATATCTACAATCTGAATACCATTTTTATTGGCATCTAGTATCTTATTTACATTTTCTTGAACCAGCTTATCAAATCCTCCCCTATCATTGTCGTTGGGATTTATTATAGAACCATACTCAAGCTTACCCAATTCATTTCTCACATTAGAGTATATTATGTCACTTAATCTAGATTCAGCTCCCTCCATGGTCCTAAGAGATTCAATCATCTTGATTGGATCTGTTATTTCCCAAAGAGAGTAATAGTCTACTACTATTCTCTTTTTATCTAGAGTATTTATCTCTGCTGGTGGAACATCGTAAAACAATATATTTTTGGGAACTATGGCTTTAGACTGGACTAGAGGAACTTTAAATCTAAGTCCTTCAGAGTCAGCAACTTTAACAATTTTACCAAACTGTTTTATAATGGCATATTCATTAGGCTTTAGTATAAAAGCACTATTTACAAACAAAAATATGGCAGCTATTAAAATTCCGACTATTATCAAGTTCCTTATTGTCTTTTTCTCTATTTCTTTACTGGTTTTTTCTCTTTCCTTGCTCTCATAGTTCATATTAGTCTTCCTCCTTAGGCTTTACAGCATCAATAGGAAGATATTTAACTGTACTTGATGAATCATCTACTATATAAAGTTTGGCATTTTTAAGAGATTCCTTTAAAGTTTCTGTTATAAGCCTTTGTTTTGTAACAGCCTTGTTATTAACATATTCCCTATATAGGGCATTAAATCTAGCTGTATCTCCCTTGGCTTTTTCTATAAAGCTGGTTTTTTCAGCCTCAGCCTTACTTATTACCTCGTCTTCCTCACCCTTAACTTCATTTATTCTCTCATTTCTATACTTTTTAGCATTGTTAATCTTGGTAAGTCTTTCTTCTCTTGCATCAGTTACTGCCTTAAATGCTTCATCTACTTCCTTTGTTGGAAGATCAACATCCTGTAGGTTGACATTTATTATACTTATTCCTAGATCATATTTAGCAACCAAGTTAGATAGGTCATCTCTTATATCATTTGTTATCTTAGCTCTACCATCTGTAAGCACATCATCTACTTTAGATGAACCTATGACACTTTTAAGAGATGCTGAAGTCATATTAAATAGTATCCTGTCTGGATTATCAGTATTGTATAAATAAGCTATAGGATCTGATATCTTCCACTGGATCTCTAGGTCAGCCATTATAATGTTTTCGTCTCCTGTTATCATCTTGGTTTCATTTTCATGGATATTTGCATCCTTTTTAACTAGATCACCATCTTCCTGATCTTTTCCTGTCTTGTTTTCTCCCTTTTTTTCATAGCCAAATGTAGTAGAAAAAGTTTCCTTGGATAGTTTTTCCACTGATTGTATTGGATATGGAAGCTTAAACTTAAGTCCTGAACCGATTATATCTGTATTGGGTTTACCAAAGGTAGATATAACAGCATATTCAGTTTGGTCCACTGTGTATATACTTGTTATCAATATTATTAATAGGACTAATAGAGGTAATCCAAAGATTAAAGTTTTTTTATATTCATAAATAAATGATATTATTTTATCTTGAAAGACTATTATTCCTAAAACTATTACAATTATAATAGATATTAATGTAAAGCTTGGCATTATCTAATTTCCCCCTTATTTCATTATGATTTATAAATACAATGTCTATTTTGACACATAAGTTTATACTAACATATGAAACTTTGATTGTACAAATAATTTTATTTACATAGCTAGATAAAAAGATCTTAGCCCTAAATTCCTCTTCCAATTTAGGGCTAAGATCTTTTACTCTTTAAGTTGTTTTTAGCTATCAGCTTTTAATTCATCATGTATAAGATTTATATTATATTTTAGGTATTTGATATAGATGTCAACTTCTTCTCCTGGCTTACCTATCTCATCTGAATAAATTGGTCTTTCAGACATCCGTATTCCAGTTTCTTTTGAAACTGTTTCCATAGGTCGTTTATCTACATTGGATTCTACAAATAATACAGGAGCCTTATTTTCCTCTAAAAATTGGATTAGATTTTTAATTTGCTCTGGAGATCCATTTTCTTCAGTATCAATTGCCCATATATAACCTTCTTTTAAACCATAATGGTCTGCCATATATTGGAAGGCCCTTTCACTAGTTACTAGGATACGCCTATCTTCAGCTATATCATTGATTCTCTCCTGGTATTCTTGGTCAATTTCTTTTAAACGTGCTATATATTCCTCAGCTTTTTCTTCATAGGCATCCCTGTTATCAGAATCTACTTCCATTAAAGCATCTCGCATATCTTCTGCCATCTTAATACCTACTGCTGGGTCTATAAATGAATGTGGGTTTATTTCTTCTTCTTGTCCATCTTCACTAGTTAAATACATAGGCTCCACTCTTTCTGTTAAGCTAAATATTTTATCCTCATCTTGACCTACAGATTCAATCATCTTAAAGAACCAACCATCCTTTCCACCTTCAAGATTTAGTCCATTATAAAATAGGACATCAGCATCTGTTGCGTTCTTTATATCTTCAGGAAGTGGTTCATATTCATGTGGATCAGTGCCAGTAGGTACTAGATTATTAATCTCTAAATAGTCCCCACCTATTTCCCTGGCTATATCTTCAATTATTGTAAAAGATGTAACTACTTTTAAGGCTTGATCCTTGTTTCCATTCTCAGCTGGTCCATCTTCTGCTGAACATCCAGCCAATAGGCCTAAACTAAGAAGACCTACCAAGATAAACTTTAAAAATTTCTTCATTTTTTTATATTCTCCTTTATTTAAATATTATTTAATTTTTTTTGCTTTCTACTTTCAATTTTTTCCCAAAGTAAACCTTGTTTTGGTGAAAATATTAATGCTAGCAAAAATATAGCAGTTGCTGCCAAGGCAATAACAGGCCCTGATGGTAGATTATAAATATAGCTAAAGTATATACCAATTATTGCAGATAGGGCTCCAAAACTAGATGCAAGAATTATCATTATAGACAATCGGTCTGTTAGTAAATAAGCCGTTGAGGCTGGAGTAACCAACATTGATATAACTAAAATTACACCTACAGTTTGCAGAGATGCAACTGTTACTAAAGTTAGAAGCACCATGATTCCATAATGTATCAGCCTAGTTTTTAAGCCATAGACTGCTGCCATTGTTTCGTCAAAACTGGAAACAAGTAGCTCCTTATAAAAGAGAGCAACTACAGATATGACAATTATACCTACAGCTATTGTAATA
>CAZBAK010000009.1:0-21244 GCA_964489715.1 uncultured Tissierella sp. | reverse complement strand
TTGTAATAAGGATAATTCCAAGGGCAAAGGCTGCAGAAAATACTATCCCTATGGAGGCATCATTTTTTATACGACTATTTTGACTTATTGCTCCTATTCCAAGTGAGGCTAGGATGCCTACAAGCACTGCCCCATAAAAATAATTTATACCTAGCAAATAAGATATTGCAACTCCTGGTAATATAGCATGGGATATGGCGTCACCCATTAGGGACACGCCCCTTAGGACTATAAAACTTCCAATAATCCCAGAGATAATCCCCACTATTATTGAAGTAAAGAGAGCTTTTTATAAAAATCCATAATATAGTAAATCTTTTAGAAATCCTATTAGGCACCGACCTTTACCTTTCTAAGTATAGCTAGAGGTTCCTTATAGGCTTTTTCCATTAAATCAGCTTTAAATACTGACCTTACAGGACCAGAAGCTATTAACTCCTTATTTAAAAGTATAAGATCATCAAAATATTCTTCTACCTTTGTTAAATCATGATGAATAACAAATACTGTCTTTCCTTCATCTCTTAGATCTCTTAGTATATCGATTATAATTTCCTCGCTGGAAACATCTATACCAACAAAGGGTTCATCTAAAAAGAAATATTGTGCTTTTTGGGCCAATGATCTTGCAAGGAAAACTCTTTGCTGCTGGCCACCTGATAGTTCACCAATCTGCCTTTCAGCATAATCTTCCATACCTACTCTTTCTAAACATTCCATAGCCCAATCCTTATCTTCTTGCTTTGGCCTACGAAACAATCCCAGATTAGGATATGTTCCAAGTAGTACTGTATCTTTTACTATAATTGGAAAATCCCAATCTATGTCTGACCTTTGGGGAACATAACTTATCTTTCTTCTAAGTTCATCTACCTTTTATTAGATATTTTAATCTCCCCTCTATCAATAGATATAAGTCCTAGTATAGCCTTAATAAGGGTTGATTTGCCTGCCCCATTGGGGCCTAAAATACCGATCAATCTTCCTCCTGGAATGGATAAATCTATATCTTCTAATACTTTATTAGCTCCATAAGAGACATTTAAATTTTTTACTTCTACTGCTTTATTCAATTTTCTTCCTCCTTAAAATATATGAAATAAAGTTTAAATAAACTTTATAGATTAGGTGTGCCTAATCTATTTATATCCCTATTCTAATAAATTAAACAAGCTTTGTAAAGTTTCCCTAGGAAAAAGTCAGTGATATAGCCAATCATAGATGGAAAAAGGGCGACCAAAGCTACGCCCCTACTTTTTCATATTTACTTGGCTTTTATATAAGCAGAGTTGCTAGGATGCAATAAATTTTGGAAATAAGGCCTGACTTATGAAAGCTGCTTTTCCTTTCATGGAAGGGCGTTTTCCAGGATTTATTGCATCCAAGGAAAAAGGGAGATCTAAGATCTCCCCTACTTTTGCTTGAAATTTTATAATTTAATAACCGCCTTCTTAACCTATACCTCCATATATAATTCCCATTATATATACAAGTATGGTCATGCCTACAAATACATATTTTGTCATAGGTTCAAACCATGAGCCTATTTTCTTTTGCCTACCCATTTGAACAGCTTCTCTGGCAAAGCCTTCTCCTGCTACCCAGAAGAATACTATTCCTGCCAATAGGGCTCCTAGTGGGATTACATATATGGAAATAATATCCATCCATATGGATACAGTATTGCCGTTTTCAATAAATACTCCTACCAAGGCTGATAGGCCTATTATTATAGAAACTGATTTAAATCTAGATAATTTAAATTTTTCTTGTAGTGCTTCTATAGGTGTTTCCATCAGATTCATAAGTGAAGTAATAGATGCGAAAAATACTGCTACAAAAAATACTATAGCTGATAGATTTCCTAAGGGCATCTGCTTAAATACAGTTGGAAGTGTTATAAACATAAGTGGTGGTCCAGATGCTGGATCTAAGTTGTATGCAAATACAGCTGGAATTATAACTAGAGCTGCTAAAATTGCTGCTATACAGTCAAATATGACCACATACTTGGCATTATCTACTATATCCTCCGTCTTCTTGAGATAGGATCCATAAACTACAGTTCCAGAACCTGCAAGAGAAAGAGAGAAAAAGGCCTGTCCCAGGGCATATACCCATGTCTTTGGATCAAGTAAGGCTTCCCATCTTGGAATAAACATAAACTTATATCCTTCCATAGATCCAGGTAAGAAAAAGACCCTAAGAGCTAGTAGTAAAAACAATAGGAAAAATATAGGCATCAGTACTTTATTTGCCTTTTCTATTCCCTTTGATACTCCAAAAGAAAGTATTACAAGTAAAAGTGCTAGTCCTAAAAGATGATAGCCTATACTGCCAAAGCTTCCTGCTAGGGCTCCAAAATAAGCTCCTGAATCTTCAGCCCCCATCATAGAACCTGTAAATGTTCCTATTAAGAATCTAAGTATCCATCCTACTACTACAGAGTAACCTATGGCTATACCTAGGGACCCTATAACTGGTATCATACCTATAGCTTCTCCATAACTTTTACCCCTTCTTTCAAAGGCTTTCTTAAAGGCTCCAAGAGGCCCTGTTTCCATAGCCCTTCCAAAGCTCATTTCACCTACTACTCCAACATATCCAATTATTGCTATAAATAAAAAATATGGTATTAAAAAAGCTGAACCTCCAAATTGTCCTACCCTGTATGGAAATAGCCAAATATTTCCCATACCTACAGCCGATCCAACACTTGCTAAGATAAAACCGAATTTTGAGTTAAAGCCATCTCTTCTTATATCTTCTTTATTTGACATAATTCCCACTCCTTTTTTTATATTTAAATACAAAAAAACCTCCGTCCAATAATAGGACGAAGGTTAAAGTTCGCGTTGCCACCTAAGTTATGTGTTAAAACACATCTCTCTTCAAGGGATACTTACATATCCTGTCCTGAGTTAACGGTAGGCTTCCGACTAAGTATACTCTAAAATATTTCTACCTAGCTTCTATAAAGTCCATTCACTATCTTATCCCTGCTAAAGTCCCACCAATCTTTAACTCTCTTAAAGGGAAACATCTAGTTACTCATCTTTATAATAGAATTTATTTGTATTTAGTTTAGTATAGCAAAGTATTGCAATATTTGCAATACTTTATTTGCATATAATTATTTATTTATTCTTCCTGCCAATTTTTTGATCTTCCTATGGCCCTTTCCCATCCTCCATATAGTTTGTCTCTCTTCTCCCTCTCCATACTAGGATGGAAGACCCTGTCCACACTCCACTTATCTCTTATCTCTTTTTTGTCTTTCCAAAATCCTACTGCCAATCCTGCTAGATAGGCTGCTCCAAGAGCTGTAGTTTCGGTTATTTTTGGTCTATAAACTGGTACATTTAAGATATCTGCTTGAAAGCCCATTAAAAAATTGTTCTCTACTGCTCCTCCATCTACCTTTAAGGTCTTTAAGCTTATCTCTGAGTCTTCTTCCATGGCTTTTAGTACATCTCGAGTCTGATAGGCTATAGACTCTAGTGAAGCCCTTATTATATGATTTCTATTTGTACCACGGGTTATACCTGATATAGATCCTCTTGCATACATATCCCAATGAGGAGCACCAAGGCCTACAAAGGCTGGAACCAGATATACTCCTCCAGTATCTTCCACCTTTCCTGCAAAGTATTCTGTGTCTTTAACATCATGAACTATTTGTAGCTCATCTCTAAGCCATTGAACTACAGCTCCTGCTACAAAGATACTTCCTTCTAGAGCATATTCCACCTTGCCATCTATTCCCCAGGCAATTGTGGTTAAGAGTCCATTTTGTGATGATATTATCTCTTCTCCTGTATTCATAAGCATAAAGCATCCCGTTCCATAAGTATTTTTAGCCATTCCTGGATCAAAACAAGCTTGTCCAAATAGGGCTGCCTGCTGGTCTCCTGCTATTCCAGCTATAGGAATCTCAGCCCCTCCAAATGTGTGAGGATCCGTAACACCATAGATTTCACTTGAATTCTTTACCTCTGGAAGCATAGAAGCTGGTATATCTAATTCCTCTAAGAGCTTTTTATCCCATTTAAGATCTTTTATATTATAGATCATAGTTCTTGAGGCGTTAGTATAGTCAGTTACATGGACCTTGCCTCTGGTTAGATTCCATATAATCCAGGTATCAATAGTACCAAATAATAATTCACCCTGCTCCGCCTTTTCCCTGGCACCTTGAACATTATCCAGTATCCATTTGATCTTTGTTGCAGAAAAGTAGGCATCTATTAAGAGTCCTGTATTTTCCTTAACATATCTATCAAGCCCTCTTTCTTTTAAATCAGCACATATAGAAGCTGTTCTTCTACACTGCCAAACTATAGCATTGTAGATAGGTCTACCAGTATTTTTATCCCATACAACAGTTGTCTCTCTTTGATTTGTAATTCCTATAGCTCCTATTTGATCTGGCCTTATTCCAGCAGTTTCAAGTACTTCTCTTGCTACTCCTGATTGAGTACCCCAAATCTCCATAGGATCATGCTCTACCCATCCACTATTTGGATAATATTGAGTAAATTCATTTTGTGCTGTCTTTACTATTTCACCTTCATGATTAAATAAAATTGCTCTTGAACTTGTAGTTCCTTGATCTAATGCCATTATGTATTTTTTATCCATAAATCTTCTCCTCTCTAGCCTCAGTTAAATCTCTACTAGCTATTATATCTACTCCAGTATCTAATATATTTTCCAGCAATACATCACCCATCTTAATTGGTGCCTTTACTTTTATTTTTTTTATAAGGCTTATAGCTTCTAATATTTTATCCTTTGCTAGCTCCCTGGCACTTCTAACTGGAAGTCTTGGAAGATCTGCACCCTGGATTTCTACAGTAGTTGTAAGCAGTCTAGTAGGCCTTGTAACTTCTTTTACTCCATAGACCCTACCTCTTTTACATTGGGCACCATAAACTCTATAGCCAGCTTCTACTCCTCTATCTTGGACTAGTTCCATATGGCAGCCTATGGGACAAACTATACATATGATTTCTCTTTTGTCCATATTATTTCTCTCCCCTTAAGATCTCTACAGTTAAGATACTCTCATCTTTAACTTGTGATATATCAAGCTTTAATTTCAGCTTCTCTATTTGACTTGGTATCATAAATTTCCTTTTAAAAGTCTTTATTTCTCTTCCATCAAGTTTTACTAGTATTTTTGAATCTTCATATATATCTCTAACTCTTAAGAATAATTCTAAAGGCTTGTCTAGATTTTCTTTATTTAGTCTTTGAGGCACTATAGATCCTATACCTTCACCTGCTACTAAGTCTATATAATCTCTCTTTCTTCCTACTTTCCCTTTAATATATTTAGCTGCGCTCCTACCTGCATGACTACTTTCTTCAGTTACATAGTCTACTAGATCATGAACATGAAGTACATTTCCACAGGCAAATATTCCTTCTACTTCTGTTTCCATACTTTCATCTACTATTGGTCCACCAGTATTTTTATCTAAGGATATACCCGCTCCCTTTGATAATTCATTTTCTGGAATCAGCCCTGCAGAAATAAGAACTGTGTCACATTTATATTCTCTTTCGCTTCCTGCTATAGGTCTCTTGTTTTCATCTGTTTGGGATACTACTACACTTTCTACCCTGTCTTTTCCATTTATTTTAACTATATTGTGTTGTAGCATAAGAGGTATATGGAAGTCTTCTAAGCACTGGACTAGGTTTCTAGAAAGACCTGCGGCATAGCTTCCCCTGGCTAGGACTCCTATAACTTCCGCTCCTTCTAGAACTAATCTTCTAGCCATTATAAGGCCAATATCACCAGAACCAAGTATTATAAATTTTTTACCTAGCATATAGGCTTCCATATTTATAAGTCTTTGGGCCAGCCCTGCATTATATACTCCAACTGGCCTTGTACCAGCTATGTTTAAGGCTCCTCTGCTTCTTTCCCTACAACCCATAGCTAAGACTATAGCCTTAGCTTTTATCTTCATAAGTCCATCTATAGAGTTTATACATGTAACTTCCTTTTGAGGGCTTATATCTAATACCATAGTATCTAGTTTATAGTCTATTTTCATTTCTTTTAAAGTGTTTATAAATCTTTGGGCATATTCTGGTCCTGTCAGTTCTTCTTTAAAATACTCTATTCCAAAGCCATTGTGTATACATTGATTTAATATGCCACCCATTTCTCTATCTCTTTCAACTAGAAGTATTTTTTCCGCCCCTTCTTTTCTTGCACTTATGGCAGCTGCTAGACCTGCAGGACCAGCACCTACAACAACTATATCATAATATAGCATTAAATCATCCCACCTTTTTATTGGAATTTAATCTTACTTGATCTTATAGAGAACTATATTTGTTCCCAATCTATCCTTTAGGACCTCCCTTATATCTATATCTAATTCTCTAGCTAATATTTCCATAACTTTGGGTTGGCAAAAGCCTCCCTGGCATCTTCCACTTCCAGGCCTTACTCTTCTTTTTATAGCATCTACGCTTCTTCCCCCAGCATTTCTATGGATAGAATCTACTATTTCACCTTCACTTATATTTTCGCATCTACATATTATTCTTCCATATTTAGGATCCTTTTTAAGGATCTCTTTTTTTTCTTCATCACTTAATTCCATAAAATGAATTATGGCCTTTCTCCTAGGATTATAATGCTTTTTAAGCTGAAAAGCTCCATCTATATCTTTTAAAAGTTCTTCTACATATTTTCCTATAGCTGCTGCAGCTGAAAGACCAGGGGACTCTATACCAGCTACATCTATAAAGCCTTTGGCATCACTTGCTTCTTCAATTATAAAGTCTCTATTCTCAGGTGTGGCACGGATACCTGAAAAAGTTCTTATAACTTCTCCAAAGGGTATATTTTTTATAGCCTTTTGGGAAGATTCTCTTACATAGTTTAAGCTTTTATCTGTAGTCTCCACATTATCCTTATGGTGAATTTCTTCTGCATTAGGTCCTACTAATAGATTGCCATGAACTGTAGGAAGAACTATTACTCCCTTTCCTTCTCTTGTAGGACACTGAAATACTATAGTATTTACAAGATCTCCTGCACTTTTATCAAGTAAAAAATACTGACCTCTTCTAGGAATTATTTTAAACTTTGGAGAAGATACCATATTGTGGATCTTATCAGCATAGACACCTGCTGCATTTATTATGTATCTTGTGTCTATATCTCTCTTATTTGTAATTAACTTATAGGCCCTTTCTTTTCTCTTTATATCTAAAACTTCAGTATTTAAGGAAAGTTCTACTCCATTGTCCATGGCATTTTCCATCAAGCCTATAGCCAATTCCCAAGGACCAACTATAGCTGCTGTAGGAGAATATAAAGCAGCTATAGCTTCATCTGTTATATTTGGCTCCATCTTTTTAAGTTCCCTTCTATGGATAATTCTCATACCTGGAACTCCATTTTTTATTCCATTATTATATATTTCTTCTAATTTTTTTATTTCATCTCCATTAAAAGCTACAACTAAGGATCCTATTCTTTTAAAAGCCACATCTAATTCTTCACAGATTTTATCAAGCATAGCATTTCCTTCTAGATTAAATCTAGCCTTCAAGCTAGCTGGCCTTGCATCATATCCTGCATGAATTATTCCACTATTAGCTTTTGTAGTAGCGTTAGAAATATCATTTTCCTTGTCTACAACTAGAACTTTTAAATGGTATTTTGAAAGATCCCTAGCTATAAAAGTACCTATTATACCTGCTCCTACAATGACCACATCATACATAATTTACCTCCTTAGATTTGACACATTCAGAAACAAAAGGCAAACTTGCCTTAAAAGCCCTATTAACTACTTCTATCTCACTTAATATTATATACTAGTTTAATTATACCCTTCTATCCTTATTTAAAATTCCCTAGCTATAAAAGATCTTTTTGCAATCAGTAAAAAGATATGCTAAAATTGGTTAATTAACTTAATTAATTCTCTTAACTAATCTTACTTTAACACAATAAATTAGAAGCTATAGAAAGCATATAGAATAGAAGATCTATCTAAGTTAAATTTAAAATAATTTAGAAAAAGGTGATATAAATGTTAGAACTTAAGAATATAACAAAATCTTATAAGACAAGAGATTTTGTACAAAATGCCTTAAATAAAGTTTCCATTACATTTAGGGAAAATGAATTTGTTTCCATCCTAGGTGCATCTGGTTCAGGCAAGACAACAATGTTAAATATAATTGGTGGACTTGATCAATATGATGATGGCGATCTTATAATTGAAGGATTATCTACAAGAAAGTACAAGTCTACTGATTGGGATACTTATAGAAATAAAAGGGTTGGTTTTATTTTTCAAAGTTATAATCTAATACCCCATCAAACCGCCCTAGCAAATGTGGAATTGGCTTTGACCCTAAGTGGAGTCTCAGCCAAGGAACGTAAAAAACGTGCTATTGAAGCCCTAGATGATGTTGGACTTATTGATCATATTTATAAGCTGCCAACTCAGTTATCTGGAGGCCAAATGCAGAGAGTTGCCATAGCCCGTGCCCTGATTAACGATCCTGAAATTGTATTGGCTGATGAACCAACAGGGGCTCTTGATAGTACTACTTCAGATCAAGTAATGGAGTTACTTGAAGAGATAGCCAAGGATAGGCTGGTTATCATGGTTACCCACAATCCAGATCTTGCTAATGAGTATACTAATCGAATTATCCAGCTTAAGGATGGTATGGTTATTGGAGACACCAACCCTTATAATCTTAAAGTTCAGCCAGGCCTAGTGGGGAAAAAACCATCTAAAAAATCCAATATGTCCTTTTTAACTGCCCTTTCCCTTTCAGTTAGTAATTTAATGACAAAAAAAGGCAGAACCTTTATTACTGCTGTGGCTGGATCTATAGGAATTATTGGTATTGCACTGATTCTAGCCCTGGCAAGTGGAATCAACAACTATATAGATAGTGTTGAACAGGAAACCATGAGTGCCTTTCCCATAAGTATTGATTCATCTGGTATTGATATTACTAGTTTTCTAGGAGGAGATGGAAATCCTCCAATAACTGTTGAAAGAGAAGAAGCCGAAGAAGATGAAGTCCCTATAATCAATACCATCACATCTCTTTTTTCCTTTCAAAATAAAAATGATCTAAAGAGTTTTAAAAAACACTTAGAAGACAATCAAGAAGATATCGATCCCTATGTTAAAAATATTCAATATAAGTATGGCATTACTCCACAGATTTATTTACAAGGGGAAAAGGCAGCTGTTAGGCAAGTAAATCCAGATACAGTCTTTTCTCAATTTGGCTTTGGTGATGCTCCTGGATTTGATTTAATATCTGGTGCTGGTGATTTTGGCATGCAAAACTTTAGTGAACTACCAGGTGATATTTCATTTTTTGAAGAACAATATGAGCTGCTGGAAGGTAAGTGGCCAACAAAAAAAGATGAGCTGGTCGTTGTCTTATTAAACAATGGTTCTCTAACAGATACAACCATGTATGCACTAGGTCTTAAGGATCGTACAGATTTAAAAAAGATGTTTGAGAACTTTGTCAATGAAGAAAATCTAGAGGTAGATAAAGATGAAAAAGATAAGATCAATTTTCAAGAAATAATGGGAGTTAACTTTAAGCTTATAAATCCTGCTGAAAAGTATAGCTATGATGAATCTTTTGAACTTTGGGTGGATAAATCAGACAATACTAAGCATATGGACCAGGTAATTGAAAATGGATTAGATTTAAAGGTTGTTGGAATTGTAAGAGCCGATCCTGATACTAGAAATCCAGTTTTATCTTCAGGAATCTATTATCCTTCCCAGCTTACAAACTATTTAATCCAGGAAGCTTCCAGCTATGATATTGTTCAAGAGCAGCTGGATAAAAAGGATATAAATGTATTTACAGGCAAGGCCTTTGATGATGAAGAAGAATTGGTCCCAAGCGAACTCTTTAATCTACAAGATTTTATTACTATTGATCAAGCTGCAATTCAAAATGCATTTTCTTTTGACCAATCTGCATTGAATATTGATATTTCAAATTTTAACATCAATATTGATCCTTCCGATCTACCTAGCCTAGAGCTAAATGTTCTTGCTGAAAACATTGCCAGCCAGGTTAATGTTCCCCTGGAAGAGATCCAGGCTATTTTAGTCTCCCTGCTTCAAGATTTTGTAGAAACACAAAATCAACAAGAGGTCACTGATCTAGATCAATGGGTTTCAAACTTTGAAGTCTATATAGGAAGTGAAGAAGTTCAAAACAGACTAATTCAAGACTTTGAAAGAATAAACGATAATGCACAGATAGCTGAGACATTAACAGAGATTGTTCAAAATTATTTTAACAGCTATGTAAGTACTAGTTTCAATCAATTAATAAATAGGGTTCAAGAGGATTTTGCTAGAGAATTCCAAGGCCAGATGGCTAATATAGGAGCAAATATTCAAAATGCAGTAAGCTTTGATCCCAATGTCTTGGCAGAAGCTTTCCAATTTAATATAGATGAGGAAGAGTTTTTTAATCTTATTCGTAGTCTAGGAGAGCGAGAAGAAATCAGTCAAAGTTCAAACTTGGAGACTTTAGGTTATAGAGACCTAGATGAACCAAAAGAAATAAATCTTTATCCCAAGGATTTTACAACAAAGGAAAATGTTGTTGAATTTATTGAAAGCTATAACAAGGAAATGAAAAATACTGACCAAGAGGATAAGATGGTAAACTATACAGACTTGATTGCTGCTATTTTATCTTCTGTAACTACAATTATCAACACAATATCCTATGCCCTGATTGCCTTTGTAGGTATATCCCTTGTGGTTTCCTCAATAATGATTGGTGTTATAACCTATGTATCAGTTCTTGAGAGAATTAAGGAAATAGGTATCTTAAGAGCTATTGGTGCAAGCAAGAAGGATATTCGAAGGGTCTTTAATGCTGAGACTTTAATAATTGGTTTTGTTGCGGGAAGTTTTGGAATTCTAATAAGCTATATAATCTCTAGCATTGCCAATGTTTTAGTCTATGAGAGGTTTGGTATTCCAAATATTGCCTATCTGGAAGCTAGGGCTATAATTGTCCTAATATTTATTAGCATGTTTTTAGCCTTTATTTCAGGCTTAATACCATCTTCAACTGCTGCCAACAAGGACCCGGTGGAAGCATTGAGAAGTGAATAAATAAAAGATAAGCTAGGCTAACTAATTGGAGGTGTAGTATGAAGGAAATTAGCTTGTTGATTCCTAGTATATACAAAAAATTTGAAGAACTATACAAAAGTGAAAAGTTTTCCCTGTCTATTCCAGGGATAGGGGCCAATGATCTATACTATCTAGACATCCTATATTCTTTGGGAAGTCCTAGATTTTCAGACTTTGCAGAAAAAGCAGAGATTACAAGGCCTGCTGCCAGTCAGATTATAAAGAAATTGCTTTCTAAGGGCTATGTTGAAAAAACTCAATGTAACAAGGATAAGCGTATCTATTATATAAAAGTAAAACCTGTAATAGAAAGACATTTCCAAGAAAGTGAGGCCTATTTAAGTCAAATATATCAAAGCTGCCTATCTCATCTTAGCGAAGATGAAAAAGTCAATTTAAAAAAGATCCTATATAAGATTGACCATTCTCTCTACCAGTTAAATCAATCTCAATAGGTCTAGGGCAAAGAAAAAATCCAAGTAGTCTAGGCTACTTGGATTTTTTCTTGTTAAAACTCTATAGTCTTTCCATTTAATAGTTCCTATAGGGGATCTTCCAATCATAGGCAAAGGATAGGATACGGAGGGTGGTAAATATAACAAATAGTAGGTATTGATACTTAATAGCTTCTGTTCCTTGAATCCCCATTATTAAACCAATTAAAAAGATCCAAAGTCCATAGATATTTCCCTCTAATAGTATAGTCTTTCTATGGGTCATTAGATCACGAATAACTCCACCACCAGTAGCTGTTATTAGTGCAGAAACTACAACTGCACTGGTTGGAAGTCCCATATTTATAGCATTACTAGAACCTTCAATTGCAAATGCTATAATTCCAAAAGCATCTAAGATATTTGTCCACAATACTTCACTCTTTATAATTTGTTTAGGTAGAATAATTACTATTGTAATTGAACTAATAGCTACCAGAAAAAGTCCTTGCTGGTTCCACAGCTGATAGTCAGATCCTCCTATTAAAACCTTCTGCAATACCCCTCCACCAAAGGCTGTAAGTAGGCCAAGTAGGTAGACTGCAAATAAATCATATTTCTTTTCCATTGCAATCAATCCCCCCTGTAGGGCAAAGGATATGGTGCCTATTATTGCAAAAACATGCCATGTATCCATACTATTCCCACCTTTTATCTAGATTCATCTCTTTCTTTCTTACTTTTAGCTATTAATCTCCTAAGGATCATTTTACCTGCGATCCATAGGATTAAAAATCCTAGGATTATCCATATATATTTATATCTATAATTTAAATCTATTTCAAAATATCCTAGCAGCCTAAATATAATAGATAGACCGGCGATAAAGACTATTGCATCTATAATATCATGAATTGTTTTATTCATTAGGATTCACCTCTTCTTTTATTATCTTATAATATCAGTATATATCAAAAGGATAAAAAAAAACAAGCTTTTAAAAGCTTGTTTTTTAAAGTTTATTTTAACTTTTAAAATCTACCTGAAAAATTACTCCCATCTCAAGTCTTGACCAAAGAATTTTAAGGGTATAAATTGCTGTAAGATTCTGGAAAACACCCTATCTGTATATATTTCTGATATCTCTTTAGGGGTTAAGTTTGTAGATATTATTGTCTTTTTGCCTCTTATAATTCTGGTATTTACAATATTGAATATCTCAGCATTTGTAAAGGTATTTGAAACTTCAGTTCCAAGATCATCTACTATAAGAAGGTCTGCATCAAACAATAGGTCATATTCATAGGAACTTCTATCCCTATTTTTATTTCCAAATCTTTTTCTCTCTAGGATCTCTAAGATTGTAAAGGCTGTTTGATAGACTACTATTTTATCCTTATCTAAGAGGGCCTTTGCAATACAGGAACAGAGAAATGTCTTACCAAGTCCTGTAGTTCCATAGAAAAGTAGATTGTCTTCATTTCTATCATCAAAATTTGCTATAAATCCTTCAGCTATACTCAAAATATCAAGCATATTTTCCTTTGGAGTCATGCTCTCTCCTTCAAAGGCTTCATCCTTAAACAAGTCTATATCAAAGTTCTTAAAATTATCTCTTAAGAGATTTGTCTCAATATTGCTCATCTTATATGCCTTGGATACCAGTCTTTGTTTCAAACAATTACATTTTTGTCCACTGTCTAAGTATCCAGTATCCTTACATAGCTTGCAAGTATAGTTTTTTTCCATATAGTCAGTATCTATATTGGATTCAGTCAGTAAAAAAGCCTTTTCCATCTTTAATTTTTCTATCTTCTCCTGTGCCTTTTCCATATTTTCTTTATATCCATGAGGATTTCCTATGATAAATCTGGACATCTGGAGTCCTATTTTAAATATATCTTCATCGATTCTTTTTATGGCAGGAATCTTCTTATACACTTCTTGTATTCTAGCTCTTTTGAGTCTTTCTTCTTCATCTCTTTTTTTTTCATAATCTAAATGAATTGATTTTAAAATATCTTTATACATCTACCCATCACCTTTTGCCCTTTGGCTATAAGCATCTCTCTTTCTCCTAGCTATAGCTTCTAATTCATCTGAAGAATACTTGTCAGTTCTTTGTTCAAAGTTATGAAATCTTGTAACGCTAGCTTGTCCTTTTTTAGGAGTTCTTTTGGCTCCAGCCTTCTTAACTTTTTCTTCTTTTACATCTAAGACATCTATATCCTCAACAGTCTTAATACCTTTCTTATGCCAATCTTTAATTATCCCATCAAGATATTCTACACTAGGTTCTGCAATCTTAACACGCTGGGAGGCCTCTAAAACAAGCTCCAAGCTAAGTTCTAATTGTTCAAACCATCTATCTATTAGTTTTTTCTCACTGGCCTTAATAGGTCTTTTATGAAGACCTAGGGATCTCATTATATTTTGGTATCTATAGTATTTTTCATCATTTTCCTTTAAATGTTCTAATAGTAGATCCATACTTGTATATCCACCATCATACCAGCTTGCAATTATCTTTTCTATATAGGGAAAGCCCTTTACTCCTCTTTCTTCCACTGAATAGTCAAAGGCCTTTTCTATTACATCAGGATTCATATTGTAATCATGTATCCACTTTAATATCTTTTGTTTTTCACTAGGGGTAGTCTGCCTTCTCATTATATCATCTATATTGTTAAACATTTTATTTACTTCAGGCACCTTATTAGCATCTACAAGATCCCTTGTACTATAGCTATAGACTTTAGGTTTTTCTTCTTTTTCTGCCCAAAGATTTATATTGTTTTTTATATATAGTTGTTTTAGATTTAAAAATTTGACTTCATAGTTTACTTCTTCTCTATCCTCTTCAATAGATTTTTCTATGATTCCCTTTTTCTCCCAAAAATCCCATGCCCTTAAGACATCTTCTAGGGGTATGTCTAAATGTTTAGATATGGTTGTATTGTTTAATTCTACATTTATATCCTTATCATTGGCATATTTATAACCTAATAGATACACCTTGACATATGTTCCATTTGCCATTGGCATATAATCATTTATAAAGATGTTTTCAATTGGGGTATCCCCCAGGTCCATGTCTGTAGTTTGTAGTTTAAAACTCATATGATCAACTCTCCGTCAGTTTACTTATTATTTGAAATATTGCCTAAGAAAAATTCTCTATCTAGTTTCATCTTATATATATAATTATATACTTTCCCATCACTTATTACAAAAGATGATTGAACTTCCTTAAAGTATTTTGTACTTATATCTATTCTATCATCAAAAAATTCTTCTAAATAATATCCTACATTAGTAAAGCCCATTTTTTTATATACCCTGTGGGCCCGCTTATTGAATTCTGCCACCTCAAGATACATTTTCTTCATATTCATATCCGTAAAATAGCTATTTAAAAAAACCTTCAATGTTTCACTTCCATATCCCATATCCATATAGTTAGGATCAAATACAATACCAAGAGTAGATTCTTTTCTTAAAAGCTTTAATTCTTTCATGCCCATATATCCTATAAGTCTTCCATCCTTTAATGATATACCAAAATATTTACTGGTAAATGATCTGGTCTTGTAATTGTACCATTTTCTTATTTGGGCATCACTCATATCAGGAAAATTATAATCCTCTAAAAGGGGGTTATCATGTTTACCCCAGTTTTTCATATGGAATACATTTTCAAGTGTTAAAGGTTTTATTATTATTCTTTCTCCTCTTATCTCCATCTTTATCTCCTATAGATAAAATTTACTTCGAACCTAGGGCCCGAAGTAATTATTTTTATTTTTTGATCTAATAGCCTATATTCTTTTATACCCTATTAGTTTATGTTTTCAACAAGATTAATAAGATTCTTCCCTTGCAAAGTTTTCTTTATTTAAGAATTTTGTAAATTCCTTTTTAAATACCAGTTCCAGGGTGCCTGTAGGTCCATTCCTGTGCTTGGCTATAATAAGCTCTCCAATATTCTTTTGATCAGAATCTTCATTATAGTAGTCATCTCTATATAGGAACAAAACTACATCTGCATCCTGCTCTATGGCTCCAGACTCTCTTAAATCTGAAAGTATAGGCCTATGGTCAGCCCTAAGTTCTGGAGCACGTGAAAGCTGAGATAGGGCTATTACAGGACAATCCATTTCCTTGGCCAGAGCCTTAAGTCCACGGGAAATAGAGGATATTTCCTGCTGCCTACTCTCCTGTCTTCCTTCCATCTCCATAAGTTGTAAATAATCTATAACAACTAGATCTAGACCACTTTCTATTTTTAATCTTCTACACTTTGCCTTCATCTCCATAAGAGTTATACCTGCTGTATCATCAATGAACACATCAGCTGCTGAAAGAGGCCCCATAGAATTAATTATATTAAGCCATTCTTCTTCATTTAATCTTCCACTTATTATCTTTTGAAGATCTACATGGGCTGTGGCTGCAATCATTCTTTGAACCAACTGTTCCTTGCTCATCTCAAGGGAAAACACTGCTACTTTTGCTCCTGCTTTAAGGGCACTATTTGTAACTATATTTATTCCAAGGGCAGTCTTACCCATAGAAGGTCTTGCTGCTAGAAGAATCAGGTCCGATTTTTGAAGGCCAGATAATTTCATATCCATATCTATAAAGCCAGTTGTAAGGCCTGTAAGTCCACCTTTATTTGCAGCCATTTCTTCAATCTTAGCAAAACTGTCCAATAGCACTTCATTAATAGGAGAAAATCCTTCTCTCTGACTTCCCTGAGTTATATCAAATATGTTCTTTTCTGCCACTTCTATTATAATATTTACATCTTCGCTATCTTCATAGGCTTTCCCTATTATCTCATTGCTGGAAGTTATAAGCTTTCTAAGGGTTGATTTTTCATCAACTATTTTACAATAATATTCAGTGTTTGCAGTTGTAGCAACCCCACCAGATAGGTTAGCTAAGTAGGTTACACCACCTATGGATTCTAGGGTCCCCCGTCTTTTTAACTCTTCTTGAAGTGTAATAAGGTCTACAGGTTCATTTTTATTAAATAGATCTATTATAGCACTGTAAATTTCTCCATTTGATTGCCTGTAAAAATCCTCTGGACGTATTATTTCTACAGCTGTATTTATAGCAGACTTATCTACTATCATAGATCCAAGTATTGATTCTTCAGCTTCTATACTATGAGGCGGAATACGCCCTATTGATGCTTCCATTTTATCAAATCCTATTCTACTGTTACAGTTACATTGACTTTTAAATCAGCCGTAATCTCTGGATAAACCCTTACTTCTACTACTGTTATACCAGCAGTTTTTATATTATCCTTTAATTCTATTTTTCTTCTATCTACTTCTATCTTGTGCTGCTTTTCTAAAGCTTCAGCTATATCTTTGCTTGTTATGGAACCAAATAATCTTCCACCTTCACCAGCCTTGGATTCTAGTTCTACTGTTACTTTTTCTATTTTTTCCTTTAATTTCATAGCTTGGTCTTTTTCTGCTTTTTCTCTTGCTTCTTTTTCCTTCATATCTTCTTTCCACTTCTTTAAATTAGCTGGAGTTGCCTCTATTGCTGCTCCTTTAGGTAATAAGAAGTTTCTGGCGTATCCTGTCTTAGCATTTACAAGTTCATTTTTTGATCCTAATCCCTTTACGTCTTCTAATAATATAACTTTCATTATTCTTCTTCCTCCTCTAAATATTTATCTACTGCTTCTATAAGTTTTTCCTCTGCTTCATCTAGACTGACCTCTTCAAGCTGAGTTGCAGCACTTGTTAAGTGGCCTCCTCCTCCTAAAGCTTCCATTATAATCTGTACTGATATGCTTCCAAGACTTCTGCCAGATATATGAATCTTATCATCTGAAGGTGTCAAGACAAAGGAGGCTTCAACTCCATTTATATCAAGTAGCTCATTTGCCGATTGAGCAGCTATCAATACACTATCTTCAAGTTCCTTCTTTAAGACACCTATGGCAATATTACCATTTATAATCTTAGAAGAGCTTATAACATCAGCTCGATTTATAAATGTGTCATAGTCATCTCTAAATAGTTGCCTTACAACTGTAGTATCTGCTCCTGCCCTTTTAAGAATAGAAGCTGCTTCAAATGTTCTAACTCCTGTTTGAAAACTAAAGTTTTTAGTATCTACAGTTATTCCTGCCAGCAGGGCTTCCGCTTCAAATTTAGTGAGATTTATATCATCACTCATATATGTTAAAACTTCAGTTACCAATTCACTGGCGGAAGATGCATAGGGTTCTAAATAGGTTAAGACAGGATCCTTTACAAACTCGGCCCCTCTTCTATGGTGGTCTATTATTACTATCTTTTTAGACATTTCTACTAGTTCTGGGCTTTCTGTTAAACTTGGCTTGTGATTATCTACTAGGATCAAAAGAGAATCTCTATCTATCATATCCTCTGCTTCTTCTGGACTTATTATATTTTCTAAGAGTTCTGCTTGATCTGTTTTAAGCTTTTGAAGCAAGTTTCTTATGGAAGAGTTTTCTTCCTTTAATATAAGATAGCCTTCTTTTTCCCTATTTTTAATAGCTCTGAGAACACCAATACCTGAACCTATGGAATCCATATCAGGATTTCTATGTCCCATTACAAAGACCCTGCTAGATTGTTCTATCAATTGTCTAAGTGCATAGGCTATAACTCTTGCACGAACCTTATTTCTCTTTTCAACAGCCTTAGACTTTCCTCCATAAAATTCAAAGTTTCCATCTTTATTTATAACTGCCTGATCTCCACCACGACCTAGGGAAATATCAATAGCTGCCCTAGAGTTATTGAAGCTTGTCAGATAATCATGTCCATTTTCAGCTACTCCTATACTGAGAGTTATAGGTATGGTATTTCCAAATTCTAAATCTCTCATCTCATCTAATATATCAAATTTTTTATCCTTTATTGTCTTAAAAGATTCATTGCTTAGTATTATCATGTATTTGTCATTTTCATATTTCCTAACTATGGCATTATAGTTAGAAAAATACTCATTCATAATCTTATCTATTTCCGCAAATAAAAGTGGTCTATTTATATCTGGTGTAGTATTTCTTACATCGTCATAATTATCTATATAGGCCAACATAAGCACAGTGATCTCATCTTCATACTTGTTTTCTAATCTTACATAATCTGTATTTTCTACCCAATATAGCATTATAATATTATCTGACTCACCATCTGAAGATGATTTTTTTTGAGCGTCTACAAAATTTAAATGCACCAGATAGTCTTTATTGTCATAGCTTATAGCCAGGGGCTCTTTTTCACTTCTATCCAATATATCCTTTATACTGACATTTGGAACCAGTTCAGTAATTTTTTCATTTAATATTTCTTCTTCTGTTATCATTTCAATAAATGATGTGTTATACCATATAATATTCCCACTATCATCTATCATAACCAGGGGAAAAGGCATATTAAATATGGCATGCTTTGTAGCAGATTCAAAAGTTTCAGACAGATCTTCTACATATCTATCTATTCTATTATTATTTTCTTTGGCTTCTATAAATTCTAAATATATAATATATCCAAAAGCTATAGCAGCTATTAAGCCAACTACTGGTTTAAATATACTTATTACAACCACAAAGATTCCAGAAATTATCATCTGTATCTTATTATCATACCAATGAAACAAATTATTCATATATATCCTCCTACTGGAACCTTTTTCTTACTCGTAATTTTCTAAAGTCAAATATTAGATCTCCAAGTCCTATCAATGTTATTATAGATATTATAGCTTGATTAAATACAAAGAAGACATAAAAGACTATCTTAAATATTAAATTGAATTTTAACTTATTTAAAAGATGATCTACCACTGACAATCCCTGTATAAGTAATCCAATTGTTATTAAGACACCTATGTTTACTAGCATGGTCTGGTAATAGGAAAATCCTAAACTGCCAGCTATATATGTTAAGAATAACATAAGTAAAGTTCCAGGTATTATATTGCTTGGAAGAGTAAATTTAGAAAACTTAGGTATATTAACAATTTTAACTCCCAACTTATCTAGTATTATACCAGATAAAATATAGTTTATATAGCTTATAAAAGTTGATAGGATTAGAGCCAGGGAAGGAATGATTAACAATATATACTTATAAACTTCTTTTAGCTGCTGCTTCATATTGAAAAAATCATAATTACTGAGTCCTACATTTTCTAGCATTTCAATTTGAACATCTATAGCTTCTTTGATCATATTTTCTATATATTTTACTATATCCGTTCCTAAAACTCTTATTAAGAAAAACATAAGTAGTATGGATAAAAAAAATGTAACTGATGATAAAGCTAATATTCTTATATTTGATTGTCTTTTCTTAATTAGAAGGGAAAGAACTATGGTAAAAGGAATAAAGACAATAGCTAGGGCAAAGCCTATATTTATAGATGTTATCAGTGTAATTATTGCAATTGTAACTATCATATTTTTAAGCCCTTCACTTAAGCCATCTTTAACGATATTGGCTACAAAAAGTAAGGGAAATAAGGCCAGAATAAATGGTAGAAAATATATGCCATAGAGAGCTAAAAGTGTTGATAGCATTACTATAACAAAAGTTTTAAAATAAAAATTGTCAAACTTACTCTCCTTCAAAAAATCACCTCTTATATTATGTCTATATAACAATAATTCAAGCTATAGAAAGTCTATAACTATTTAATCCGCTCCTTATGTTATATATTAAAAATCTACTTTGTTAAATATAAATTTATTCTTAATTTTCCAATATTATATAGCTAATTATACATACTAAAATGATACATATTTAAAGTCTATAAGTCAAATAAAAACTTGCCTTTAAATATAAAAAAGAGAGGAAAATTCCTCTCTTAATCTGCACTATATGGAAGTAATGCAACTTGCCTAGCTCTTTTAATAGCTATAGTAAGTTCTCTTTGATGCTTTGAACAGTTTCCGTTAACTCTTCTTGGAAGAATTTTTCCTCTATCTGTTATATGTTTATTTAATTGGTTTATATCCTTATAGTCTATAGTGTTTGACTTATTAGCACAAAAACTACAAACTTTTTTTCTTGGTTTAAATCTTCTTTGCATGTTTTTCCCTCCTCTAGAATGGAATATCGTCGTTATCTATTGGATGAAAATCTTGTAAATCTGAAAGATCAGAGTCTTTTTCTCTAGAATCTCCTTGTGGTTTATCTCCCCACTCTAGGAATTCTACAGTTTGTGCTACTACGTCAGTAGTATATCTTCTAGTTCCATCTTTCGCTTCATAACTGCCTGATTGGATTCTACCTTGAACTGCTACAAGTCTACCCTTTGCTAAATAATTAGCACAGTTCTCTGCAGTTCTGCCCCAAACAACTATATTTACAAAATCAGCAGTTGGCTGATTTCTCGATTCCATCTCTTGCTTTTTTTCTTTTGATAAGTTCTTATCTACTGCTAGTGAAAAAGTAGATACTGCTTGACCTGAAGGAATATATCTTAACTCTGGATCCCTTGTTAATCTTCCTATTAATACAACATTATTCATTTTTTCCACCATCCTTTAAGATTACTCATCTTCTTTAATGATCATATGTCTCATAATGCTGTCAGAAATTTTAGTAACTC
>CAZBAK010000008.1:29675-53336 GCA_964489715.1 uncultured Tissierella sp. | reverse complement strand
GTCTATATTTATTATTTTATATAGAGACTATGAAATTCTACATAATAATCCATCTCATCTCTTCCACTATCAAAGTAAGCATCTATACTATTTATAACTATTAAGATAGATAGATCTCCCTCTTGTAGAACTATACTCATATCTTCAAGAGCTAGTTTGACTTCTCTATTTCTCTCTAGAGGATATTTATTTAATAGCTCTACTAAATAGCCTTCTAAATCTTCTTCAATAAGCCTATCTTCTCCCAGCTTTAGGCTTATTTTAGGAATCCCTCTTTCTTCAGTGCTTATTATAATTTCATAGTCCTTATCTTGGACTTGAAAACTATTAGTTATATCTCTGCCTTCAGCTCCCCTAATTATCATACTTAAGGAGTATTCGCTAATATCTATTAAATCTGTTTCAAGGCTAAAGTTAATTGTCATATATTCCCACTGGTCTTCATATAAGCCATAGGTCTTTTCAAATCCAAAGCTATCTTTAAAAACTGTTGAATCTTCATATCCTCCTTTAAACCAACTAGGAGTATTTTCTTTTTCTGAATAGGATATAAAGTCTACTGCATCCGTAATCTCAGCTTTTTTTTCATAGTCTATATCTGTTTTAGCTAGTATTTTATCATTTGCTAACATCTCCTGATCCACTAACAAGTCTTCTAATCTCTCTATTTGAGAGTTAAAAGTAATATCTGCATAGCCAAGAATTGGCAATACTACTATTATAGAGATTGCAGCTGCTAGGATTGCAATCTTTCTATAGGCCCTATCCTTTAAGAGGATCAGGAGCACTAGTGATATACTTGCAAAAATCCATATGCTTATAAAGGAATACTCCCCTGTCTTTATACCAAATTTATTTACTTGAATAAAGATTGCCCATGCCTCAAATATTAAAATTAAGATTCCTGCAAAGGGATAGGCTCTTTTATAAAATTTAGCTATTTTACCTTCATGCTTGTCCACCATTATATAGAGCCATATTCCTATAATTACATAGGCGGAGCTAATGCTGGATAGTTGATTAAAAGAAACATCTAGCCCTCTTAGGAGAACTCTTATAGACCATATTAAAAGAACCAAAGTCAGGGCCATTATAATTGGTATAAGAATATATTCAAATAGGATAAATATAAATCTTGGCTGATCTTCTATCTTATTGATTATATATTTATCTTCTGTATCTTTAAAGCTGGGAAAGTATCCTAAAAATATGGTGTAGGTCATAAATCCAATAACTACAGCTAGATATTCAAATATCCTATTATCCATATCCCTGTAGACCAATGACTTAAAAGCTCCTAGAACTCCAGAAACTCCTATCATTATTACTATTCCATAGATAAGTGAGATTATAAAGGCCCTGTGGCTTATAAAAAATGCATGGCTAAATCCATTTATAGCCTTAGCCTTTGACATTATATATATAAATCCTACTATACTTATAAATATAGCTACGCTTATTCTGGCCATGGCCAGATTTGATAGATAAGCTATATTATCTTCTCCAACTATGCCACCAAAAAAATATAATAGTAAAAAACTTAAAATAGCCAATATAATTCCAGCTATATTCCCTATTAAAAAATAGGACTTCTCTTTATAGGATCTTACTTCTAGCCAGGCTACAGCCGCCATAGTAAAAACAGCTCCTAAGAAAAAGGATATCTCTATACTATCAAATAAGAGACTATAACTTTGCTGAACTTCCCAGTCCATACCTATTCTAACAAAGCTAGCAAGGCTTATTACCAAGGCACTTGCCAGGGCCCCAGGAAATCTATAAAGCGACTTTACAGCGGCCTTAAAATTCTTTTTAACTTGTAAAGGAAATTTGTTCATAACTCCAACCTCCTATATACAGATATATATGTGCTTATAATATACCCATATATTTCAACTAATCTTGTTTATTTCTAATATATAAAAACAAATATAAAAAAAGCAGCCCTATTGACCTATAGAGCTGCTTTTGCTGAGCCTAAAATATTGTTAAAATTTATTGGTAGTCAATTCCTTGTAGATAATCATAGAAGGCCTTGTTTGTATATTTCTTTTCTGCCTTTATACTAGTATCTTGAGTTAGTTTTTCAAACTCATCTTCTATCTTATCCTTATCTTCTTTTAATACTGCAGTTCTCAGTGTATAGTCATCATTGGATATGCTAAGATCATATATTTCAAAGAAACGATCTTCAGGCATTTCTTCGTTAGAAACTAGAAGGAATGGTTGCCACCAGGATTCAATTATTAATCCCTCTCCCTGATTTTCTTCATTTTTCTTGGCATATTCATCTACTATTTCCTCAAACTTAATAAGATCTTCTGTAGATGAAAACTCTAGATTTAAATCATATTCCACAGAGTTTGCCAATAGAATATTTCCTAGGTCTTCTACAAAATATTTAACTGTAGGCTCTCCTGGATCTCCCCACTCAGGCAGGTATTCATATATTGAGATCTTTGGTTCTAATTGTACCTTGGCAACTAAGTCTTCACTGTTTAAAAGTCCAATCAATTGCAGGGCATGATCTATATTGCTGTGTCCATAACTCATAGTTACTTCAGGCATAAAGTCATGCATATAGGCATTTAACTTTAAATTGTAGCCTGTTATTTTTTCTTCCTTAACAAGTTTTGCTCCAATATCCGTTAAATCCTTATTGTCAAATAATATAAAGGAATCCCAAGTATCCTCTATCTTACGGTAAATATCTGGATCATCAGAATAGCCAATATAGTTTCTTCCTAGGCTACTGTTATTCACTACTTGAATAAAACTTTTAACAGCTAAATCATGGGTCATAGTATCTGCAGAGACCAATTCCTTTATAGTATCAAGGTCTATTAATCCAGAATCTATTGTTGCAGCAAGATATTTTGCCTGGTCTCCTTCGACTTCTCTATCTATGGAGTTTTTTTCCAGACTCTTTTTAGCTTTTTCATCACTATAGGTCAAGGATAATTCCTTAAATCCGCTAGCTTCATTGATAGCCTTAATAAAAGTCACTCCATTTAATTCTTCCTCTATAAGTGGAGCTTCTTCTCCATATACCTTTACTAGAGCTGAATTCATATCTTCTTTTGTAACTTCATCATCAAAGCTTAAGTCAAAGAACTCCTTCAAGTATTGGGCTGAATCCTCAAGGGACTCTTCCTTATCCTCACTTTTTTCTTCACTTTTTTCATCTTCAGTCTCAACTACTACACCAGGCTCTTCTTTAGCACTTTTATCAGGATCTTTTCCATCATCAGTACAGGCTGATAAGATCAATACGCTTATTAAGAGAGTAGCAAGTAAATTAAAAATTCTTTTTTTCTTCATACTTTTTCAACCTCCTTATGTTTTTAAAGATTAAGTATAAGCTCTTTTACAGATGCTAGAAGCTTTCTAGCATCTGCAAAAGAGCATTTAAATAAGAGTTTGGAAATTTTAAAGTTCAATTATAGAGTTTCCACAATTACAATTCTTTTGATCTAAACCATCTTTAAATATCTTTATACATAGACTGGTTATCTTATCTCTATTTTTATCTACTGCTCCTTCTATATCATGTAGCTCTATTTCTCCACTGATTCCTGTGCACCAGTTTGTTATAATGCCTATAGTTGAATAACACATACCTAGTTCTTTAGCCAATACAACTTCAGGAACTGTCGTCATTCCAACAACGTCCCCACCAAGCTTTTTAAACATTTGTATTTCACTGGCAGTTTCAAATCTAGGCCCTTCTACACAAACGTATACAGCTTCTCCCTTGACCTCTAAGTCTACTTCACTTGATCTTTGAGAGAATTTTGCTCTCATATTTATACAGTATGGATCACTCATATCCACATGTTTTACCGCTTCAAGGCCTCCATCAAAAAAAGTAATATCCCTAGCCTTTGTAAAGTCTAAAAAATCATTTACAATTACTACATCTCCTGGCTCATAGTCCTTGTTACAGGATCCAACAGCTGCAGTGGCATAGATATATTTTACTCCAATCTTCTTTAGGGCCATAATATTAGCCCTGTAGTTTATAAGATGGGGAGGCATGGAATGACTCTTTCCATGCCTAGCTAGGAAAACTATATCTTCTCCATCTATGTTCACAATATCTAATTCCACTTCACCATATCTTGTCTTTACTTTTTCACTTCTATTGTTGTGCCCACTGCTATAAACCCCGGTACCACCGATTATAGCCTTCATCTAGTTTTCACCTCTTATTTTAATTTTCTTATATTTTCCTTATAAGGCGCTCTAACTATACCTTTTTCTGTTATTATTCCAGTGATATTTTCATGTGGAGTAACATCAAAGGCTGGATTGTATACCTCTATACCTTCTGGAGCTATTCTAATTCCATTGATATGAGTTACTTCTTCAGAAGATCTTTCTTCTATATCAATATCATCTCCAGATTCCATTTCAAAATCTATAGTAGTTGTAGGAGCTACTATATAGAAGGGTACATCGTAAGCTTTAGCTACTACAGATAGCATAAAGGTTCCAATCTTATTTGCAGAATCTCCATTGTTGGCAACCCTATCTGCTCCTGTTAAGATTACATCTACCTTCCCGTCTCTGATCAGTGTTGCAGCTACACTATCAGATATAAGCTTTCCTGGTATCTCTTCTTGTACAAGTTCCCAAGCAGTTAATTTCCCACCCTGTAGTCTAGGTCTAGTTTCATCAGCATATACAAATATATCCTTGCCTGTATAGTGGGCTTCTCTTATGACACCTAGTGCTGTACCATAGCCAACTGTAGCCAGTGCTCCGGTATTGCAATGGGTTAAGATTCTAGCACCTTGCTTGATTATCTCATTACCATGCTTGGCCATAGCCTTATTTGTTTCAATATCTTCATTAAATATCTTGTCTGCCTCTTCTTTGATTTTTTCATAGATCTCTTTTGTTTCTAAATCTTTATTTTCCTCTATTAAAGCTCTCATCTTACCTATAGCCCACATTAAATTTACAGCTGTTGGTCTAGATTGATTTAATTGTTCTAGAGCCTTATCCATTTCCTTGAAAAATTCTGGCTTTTCTAAGTCTAAAAACTCCTTAGCTGCTAAAACAACCCCATAGGCTGCAGTTGCCCCTATGGCAGGAGCTCCTCTAACTACCATGTCATGTATTGCAAAATCAACATCTCTAAAGTCCTTACATTCAAATATCTCATATTCTGTTGGTAGCTTTCTTTGATCAATTAGATATAAGACATCATCTTTAAATTCAATTGTTTTAATTTCTGCCATTGTTAGTCCTCCTTAACTTGTCCATAAGTTTTAAACTTCTCCATCATTAATTCCATCTCTTCATTTGGAATTATATTTGGCTCTCCAATAGCCTTTGTCCTATAATATAACTCTGCACAATACTCAATCTCTTCTGTTACATTAAATGCATTTGCAATATCCTTAGCCCCACATAAAAGACCGTGGTTGGCAAGGAGAACTGCATATCTGTCCTTCATAGCCTCATAGGCATTTTCAGCTAATTCCCTAGTGCCATATGTGGCATACTTGGCACATCGAACGTCTTTACCTGCTAAGGCCAGCATATAATGCACTGGAGGTAGTGTCCAATTTAAGCAAGAGATAGTAGTTGCATACATAGTATGAGTATGAATTATAGCATCTATATCTTTTCTATTTGCATAGAATATTCTGTGCATATCATATTCGCTAGAAGGATCTCTATCCCCCTCTATCTTATTGCCCCCTAGGTCTAAAACTACCACATCTTCAGCCTTGGTTTTATAGTAATCTATACCAGAGGGGGATATGCACATCAATTCTTTTTCCCTATTAAAGATACTTAAGTTTCCACCTGTTCCCTTGGTTAGATTATAGTCTATTAGCTTTCTACCATATTCTACTATTTTTTCTCTTTCTTCTCTTAATAACATTTAAGCACTCCTTTATCTTCTTGACTTGATTTACTTTTAAAGCTTCTATCCTATCTTTTTCCCTTATCATAGATTTCACCTAGAGCTCTTGGAACGCGACTGGTCTTAGAGAAAAATATCAGTAATAATAATGTCAATACATAGGGAAGTATCATAATTAAGTCTGAAAAAGTACTTGGTAATTTTAATAAATATGCAATAAAGTATCCACCTGATCTGGCAAAACCAAATAATAGACAGGCTCCAAAGGTTGGTATAATTTCCCAATTCCCAAATATTAGGGCCGCAATTGCCAGATAACCATATCCCATATAGATTGCTGGGGAAAAGTTAGTAGATATAGAATATGCAAAAGATATACCACCTATACCTGCCAGGGCTCCTGAGATCATAACCGCAATAAATCTTACCCTAGCCACACTGACACCTGCTGCGTCAACAGCTTGGGGATTGTCTCCACAGGCTTTTAATCTAAGACCAAACTTTGTTTTATTTAAAACATAGGTGGCAAAGAGGGCAATAAATAGGATTACTATTTCAAAAGGATATATATTTTTAAATACAGCCCCTATAATAGGTATCTCAGATAGGAGGCCTATGGTAAATCTAGGGGAGGTTCCTATTTGAAATTTATCTGACATCTGACCAAATACTGTGGCATTGATCTGGGTTGTTAAAAAAACCGTTACAGCCATAGCAAGTATATTTATAACTACACCACTTATTACCTGATTGGCTTGAAATTTAATACACAATAGGGCATGTATCAAAGAAAATAGCATGCCTCCTATCATGGCTAAGAATAAAGCTAAATACAGTAACTTTTGTAAGGGTATACCAAAGGAACTAGCTATTAAAACTGTAAATAAGGCTCCAAAAAATGCTCCAAAACCTTGTAAACCTTCAATGGCTAGGTTTGTAATCCCACTTCTTTCACTGTATATTCCACCTATTGCCATAATAAAAAGTGGTAGGGCAAAGGATAATCCATCAATAATAACTGTATCCATTATTCTTCAACCTCCTTTTCTGGCTCATATCCAATTTTTTCTTTGTTAATTTTAATCTTATATTGGATATATGAAGTAGTAGCACTAAATAATAGAATTAAGCCAGTAATAACAGAGGCTATTTCTTGTCTAACTCCTGCTATGGAACTCATATAAGTGCTGCCTTTATCAATAATAGATATAATAAATGATGATGCTATGATTCCAATAGGATTTGCATTTCCAAGCAATGAAACAGCTATGGCATCAAAGCCCATACTTGGTAGTACCCTAGGTTGTATAGATGAATAGTAACCTAAGAAGTAGCTTGCCCCTGCCAGTCCTGCCAATGCCCCAGATAGAGCCATTGTAAGCACCATGGTTTTACCTACATTTATACCAGCATAGGAAGCAGCCTTAGGATTAGAACCTACAGCCTTTATATCAAAGCCAATACGGGATCTATCTAGAAAGTACTTTAATACTATGGCTGTTGCAATAGCTATAAAGAATCCAATTGAAATATCCATCTTTAGTCCTATAAGTTCAATATTTTGTAAGGTTAAGCGAGATGCAGCACTGACATTTTCTGATTGCCTAGAAACTGGATTTATATAGTAGGAGTGGATAAAGAAACTTAGCACATACTGGATAATATAGTTGAACATTATAGAAGAAACAACTTCATTTATATTAAACTTATGCTTTAGCCAGCCCACTAGTCCGCCTAGTATGGAACCTGCTATAATAGCAACTATCAATACAAGTGGCTTAGCGAGATAGGCATTTAATCCACTATAGCCAATTATAACTGTGGCAAAGTATCCAGATAGTAGCATCTGCCCAGATACTCCTATATTAAATAGTCCTCCCTTTAGTGCAACTGCAACTGCTAAAGAAGCAAATACCAAGGGAGTCATATAGTCTAATAAGGTTAAAAAGTCAGTTAGCATACTTTTATATCCAGCATAGGAAGCTTTAGGAAATATACCTGCTCCCTGTAAGAGATTATAAAAGGCGCTTAAGGGATTTTTCCCCAACAATAAAATTATAACAGAAGCTACAAGAAAACTTAAAAAGATTAAAAGTATTGGTATAGTGATCTTTTGTCTTTTTTCATTACCAACTATCTTTAGGCCTAACTTACTTATGCTAGTTTTTTTACCTTTCTCTTTTCTATTGTCTTTTTTCATATCTTCACACCCATCATAAATTCTCCTACCTCTGACTTTGTCAAGCTCTCTGCAGAAGCGATCTTTTGTATTTCTCCACTATATATAACCCCTATGGTATCAGCAATATTCATAATCTCTTCTAATTCTAAAGAAATCAAAAGAATAGCTTCACCATTATCTCTTTGATCTATTATCATCTTTTGTATATTTTCAATGGCACCTATATCCAAGCCTCTTGTAGGCTGGACATATATAGTAAGAACAGAGTCCAGTTCAATTTCCCTGGCGATAATTGCCTTTTGTTGATTACCACCACTCATACTACGAACCTCTGTCTTTATACCTTGTCCACTTCGAATATCATATTTTTCTATTAACTTTTCTCCATATTCATTGATCAGCCTATTATCCATAATTCCATTTTTAGTAAAGGGACTTTTATAGTAGTCTTTTAATGCTAGATTTTCTGCTAGAGAAAAATCAAGTATAAGACCATAGGATTGCCTATCTTCTGGAATATAAGTTATACCTGCTTCTGTTCTTTGCCTAATAGTATAATTACTTATATCAATACCATTTAAGCTAATCTTGCCTCCAGATATTTTAGTTAGGCCAGCTATAGCATCTGCAATTTCAACTTGACCATTGCCTGATACTCCAGCTATGGCAAATACTTCCCCAGCATGTATTTTAAAGGATGCATCCTTTACAACTTCAAAATTATCTTGGTTCTTTATATAAAGCCCTTCCACTTCCAATATAGTCTTTCCAAATTCAGCAGGCTTTTTTTCAGTTTCAAAGGAAACTTCTCTTCCTACCATTAGATTGGCCATAGTTTTTGTAGAAGTTTCTTTTACATCTAAAACATCAACTAATTTACCCTTATTTAAAATAGCACATCTATCTGCTACTCTTTTTATTTCTTCTAATTTATGAGTTATTAAGATAATGGTCTTTCCATCATCACGAAGCCCTTCAATTATTCCAAGTAAATAATCTATTTCCTGAGGTGTAAGTACTGCAGTTGGTTCATCAAATATAAGGATTTCAGCTTCTCTGTAGAGCATTTTTATAATTTCTACTCGCTGCTGGAGGGATACATTTATATCTTCTATCTTTTTATCTGGATCTACTTCCAATCCATACTTTTTTGATAGTTCAGCTATCTCTTTACTTGACTCTTTGATCTTTACATAGGGGAAAATTCCAGCAAATCTATCTTCTGGTTCTATTCCCAGTATAATATTTTCAGTTACAGTAAAGTTTTCAACCAGTTTAAAATGCTGATGCACCATTCCAATATTTAACTTTGTGGCTTGGTTGGGTGATTCTATATTGACCTTTTCTCCTCTGACCCAAATCTCTCCTTCATCTGGTTCATACATGCCAAATAGCATACTCATTAGTGTAGACTTGCCTGCACCATTTTCTCCAAGTATAGCAAATATTTCACCCTTTTTAATTTGAATGGTAATGTCATCATTCGCAATTATTCCAGGAAATCTTTTAGTGATATTTTTCATCTCTATAATATTTTCAGACATATATCATTCTCCTTAATCCTATTGGTTTAAAAAATTTATTGCTTTCTAAAATTTTAATAAAGAAAGCAATAAATTTTCATAAAATAAAGAACTAATATCTAGTATTTAAATTTTTACTTTGATAGTCCTGGGAAATCTTCTGGAGTATGTCCATTAAAGTTAGCTGCTGGAACAATTTCTCCTTCTTTTAATAATTCATATGCCTCATCTATCTTAGCTATAGTATCTTCTGACATTTGATGACGTCCTTCTTCACTTACATATCCTACAGAGTCAGTATCTGCTCTAAGTAGAACGTTTTCTCCCGTAAACTCACCATCTTTTACCATGTTCAATGCTCTTTCTACGTTTATATTCATGATCTTTAGAGCAGAAGTCAATACAATGTTTTCATCTCCATTAACTCCATCGTCATACTGATCAACGTCTCCACCTATTACTTTTACATCACTATTTGCCTCTTTAGCAGCTGTAAATACTCCATTACCAGTTCCTCCAGCTACTACAAATATAATGTCACAACCTTCTTTAATCAATGCATTTCCTATTACCTTACCAGTGGCTTCATCAGCAAAGTCACCAGCATAGTTTCCACCTACATCTTCTCCATTAACATCTGTTCCTGCATAAGATGCTAACTCAACGATTTCAACATCTTTATCATAGTTTTCATTTACATAGTTAACTCCAGATTCAAAACCAAATTGATAGTTTACATTTGTTGGAAAGGCTATTCCATTTACAACTGCTACCTTGTTTGTCTCTGTTTCTAGAGCTGCAGCCATACCAGCTAAAAATCCTGGTTCTTCTTCAGCGAAAGTCATGGCATATACATTGTCAAATACTTCTTCTCCATCTACTTCTTCAGGGAAGGAATCTATTAAAACAAACTTTTTCTCTGGATTTTCTACTGCTATAGTGGAAATACCAGCAAATTGGAATCCTGGTGTAATTATTACATCATAGTCTGCTACTACATCTGCTACAGCTTGAACACCTGCAGCTGGATCACCAGTAGGCTCTTTTACAGTTTTAACTTCTGCGTTAGGATTTTCTTCAATAAAGCTTAATACTCCATTATAGTTATCTTCATTGAAGGAACCATCATCTACACCTGAAGGACTTGTAATAATTGCAATCTTTAGTCCATCCTCTGAACCCTCTGGAGCTTCTTCTCCTCCACCGCCTCCACAACCAGTTAAGGCCAAGCTTAGTACTAAGGTTAACACTGCTAGTTTTAAGATAATACTCTTTTTGATTTTCATGTTTTACCCCCTATTTTATTTTAGATAATCAAGCTATTGATTATTGTAAACATAATTATAATTTAATCAGATATTCTAAAACCTGATTTAAATGATCTAGATTGAAATGCTTTTTCAAAATCTTTTAGCTCATACAAGTCAATATCTGGAAATTGAATTAAGCCTAAGTTCAAGAGATTGAGAGCTGGCTGGAATGGCCCACATCTACTACCTTTAACCGTTATTTCATTTACTACAAAATCACTCATATTTATCTCTACTTTCCCTGCATAGGTAGTCTTAATAACAATAGTTCCCTTGCTACGAACTAACTTTTGTGCAGTTAATATGCCACTAGGAGATCCTGTAGCATCAATAACCAATTCATAAGTTTCCTCTGGATTTGTAGTAGTCTTTCCAAAAGCACTAAATAATTTTAGTTTATCTTCATGTTTTCCAATTATAGTTAGGTCAGCTCCGCTTAGATATACTACTTGAGCTATCATAAAAGCCAGCCTTCCATCTCCTATAATTCCAACCTTAGTAGAAGGTTTAATATGAAATTCTTCTTTAATCTCCAAGGCTGCTGCAAGTGGCTCTGTGAAGATTGCCTTTTCTGAAGAGAGTTCTTCAGGTACTATATGGAGTAAATGATTTTTCATTGATAAAAATTCACTGAAACTTCCATCTTTTCCTGAAATTCCAACTACCTTTCTTGAGCTACAGTGTGTAGGCCTAGCAGTTTTACAATATAAGCACTGGCCACAATTTTCATTTATCTCACCAACTACCCTTTTACCTAGGAGATTTGGATCTTCTGATTCTACTACTCTACCTACAAACTCATGTCCTAATACTCCCTTAAAGTCTGGTCTGTAGCCTCTTAATATCTCCTTATCTGTATTACATATGGCACTGAGGATAATTTGGACTAAAGATTCATCTCTAGCAGGAGTTGGTCTAGGATAATCCTCCACATATTTGAGACCATTATCATAATATAAAGCTTTCATAACTTTCCCCCTTCCTTATAATAGTCCTAACTCTATTATAATGTATTATGCAAAGGTTTTCAATAGTGGCAATCTTATGAAAATATTTTAATAGAAATATTTCTTAATTCCTATTTCTACTATCTTGCATTTATAGATCTCTCTTGATACAATTTTATATAAACAATATGGGAGGTAAACCTATGAAATTTAAAAACTTTTCCTATAAGAAAAACAAAAACACCTTTCCCCTAAGAGTAATTTGTGGACTTTGTAAAGCACCTATACTTATATATGAAAAAGGTGGAAATGGTAATCTTATAAAGCTTCAAGAGCATAGAATAATAGAAAGTGAGTTTGAACTATCAAATAATAAAAGCCACCTCTATTGTGTAAACTGCAAGGAAAAATTGGCCAATAGAGGCAGCTATGATGGAAGATTGACCTACTTTATAATCAGAGGTAAGGTCAATAGTAGGCGATTGGATAATTATAGATAGAATTTTTTTGACTTTATATAAATTTAAGAGCTCTTATTTCTCTTTCATCCATTTCTTATATTCTTCAGGAAGATAGAAATAATAGGTATCATCAAAGCTGGAAGGCTCAGGCCCCTCTTCCCCAAACTCTTTATATCCCTCTGCTTCTACCCAGCCATCATTAGTAAATTTACCCCAAATTTCAATAAAAGCCGTCAATTTACCCTCTGGACTTTTATGGATATTTTTACCACTTACAATCGCCTTTGGATCTAGATCTGGATTTGGAGGCCTGCTACCAGATACAACTATACCAACTCCACCATTTTCAAGAGTCTTTATGTCCTTAACCCTTACTTCAGATGAGGAGATTTGACAGCCCATGCTTTTGGCCTTTTGTAGGGTAACCTTGTTTAATTGGCAATTTTTAGCTCCAGAAAAGATAATATTAGCATAGTTGGCCTTCTCCACAATCAAATTGTTAATAATTACATTATCACTTGTAATTATTATTCCATGATAATCCTTCATTGACATATCATATTCTGCTTCAGGATCTATATAAGGTGCTATAATCTTTTTATTGTTTCCTTCTATCCTAATAGGCCTATCAATTATCAGGGAACTTTCTAGTGAAATATCTTTAATTGGCTTAATAATCTCAGTAGAAATCTCTAGCAAGGCATTCCTAAGCTCTACACTATTTGAAACTAGGGCTGTTCTACTAGCTGATATTATTTTATCTATAACTCCTTCTTCTATGGCATTAACTCCACCTAATAGATAGATATTCTTTTTCTTTTCTTCTATATAAGCCAATGTATCTTTAGAGATCTTATTCTTTCCACTAAATAGAAGTATGGAGTTCTTCTTTCCAGCAAAATAACCTGCAAGTGTTGCATCAGGGTAGTTCCAGCCATTGGCTATTATGATATTATCAGGATCCTTATTGTACTTATCTGAGATAGCTAGAGCTGTAAGTTCCCTGGTCTCACCAGATGTTCTGTCTACTTCAATCTTTAAGTCTTTTAATTGTTTTTCAACAGTCCCTGAAACTGCTCCCCTTCCTCCTACTATATTAACCTTTTTAATCTCCATGCTTTTTAAGGCTTCCAAGCTTTCCTTTGGCAAACTCTCCTTCTCTGTTAAAAAAAGTGGTTTTTTATCCCTAGCAGAAATAGGACCTATAGCTAGACCATCTGCTAGAAGCCCATCACCTCGGGCTAGAAAGACTTCTTCCACTTTATTTCCAACTGATTCTTTGGCAAGTTCTATTGCAGTTTTATATCTATCTCTTCCCTGGATCCTCCTAGGATTATAGAGTCCAAAATAGTTAAAAAGTTTTTTAGAGAAAACTCCCTCTCCTCCTACTACATACACTTTTTCTGTCTTTAGCTCTACTAATCTCTTTTTAACACTAGTTACTGATTTTTCATCTACAAACAATATTGGTGCTTCTTTAAGTTCTGCAAATAGGGAAGCAGTAAGAGCATCTACTTCACCCTTATAGCCTACTAAAACTACATTTTTAGCTTCACCATAAGCTTCTCTACTCAAGTCTATGGAAGTCTCTACCCTAGACTTTCCTGCCACTCTCTTTACCCTAGAAATATCACTAGCAATTGAATTTGAACTTCCTAAAATTAATACTAGTAAAACTAGAGTTAATCCTCTTATAAATTTCTTCATAATCTGCCTCCTCCTTTGTATTATGTATCTATTTTCCCACTTTTTTTAGGCTTTTACAAATTTATCTTTAAGCTTCCTTTAAGTTTATATATAAGAATCCCTGATTTAAATTAATAAATCAGGGATTCTTATATAACTTTATTATTCTTTTATTATTTTACTCTAGAATTTTTAACATCATATCCAACTCTGTCAATTGCCTCTTCAAATTTTTCAATTGAACTTTTTTCTTCATCAAAGTCAAATCTTACTCTACTGGAGTTAAACATTACCTTTATTGTATCTTTATCTACTCCCTCTACTCCACCTACTGCTGCCTCAACTTTTTGAGTACATGATGGACATGTTAAAGTTTCTAATTGAATTGTTGCTTGTTTCATGATCAATCTCCTCCTCTATTTATTTTGATTTATACCCTATTAATCTCATACCATTCAGTATAACTACTAGTATACTACCTTCATGGACTAGCATACCTATTGACATATTCATCCAGTCACTGAAGAATACTGCTGACAATAATAAGAGAACTACTCCTACTGCAATAACTATATTTTGAAACATATTTCTAGCTGTAGCTTTTGTAAGTCCTACTGCATAGGGCAGGCGGCTAAAATCTGAATTCATCAAAACAATATCAGATGTTTCAATAGCTACATCTGTACCGCTTCCCATGGCAATACCAATATCTGCAAGGGCTAGGGAAGGACTATCGTTAATCCCATCTCCAACAAAGGCTACTATTTTACCTTCACTTTTTAACTTTTTAACATATTCTGCCTTATCTTCAGGCAGCATATTTCCATAGGCTTGACTTAGGCCAAGTTCTTGACTAACTACATCTACAGTACCTTGGTTGTCACCAGAAAGCATGATCAAGTCTGTAACTCCTAGCTTTCTTAATTTTTCCAGATCTTCCTTAGCTCCAGGACGGATTTGGTCACGGACACCCATTAAAACTTTTACTTGTCCATCTATAGCTGTTATTACTAAGGAATTTCCTGCCTTTTCAAAATCTTTTACATCTTCCCTTGCCTGCTCAGTGAATATAGCGTTTTCTTCTTCCATCAATGCCACATTACCAACAGCTACCCTGTGACCATCTATATTTGCTATAATTCCTCCGCCCTTAACTACTTCTGTATTTTCAACTGGCGAAAAGTTTGTTTGACCAATTTCTTCTAAAACAGCCTTAGCCAATGGATGATCTGACTCACTTTCAATACTGGCAAGATATCCCAGCACCCTATCTCTGTTTTCTGTATAAAACTTTGTCTGGGATACAGCTGGATTTCCAACTGTAAGTGTTCCTGTCTTGTCAAATATCATGGTATAGGTCCTACTAAAGTCATGGATAACCTCACTACCCTTTAGCAATACTCCATGTTTTGCTCCATTTCCAATTCCTGCAACATTTGATACTGGTACACCTATTACAAGGGCACCAGGACAACCTAATACCAATATGGTAATAGCCAGTTCAATATTTCTCGATATTAACCACACAATAAATGATAGGACTAAAACTGCAGGTGTATAGTATTTAGAAAAACGATCTATAAATCTTTCTGCTTCAGATTTAGAATCTTGTGCATCTTCAACCATTTCAATGATCTTTCCAAATGTGGTATCTTCTCCTACACGATCTGCTACTATTTGAATAGTACCATTTTCTAGTATGGTACCTGCAAAAACTTCTGATCCTTCTTCTTTTCCAACCGCTAAGGATTCACCTGTGATACTGGCTTCGTTTATGTGTCCTTCTCCCATTATGACTTTACCATCTACTGGAACCTTTGCTCCTGTCTTTACAAGTAATATATCTCCTTCATCAACTTCAAATATATCAACTTCTTGAAAACTTCCATCTTCCATCTGCTTTTCTGCACGTTCTGGGGCCATTTCTGTCAATTCCTTTATGGCAGACCTGGTCTTATTAAGTGTACGAAGTTCTAAATAAGCACCAAATAAAAATAAGAATGTAACAATTGCAGACTCTTCAAAATTTCTTATTAAAAATGCTCCACCAACAGCTACAGTAACTAATACATCAATACTTACTACCTTTACTCTTAATGCCTGGTATGCTTGAATGGCTATAGGTGTTACACCTAATATAGAAGCTATTATCAATGCCCCTTCAAAAATTGCCATATTTCCTAAAAACCACTTACTTAAAAAAGCAATAGCTATCAAGATACCACTTGTGAGCATAATTTTATTTTTATTTTTAAAAATAAATCTTTGCAATAATTTTCACCTTCCTATAAAAGCTATTTATATTAGTAAGATTCTTTATGGATCTAACTAAAGTATGCCTTATCTAACTGGGCTAACATTTCATATACTGCCTCATAACTTTCACAAGTATCACAAGGCACTTTATAGTTATCAGTTACTTTTCTTAATTCTTGGAATTCATCCTCTAATTCTACTTTTTCTTCCCCTGAGTCCTTTAATTTTTCATTGATCTTATCAAACAATCTGCGTACATCATGAAATTCTGGATGCTCTTTACCATGAACCCTCTCTACTACTGGAACATATTGCTCTAAAGTCTTTATGTTTTTTTCCTTTACCTGCTCAAAATTTTTCATTATATATTCTCTCCTTTATTCTCTTTTTTTGACTTCATATCTATCATAGCATGATTTTAAGAAATAAAAATTGACCTACATCAAATTTTAAGATGAAATTTTATTATAATCCTTTATTATTGCATTCAGCTTGTAATTTGTGTAAACTAGGGAATAGATTTATTAAATTATTTGTATATTATTTATATATTTTACCCATTATATAAATAATATAAGCATAAAGAGGAGTGATGATTTGGTCCAATTAAAAGAAAGCAATATTAAAGAAAAAGGTTCTGCAATTATTATCGGAGCTTCCCTTTCCGGTTTAATGACTGCTCTTGCTCTTTCAGAAGAGGGGATTAGGGTAACAGTCTTAGAAAAATCCAAACAAGCTATGAGTTCAGGTGCATCCTTAAAAGTAGAGGGCTATTCAGATAAGCAGGGAAGGATGGAGAAAAAATTAAAAGATATAATATCAGAAGGTAAAACTTCTGTTCAACTATGGTCTTCTATTGAAGAGAGATTGAGAAAGGAAGCTATGAAAACTGCTACTATCACTCTTAATTATGATTCCCGAGTAATTTCCATTGGGCAAGATGAAAAATCTGCCTGGGCTAAAACAGAAAAAGGCCACCTATTTCAAGCAGATATTTTAATAGGTGCAGACGGTCATCGTAGTCTGGTGCGTAAGGAAATAGACCCTCATCATCCCCATGCTGAGTTTGCTGGTTATCTTGTATGGATGGCAACTTTTGTTAGAGAAGAACTTGAAGAAGACAAGAGACCAGATCCTAATAAAGAACAGGTAAAAATTTATAATAGTAATGAAGGCTTTTTGTTTGGATCTGTCATAGAAACTGAAGATAATAAGATGAAGATTGCATGTACTTGGTACGATAATACTCAGACAGACCTGCTCTATAGAATGGGAGCTGTAAGGGGAAAGTTTGTACACCACTCAATTCAGGGAAGTGATATAGGACAGGAAGATCTAAAGATACTGGCTAATCAAGCTAGAAAAGATTGGCCTGAACCATGGGCCACAGCGATTTTACATGCTATCACTTCTCGTTCTTTTATAGGTGTTCCAATAAAAGAATATATTCCAAGAAAGCTAGTCCGAGGTAGATTTACTATGGTAGGTGATGCAGCTCATGTTCCCTCCCCTATCACAACAAGTGGATTTAATGATTCTTTAAAAGATGCTGCTGCTCTTAACGAATCTCTAGGTCAAGGTCTTCAAGGCCCTCAAGCTAATAAAGCCCTTAAAGAGTATGAAGCTTTAAGACTAGAAAAAATGCAAGAAATGGTTGAATCTGGACGTCCATTTAGTCGTGAATTTGCAAGATATTAATCCCTGATAAATTTTATTATATATAATAAAATGATCCTCCTATGCTATGTAGAACAAATAGCATAGGAGGATCATTTATTTTTTCTTCTTATCCTTATATTCAATATCTTCTAAATTCAATAGCCAACTTTTAGCATCTAAACCTCCACCAAAGCCTACTAAGGCACCACTGGCACCTATTACCCTATGTCAAGGTATAAAGTATGAAATAGGGTTATGGTGATTGGCCTGTCCAACTGCTCTGGATGCCTTAGGATTTCCTATTTCATGGGCTATTTCTCCATAACTACGTGTTTCACCGTAGGGTATGCTCCCTAAAGCATTCCATACCTTTATCCTAAAGGGTGTCCCAATTAATTTTAAGGGCACATTATTTAAACTCTTACTTTCTCCTGAAAAATAAGCTTTTAATTCTTCTTTAGCCATATTTAAGATACTATTACTGCCTTTTTCTAATCTATGGTCTGGCAAGTATTTTTCCAGCCAGTCTTTCATTTCTGAGCCATCTTCTCTAGCATTGGCACAATATACAAGCCCTTCATCAGTAGCTGCTAAATAAATAGTCCCTATTGGTGAATCCATCTTATCCCAATAACAAATCATAAGCTCCACCTCCTATACTCTATACTTTTATATCTTTAATTGACTGTCCTTGTTGAAGAAAGTCTTATAGGCTAAATTAATAAAAATAATAACTGTTAAAGATACACTGCCTAATATTCCCAGCATTATAGCTATTTGATATTTAATTGCACTTAAGGGTGATAGTCCAGCAAGAATTTGTCCTGTCATCATTCCTGGTAAGAAGACTATACCCATACCAAGCATGGAATTGATTGTGGGAAGTACTGCTGAGTCAAAAGCATTATCAACAATTCTTTTGACAGCAATCTTAGGCTGGGCTCCCAGCATTAAAGCAGATTCAATTTGATTTTTATTGGATTCAATCCCACTGATCAATCTGGATACTCCAAGTGAAATACCTGTCATTGAATTTCCTATTAACATGCCTGTTATGGGTATAAAATATCTAGGATTGTACCAAGGTGCTACTCTGATAACTATAAACAAGAAATATATCATTGATGATAGAGTTCCGATCATCATAGAAAAAGCTATTACTTTTTTTAGATTTGAAGATATATCTTCTTTAACTCGACTAAATATATTAAATATGGCAAATACTTCCATCAGCAAGACAAATATTATTGTAAAGAAGGGACTAGGATTATCAAATATATAAATTAACACATACCCAATTAATACTAGCTGCAAAGTCATCCTTAGTGATGCCAGTATTATATCACCTTCCCGATTTATACCCCTGTATCTAACTATAACTAAGAGAATAACTACAAATATATAGGCAGAAGCTAATTGGATAAGCGTTAAATCAATATTAGGATCCATTATAAATCCTCCTTTTCATTGGCATCTTTATTTTTTATCTCTATAACTAGATCAGAAAAACTTTTACCAATATCTAGAGAATGAGTAACCATAATTAAAGTTTTATTGTTTTCCCTACTGTGCTCAACAAGAGATTCAATAATTAGATTTTCTGTCTCACTGTCTAAGGCTGATGATGGCTCATCTAAGAGAAATACTTCTGGATCACTTAGTATTACCCTGGCAAGGGCAATTCTTTGTTTTTCTCCACCTGATAAGTCTTGCCCATCTTCTTCTAAAGATTTATCCAAACCTAGTTGATTTAAGATTTTTAATAGACTTTCATCAGATAGATCCTCTTTATTAGAAAACTTTCTGCCTATTAATAAATTTTCTCGTATACTACCAGGAAAAATTGCAGGTGTTTGTCCTAGCATTACAACTTTTCTTCTTAGTTCCACAGCATCTATATCTTTAATATTTTGATCCTTATATAGAATTTGACCACTGTCTGGACTTATCATTTTATTTAACATCTTTAAAAAAGTTGTTTTTCCACTACCACTTCTGCCAACAATTGCAGTAACTGAATTTTCTTCTATCTTTAATTCACTTATATCTAGAATTGATTTATATTTTAAATCCTTTATATAAAACATATAGCCTCCTCTTTATCTAATATTTATATATCACTAGCCTCTACCTACTTGCTTATTGGTAATAAAGATTCTATTTTATTATACCCCATATATTATACTCTATATAAAAATATTAGATTGAAATATTTTTTTAGGGTATATATAATTTAAGGCTTTAAAAAAGATTTATAAAGTTATTATTTAAAACTTACTATATAGGGAGGAATTATTAATGAAAAACACAAAACTTACTATAGTATATTATAGTATGACAGGTACAAATTTCCAACTTGCTACTTGGGCTAAGGAAGCAGCAGAAGAAGCTGGTGCTGAGGTAAGAATGGTTAAGGCTCAGGAACTTGCAGATGAAGAGTCAGTAAAGGCTAATCCTGCATGGACGGCTCAAAAGGAAAGAGAAAAAGATATTAAAGTAGCTAGTTCAGATGATCTAGTATGGGCAGATGCAATAATATTTTCATCACCAACTCGTTTTGGAAATGTTACAGCTCAGATCAAAAACTTTATAGACGGCCAAGGTGGCATATGGTCTCAAGGAGAATTAGTAAACAAGGTAGTATCAGCTATGAGTTCAGCACAAAATCCTCATGGTGGTCAAGAACAGACTATTCAAGCTATTTACACTACTATGATGCACTGGGGTGCAATAATAGTACCACCAGGATATACTGATGATAGTATTTATGCAGCAGGAGGAAACCCTTACGGGACTTCAGTAACAGCAGGAAGAGACGGTATGGTAGAAGATGTAGAAGCAGCAGTAAAACATCAAGCTAAGAGAACAGTAGAGATTGCTTCACTTATCAAGGCTTAAAGATAAAAACCTTATAGAATTTTATAATAAAACCACACTTGCAAAAGTGTGGTTTTTCTATATTTCTTATATCTTTAATATACTTTAAACAGTTTTAGTTATTTCATTAAATTCTTCTACTATTTCTTTTATTTTACTTTCTCCCAATTCTTCTATTGATTTATCCATGAGCCAATAGTATCTTTCAATAAAGTCATCAATTTTCACCTTACTAGTCTGGTCTAGAGCATTATAAAAATTACCCAAGACTAGGGATATGGGAATAAATGGATTCTTTTCTATAAAGTCTGAATCTGCAATAAGTCCTAGACCAAAACTTCCCGCTTTAAATATAGACTTTGTAGTTACTTGTATCTGATAGGCATAGTCATGAGGATTAAACATATCTATCATCCTTTCTATTTTCTAAATTTTATTAATTTGCCTTCTACTTCTACTTGGGAAAAATCAAACTGATTTTTTATCCATTCTAGGGCTTTTTTATGATAGAAAAAAACATGAGTTTCATCATTTTTATAATTCCAATTTTCAAAATCAATGCCTTCATGGTATAGGCTGGTCAAGCAAAATATGGATCCCCTTGGATTTAGCATTTCCTTTAGATTCTTGAATTCTTGGTAGGGTCTATGAAAATGCTCTATTACTTCTGAGCAAATAATATAATCATATTTTTTTAAAAGATTTTCAGGATAGGGATGAAAAAATGGATCATATAATTTTATACCATAGTCCTCCTTTTCCAGTAGAGATGTTATTACAGGGCCAGTACCTGCTCCATAGTCTAGCCCTAGGTGATCCTTGCTATAATCTTCCCTAACGCTCTCCACAATGGGAGAGACAAATTTTTGATATCCAATATCTTCCACATCATTATTGTGGGTCTCATACCTTGCCTTCTCTTCTTGACTACTTACAAAATCAGATGGGTCTAGCATCAATGAAAGACAATTTTCACACTTATAATATTTTCTATTTCTACTTGTGGCAAAGAATCTTATCTTTGAATCACAAAGCAAACATTTTATATTTTCTGACAAATAATCACTCCCTTTCCTATTATATCATTATTCTAATTATAAGTTTCCCTCTAACTTACAAGTTTTCCAGCCACTTATATAAAATATAAGCTATATATTTTCCATCTTTTTCATTGTTTACCAGATGATCTACATTTTTCAAAGTAATAAAACTCTTGTTGGAATGGACTAGATCAAATAATTTTAATCCATCTCCATAGTCTACAACTCTATCAGAATTAGAATGAAATATTATTATTTCCTTCTTAAAATCTTTTATAATTTCTTCTGAGCTCTCTCCCCTAAGATCTTTCAAGTAATCTAAGCCTATATTGATATTCCTTCCTGCTAAATTGATAGATAGCTTATCTTCTTCTATTAACTCCTCTTCATAGCTGGAGAAAAGATCAATTATTTTTTCAAAATTATAGGGGCTGCCAACAGTTGCAACAGCTTTTATAGAATCTAAGATATTGGCGGCTTTTATAGATACCAGTCCTCCTAAAGAATGTCCAAATAAATATCTAGCTTCTTTATAGTTTTCCCCTATATAATTGTGGACACTTATTAGGTCTTCAACATTGCTGTTAAAACTAGTTTGGCTAAAGTCTCCTCCACTATCTCCCAGGCCCATGACGTCATATCTTACAACCCCATAATTCTTTTCTAGGAGAATCTTTGAAATATTATGGTAAAGCTTATATATTTTTGAACAAGTAAAGCAATGGCTAATAATTATAAAATCTTTGATCTTAGCTTCTGGACTTTCTATGATTAAGGATAAATCTTCATTATACTTGTTTTTAATAGCTACTCTTTTAAGCATAAAAACATCTCCTTTATAGATCTCTCTTTCTTATTATACCCAATATGACTCTCAATCATTAGCTAGTTTGTTTATATTAATAATTTAAGGGTAAATTTATATTGATTCAAAATTAAATGAGGTGATTAAATGGCTAACTTAAGACCTATAGAAGAGAAGTATTCTATAGAAAAGGAGCATTGGGTTGGTAGTGCCTTCCGTGTAAGAAACTACTTTCCAGAAGGGAAAAATTTACTTGAAAGATTTTCTCCCTTTGCTCTTATGGACTACAATCCTCCCAAGGAATTTCCAGCTGCTAAATCAGCAAGAGGTATAGGACCTCATCCACATAGAGGTATTGAAACCGTAACATTTGCTTTTCAAGGTTCTGTTGAACACCATGACAATGCTGGTAATCATGGAATAATATATCCTGGAGATGTCCAATGGATGACTGCTGGATCAGGTATAATGCATAAGGAATACCACGAAAAAACTTTTGGAAGAAAAGGTGGTATCTTTCATATGATTCAACTTTGGATCAGCCTACCTAGGAAGGATAAATTTACAGATCCTAGATACCAGGAAATAAAAAATAAGGATATGGGGAAGATTAGCCTAGAAGAAAATAAGGCCCATATTACAGTAGTTGCTGGTGAGTTTGGAGATGTAAAGGGTCCTGCCCTAACTTTTTCACCTATGAATATATATATAATTGATCTAAAGGCTGGGGGAAGTCTAGACTTTAGTGAGCCAGGAGACTATAATACAGGTCTATTGGTAATTAAAGGTGATTTAAATATAAATAATACAAGATCTAAGGAAAATGATTTTATTTTATTTGAAAATAAGGATGGAAAGATCTCAATTGATGGGGTAGTTTCTGATTCAAAACTAATAGTTCTAAGTGGCCAGCCACTAGGTGAACCAGCTATTGCTGGAGGTCCCTTTATCATGAATACTAAGGAAGAATTAAGACAAGCAGCTTCAGATTTTAGAGAGGGAAAGTTTGGCACTGATAAATTTTAACTTTTTTT
>CAZBAK010000008.1:0-29575 GCA_964489715.1 uncultured Tissierella sp. | reverse complement strand
GTATCTATGTTAACAATAAGTTGCAAACAAATGAAAGCTATGGATGCCTATGCAATTAATAATATAGGGATTCCCAGTATCTTGCTCATGGAAAATGCTGCACTTAAGGTCATAGAAAATATTGATTTAAAAAACAAGCATGAATTTACCATTGTCTGTGCTAAGGGAAATAATGGTGGTGATGGCTTGGCCATAGCTCGCCATCTAATATTAAAAAATAAAGTGGTAAATTTATTCATAGTTGGAAATCTAGATAGGGCTACAAGAGACTTCAATATAAATCTCAATATCCTTAAAAATATAGGAGTTAATTTTACACATATAGTAGCTGATGATGATTTAAAGAGTTTAGAAAACTCTTTAAAAAGAAGCTCTCTGACTATAGATTCTATATTTGGAATTGGTCTAAAGAGAGAAATAGAGGGTATCTTCTATAGGGTAATAGATCTTATAAATAAAAATTCTAAAAGTATCTTATCTGTTGATATTCCATCAGGCTTAGATGGAGACACTGGTAAAGTATTGGGAATATCTATAAAGGCCAATAAGACTATAAGCTTTCATGCTATGAAAAAGGGACTGTTAGAAAACAAGGACTACACTGGTGATATTGTTGTTGAAGCTATTGGCATACCAGATCGAGTTACTGAAGTAATATTGGAAAAAGATTAGCCTAGTGGCAACTTAAATTTATTATTTAGGAGAGTGATATTATGAAGTTGGCAGAAGCATTGATCTTAAGAGCTGATCTGCAAAAAAGATTAGAACAAGTTAGAGTTAGATTATATAACAATGTATTGACTCAAGAAGGTGAATCTCCAAGTGAAGATCCAAATAGCCTATTAAAGGAGTTTATGGCTCTACAAAAAGAGCTTACTAGTATTATCAAAGCCATTAATAGAACCAATAACAATACTGTCTTTCATGGAAATATGATGTTATCAGAAGCTCTAGTAGAAAGAGATGCTATCTTGTCCAAGAGATCTCTTTTATCCAGTGCGGCTGAAAGAGCCAGTGAAAAGCAGGATAGGTATTCTAGAACTGAGATAAAGAATGTAAGTACTATAGATGTAAGGGAATTTCAAAAGGAAGCAGATGAATTATCAAAAGAATATAGGGAACTAGATACAAGAATACAAGCCTTAAATTGGAATGTAGATTTAATATAGAAAGATGCTAGCCTTAAAATATAAAAGTGAGTATAGCTTTAACTTATGGTGACTTGGGGGCAAGGTCTGTGGTTCAACTCCACTATAACAACTTAGGCCCATAATTGTTACACCTGTACAAATTACAAAATATTGTTACTACCACATACTAGTTTATATTGTAAGGTGAGGGTGGGTTAGGGGATAAAAAATTAGTAGGCTCTAGAGCCTACTAATTTTTATATTGTTAGTAAGTGTTTTTACATAAGAGGAGCAATTAACTTGAGTATCTTTCCCGATATGGTCATAAAAACATTATATTCTTTAATATGGTCCAGGGTAACTCTCTGGCACTCTTCTAGAGTTTTTTCAAAGTCTTCTTTTATCTCAGCTATAGCTGCTACTTCCTCCATATAATTACCACATTCAAAATGATGGTAGAGACTTCTATAGTCAAGATTGATTGTACCTACAACTGCCTTTTTATCATCACTTAAAAACACCTTAGCATGCATAAAGCCTGGTATATATTCGTAGATCTTTACTCCCCACTTCATTAGTTCCCTGTAGTGACTTCTTGACTGGGCAAAGACAAACTTTTTATCAGGTATATGGGGCATTATTATCCTCACATCTATACCCCTTCTAGCTGCAAACTGTAATGAGGTTAACATTTCGCCATCTAGTATTAAATAGGGGGTCATAATATAGACATAGTCTTCTGCCCGATTCAATATATCCATATAGATCATCTGACCTACCTTATCATTATCCAAGGGTGAATCACCAAAGGGTAATACATATCCCTTTTCCTCTGTCTCCAAGACAGGGGATTCATAGAGATCATTTAGGTAAATTCTATAGTCTTCATTTGTATTCCACATCTGTAAAAACATCAAGGTAAAACTCTCTACAGATTTTCCTTGTAGCATAATAGCTGTATCCTTCCAATGACCATAAACTTCTATCTTGTTTATATATTCATCTGCTAGATTCATTCCTCCAGTAAAGGCAACTTTACCGTCAATTACTATTATCTTTCTGTGATCCCTATAGTTGTAATGGGTGGATAAGAGGGGACGAATTGGTGCAAACACCTTGCTCTGTATGCCTATCTCCCTTAATTTTTTAGAATAATTACGGGGCAAGAGGGCAAATTCACAGGTTCCATCATACATAAATCTAACTTCTACGCCTTCTTGAACCTTATCGGCTAGGATCTTTAAAATCTGTCCTAGCATATATCCTTCATCCACTATAAAATGCTCCATAAATATAAACTTTTCTGCCTTCTTTAGCTGGACTAATAGCTCTTTAAAGGCTGTCTCACCTTGAGAGAAATACTTTGTAGAAGTATTTTCATATATGGGGAATCCTCCTGCCTTTTCAGTATAGATTCCTAGATTATAAAGCCCCTTATTTTCCCTCTCTAGTTTTTCCATAGTGTCTTCTTGCTTTGTAAATTGTTTTTGAGTTTCCTTTACTATTACCCTAAATCGTCTTTTAATAGTACGGTGGCCTATATCTGTTTGTATAAAAATATAGAGTAAGCCTCCAAAACCAGGCAATACCATAATCAAAACTATCCATGATAGTTTCACACTTGTATTGTGATCTGCATTTATTACATATATGACCATAAATAATGAAAAGGCCAATAGAGTAGTTACTGCAAAGGGAACCAAGCTCTCTAAAAATCTAAATATAGTGAACAGGGCTATTATCTGAGCTATTAAAAGAGAAACTATAACTCCAGTTCTTCCAAATATTATTCTGGTTACACCACTTCTACTTTTCTTAAGAAGTAAAAGCTGATTAGCCTTGCTTTTTTCCCTGTTAATAGGACTTTTTGTGCTCATGTTTTTTCATTCCTTTTTTATATTCTCTAATAGTGAGAATATGTATTTATTTTTATTTATAATTTCATAAATATATCATACTACATAATAGATAATAATTCAGTATAATCTTGAAAGCAACTTTATTAGAAGACTTTCCCTTTAATAAGTCTCTATCTAGTCTATTTTTTACTAGTAAATCTAGTATAATACTAGTATAATACTAGTATGATTTAATATATAAATTGAATCATAAGTTATTCTTATAAAAAAATCCCAGGAGGTAGAATATATGGAATTTAAGCAACTGGAATGTTTTCTTGCTGTTGCTCGGAAAAAAAGTTTTTCCAAGGCGGCTGATGTCTTGTTTTTATCCCAGCCAGCCATTACCAGCAATATACAAAAATTAGAAAGAGAGCTGGGAACAATATTGTTCCATAGAAATAAGAGTATTATTTTAACTAAGAGTGGCCTTGAGTTCTTTCCCTATGCATTGGAAATCATAAATCTCCGAGATAAAGCTAAGCTAGAGCTTAGCCAAAATCAAGAAAATATTGAAGGAGTTTTAGAAATATGTGCCAGTACTATACCAGCTCAATATCTTCTTCCTCACATTATAAAAGGATTTAAAGAACTTTACCCTCAGGTTCTCTTTTACATACACCACAAGGATTCCAGAGAAGTAGTTGAGGAGATCCTTTCAGGTATAACAGATTTTGGATTTATTGGAGCAAAGTATCCTTATGAGGGAATTGAATATATAGATTTTTTTGAAGATGAACTGGTCCTAATAGCTTCCCCAAAAAAAGAATTCCCTAGTAGCATTAATATTGAGGACTTAAAGGGTCAGGAAATTATACTTAGAGAAGAAGGTTCTGGTACAAGAGGCTTGATTGAAAAGGCCCTAAAGAGGAAAAAGCTGAATTTAAAGATCTTTCAATCTCAAACAATCAGTTATAGTATGGAGGCAATAAAGAAGATGGTGTCTTTAGACATTGGCATTAGTTTTGCTTCCAACATATCTGTAAAAAATGAAGTAGCCTCAGGAATCTTAAGGCAATATAAGATTGAAGACTTGGATCTAACTCGGGACTTTAGCTTGGCCTACTGCAATAACAGATATCTTTCCCCTGTAGAAGAAAAGTTTAAGGAATTTGTCACTAGCTGGAACTGGAACAATATTGAGATTTAAAAACATATAACTTATCATAGAAAAAGACCAAGGAATATCTATTTTCCTTGGTCTTTTTCAACCCTTTTTTACTATTTGAAATTTTACTCTGCTTGTTTTTTCATTTTTGCAAAGGCCACATAGGATAAGATCATTTGTATTATAACAAAAATAAAATACATCATGAAAAGTAATATAGATATACTATAGAGTATGGCTCCTACTAGTATAAAGGCCCTATTGTTCAAGAAATATCCTAGCATATTAAAAATCAGTCCTATGCCAAGAGCTAGCATATGTGGAAATACCAAGGCTGTAGCCAAGGCATTGCCTGCCTGTTCTGTCCCGCTTGTGCTTCCTAGTCCTCCACCGAAATAACTTATCAGGTATATCAGATATAACAAGGATAGTATCCAGGATATTAGTGCCAATTTACTTTTTTTGTTTTCAACTACTATTTCACTCATATGAACCTCCTTGCTTTATTTGTGTTTAAAAAATTTACTTCCACTTATATTTTCTTCAATTTCTATCAAATACTCCCCTTCTTCTGGAACTAAAAAAGCTTGCTTAATATCTACACTTCCTCCTGGATATAGGTCTGTATATTCATTTTCTTCATATTCTTCTGCTAGACTTTCATAAGCAGAAGGTGTCTTTCTACCATCTTCTGATACACTTCCTATATCAAAACTTGTGGTATAGGGATAGTCTTCATCTCCTTCAACCAGTTCAACCCTAATCTCTCCTACAGCAAATACATATCCTTCTTCTACATTTTCCAAAGCATCTTCAGGGAAATAAAGCATACTCATAGCTTCTTCTCCCTGGTATATCTTATTAAGTGTTAACTTAACTAGGCCTTCAAGTCCTTCCCAATCATCTGCATCAGAATAGAAATTGACCTTCCATTCTACAGCCTCTCCTATTTCAATAGGATTTGAACGTGTTCCTTTATCATCTTTCTTCTCTTCTTCCTTGCTTTCAACTTTGTCTTCACTGCCTGCTTCTTGACCATCACTACATCCTGTTACTAAAACTATAGTGATTGAAAAGATCATCAATAAAATTACCAGTGTAAGTCTTTTTTTCATAATATCCCTCCAAATCATAAAATAGCTCTACTTGTTATTTAATAATAACAAGTAGAGCTATTTTATTGGTAGGCTGCCAGCGTACATTTTAACCAGGTATTATTATTCCAAGTAAAAATAATAATATTATTGTATATAATATGTAGCCTAGTATCCTTATAGGCATATTTTTCGAACTTGTAATAGGTAGTTTAGACCTTATATTGTTATAGTTAGCATAGAATAAGGTCAATAAAAACAAGAACAAGCTCATTATTATATCCATAAGCCTATCTTGAGAAAGTGGCTCTTTGTCAAAGGATCCTATAGCTGCCATAAGTAAGATTCCATACCAGAGGGAGGCAATTATTTTATAAATAAAGTTTCCAGATCTAAAGCCAGGCAATTTAGAAGTTAAGTAGCTATTATCTTCCCTAGTTTTCTTTTTCTTCCTTTTTACTAGTTCAGCTTTTACTTCACCAAGATTTTTATATCTTTTATCAGGATCTAGCTGAGTACATTTAGATATTATCTTGGATAAATCTCCCCTATAGAGCTGATCTCCTGGCAGCTCTCCTAGGAGCATCATGTTCATAGTAACTCCTATGGCATAGATATCTGATCTAGGGTCAGTTTGATTGAAACCAAATTGTTCTGGTGAAGCATAGCCATAGCTTCCAAGTATATGTGTATCCTTAGTCTTATTACTCTTATGCATTCTTGAAATATCAAAGTCTATTAATTTTAAGATGCCATCATTGTTGATCATAATATTTGAAGGTTTAATATCCTTATGTATTATAGGAGGAGTTGACAAATGAAGATTTTCCAAAATATCTATTAGGTCCAATGTATATTGAACTACTTTAGCTTTTGAAATTGTCTTTTCTTTGGATAATATTTCTTCCAAGGAACTACCATTTATATATTCTTCAATAATTACTAGTTTTTCTTCTAAACTTATGATTTCATATATCTTGGGTATATTGGAGATAGATAGGCCTTTTATCTTTTCGTATATAGGTCGGTTTTTAGATTCTAGTAGTTTTTTTATATAGATTTTATCATCTAGGGAGCTTTTTACTATATAAATCTTTTCTTTAGATATTTCTACTAGTTCTGAATAAATAGAAAGTCTATACTTTTCACTTATATTGTCCATTAGCTTCATCCTCTCTAGATCTTATGATATAATTATAACATAAGAAAGATTTTAAAAGAATAGGTGAGCCAATGCGAAATAAATCAACTGAAAAACTTTTAAACAGATTAAAGAAGATTAAAAATAAGTCTGAATTAAATAAGTATGTAGATTCTTCTAATCATAAGGAGGATAACTATAAGCTTTCAGAATATATCTTAGAGCTATGTAAAGATAAAGGCTATAGTAAGAGTGATATAATTAAAAATTCTGATATTTACAGAAGCTATGGCTATGAAATTCTCAATGGTAAAAAGTCTCCCAGCCGAGATAAGCTTCTACAAATCTGTATAGGAAATAAATTTACCCTAGATCAAACTAATAGAGCTTTAACCCTTGGAAAATTAGGTGTTTTATATCCCAAAGATCCAAGAGATTCTATAATGATCTATTCTATAAACAACAAACTAAATCTTATAGATACAAATATTATACTCAATGAACATGACTTCCAAGCTTTAATATAGTATAAGTGTTAATATAAAAACATCCTGATCAAATTTGATCAGGATATTTTTATATTTAGTCTCTTCTCTTTATAATATCCTTAGCTGTATTGATACCTGAAAGCACTACCATAGGCATTCCTCCACCTGGATTTGTACTTCCCCCTACAAAGTATAAGTTATTAAACTCACTACTTTGCTTAGGTACTTTAAGGCCTAGGTTCTTATTTCTATCTGATACTACACCATATATGGAACCCTTATTTGAATAGTACATTTCTCTTATATCAAAGGGGGTTAAGATCTCTTCAAAGATTATATTTTCTCTTAAATCTTTCAATCCCATATTTTCAAGCTTTGTATATACTCGCTCCTTTAAAAGATGGTAGTCTTCCTCCCTCACATCATCTCTTATATATGGTATATGTGGAAGTATCTTTATGTTTTCATATTCACTAGGAGCCTGGCTTGGATCTGTCCTGGTAGGTGCTACTAGATATAGGGTTGGGTCTGATGGCATTTTCTTTTTATCAAAGATAGTGGAAAAATGATTTTTAGGATCCTTGGAAAAAAAGAAATTGTGATGGGCTAGCTGCTCATATTTCTTCTTTAGAGCCAGGTGTATAACAAGCCCAGAGCAGGCAGGTTCAAACTTATCTAGTTTAGCTAGGAAATCATCATCCATGTCCAATAGTTCCTTGTAGAGAGGAATTGCCTCCATATTAGATACTATTATATCTCCCTGGATCTGGCTACCATCTTTTAGTTTTATAGAATTTACCTTTTCGCCATCCTTAATAATTTTTTCAACTTCAGTATTTAAATTTACTTTTACATTTAATTCTTCCAATAATTTATTTAAGCCTCTTGCTAAATTATACATACCACCCTCTACATACCAAAGACCAAATTCATATTGTATGTAGGGTAATAAATTGAGAAGTGCAGGTGCATTGTAGGGTGAAGATCCTACATATTTTATAAAGAAGTTCATTATATCAATTAGGTAGGGATTAGTTATATATTTACGTACCTTGCTATCCATAGTAGATAGAGCATCAAAATCTTTTAATAAACTTACTGGTCCATATGACTTTATATTGTCAGAGACTGTGTCAAGCCCTTGAGAGAAATATCCTTTTTCAGTATAATCATAAAGTACTTTTGAATAGGTTAAAAATTCTTCTAACTCTCTCTTATCCTCTATACTTAGATCTGTCACCCTAAAATTATTTTCCTTGTCAAAGGGTATTAGGTCAATTACTTTTCCATCTTCAAAGAAATTTCTCCAGTGGGGCTTTACAGGCTTTAAAGTAAAGTAATCTTCCATATTTCTATTAGCTTTTTTAAAGAGTTCATTGAATATATGAGGCATGGTAAATATAGATGGTCCTAGATCAAACTTAAATCCATCTCTTTCAAGGAAATTTAACTTGCCACCTATTTGATGGTTTTTTTCAAATATTTCCACATCATATCCTTCTGCTGCAAGATATATAGCAGCGGAAAGTCCACCTAAACCTGATCCTATAACTAAAACTTTTTTCATTTTCTGCCTCCTCCTATTTTTATTATTGAAATAGATCCTTAGTATCTTTCGTCCTTCCAAGCTCTGTACCTATCTCCCAAAACTTTTTCCATAAAGCTTTCTTCTTCCCTTATTCGAATCCTTATTACAGTAAGCATAATAACTATAGCCAGTAGAAAAACTACTATATTCCCCACATATAGGGGTACAGCTATTGTCAATAAAAAAAGGCCTAGATAAAGAGGATGACGAAAATATTTATAGCTTCCATGGCTTATCAATTCTTGCTGGTCTGAGACTTCAACATCTCTTGAAAAGTTCTGTCCAAGAAGTATAAGTGACCAGTACCTTAAAAGCAGGCCGGTAAAGTAAATTATCAATCCTAAGATTTTAAAGTAGAGACTGTCAATTACTAAAATATCTCCAAAATACATAATGGCATTTAGAATAATAATAAATAATATGGATAATAATATGATAGAGAAGGATTTTTTATCTGATCTTTCTTCTTTTTTTAAAGAAGGGTTTATTTGCTACTCTACTACTACAATTCCCAAGTCTTGATTTTTTTCTTTATCTAGCTATAACTTTTACAATACTTATACTAGCTTATAAGTTTAACTCAATAACCCTAGATGGAATTGTAGCGGCTCTTTTAACAGCTGTCACCTTATATAGCTTAGGTGGTTCCTGGCTTGGGATTAGTCTATTGGTCTTCTTTATTCTAGGAAGTGCTGTCAGCAAAATAACAAATGACAAGAAAAGAAAGGTAGAATCCCTTCACGACCATACTGGTCCCCGTAACTGGGTTCAGGTGCTTTCTAACTCCCTTCCTGCTTGTATACTAGCATGGTTAGGATATATATATTCAGATATGAATTTCCTACCCCTACTTGCATTTGCAGTGTTTTCAGCTGCAGCATCTGATACCTTTTCATCTGAAATTGGTATGATGAGCAATGGTAAGGTTTTTAATATCTTAACAGGCAAGGCAATTCCAAGAGGATTATCTGGTGGTGTATCTTGGCCAGGACTAGTGGCTGGTCTAGTGGGAAGTCTTTTATTATCCTTCTTTGCCCTACCAGAGTTTGGTTTAAGTGGTATGATTTTTATAACAATACTAGGATTCCTAGGATCTATTTTTGACAGTATTATTGGCATCTTTCTACAAAGCCAATACCTTGGAGAAGATGGGCAATTACAAGATAGGAAAACAGATGGTGATCCAATCAAAGGTTTTAAACTTATAACAAACAATGCAGTCAATTTAATTAGCCTAACCTTAGTTCCTCTCTCAGGACATTTGTTTTGTATCTTTATGATCAAATAAATAAGATATTCGATTTATAGAAAAGGATTCTTTTGAATCCTTTTTTTTATTTTTACTCTTATGATATAATAATTTAAAACTATATAAACTACTTCATTATAACTTTTGGAAGGGAGATTTTTATGAATAAGGACTTACTTTATATAATCTACGGAAGCAATCCTAAAGATATGGTCAAGGAAGCTTTAGAAAAGACAAAACTATTAGATGATATCCCCCATAAGGATTCTCTAATAGGGATTAAGCCTAATCTAGTTCTTGCAAAACCCTCAGAGCTAGGTGCTACTACATCTCCAGACTTGGTTGAAGGCCTTATACAGTATCTGAAGTCTAAGGACTATAATAATTTGATAATATTGGAAGGATCCTGGATAGGAGATAGAACTTCTTTAGCTTTTAAGGTGTGTGGCTATGAGAGACTATCTAAAAAATATGATATTCCCTTAATAGACTTACAAAAGGATACTTATAGAGACTATAAAATAGAAGGATCTACTATTTCAGTATGCAATCAGGCTATGAATCTAGACTATTTGATAAATATACCAGTCTTAAAGGGTCATTGCCAAACCCATATTACCTGTGCCTTGAAAAATCTAAAGGGCTGTACACCAGACAAGGAAAAGAGACGCTTTCATAGTCTAGGACTTCATAAGCCTATTGCCTATTTAAATAAAATTTTAAAACAGGATTTGATACTAGTTGATGGAATCATAGGAGATTTAAACTTTGAAGAAGGTGGTAATCCAGTACAGATGAATCGAATTATCTTGGGAAAGGATCCAGTTCTATTGGACTCTTATGTAGCCCAATTGCTAGGATATGATATTGAAGATATTCCCTATATAGGAATGTCAGAAGATTTGGGTGTGGGCACTAGTTCTTTAATAGATAGCAATATAAGGGAATTAAATCAAGACAGGACACCTATGACCATAGCTAAAAGTAGATCCCTTAAGGAGCTTGCAAGATATGTAGAAGAAGATATGGCTTGTTCTGCTTGCTATGGTAGTTTAATCCATGGTTTAGATAGGCTAAAAGACAAGGGTTATCTATCTAGCTTAGATGGAAAAATTCATATAGGCCAAGGATATAAAGGTGTAGAATCTCAAGGAATAGGTATAGGTATATGCACTAAAGATTTTCACAAAAACCTAGGAGGATGTCCACCTAAAGCCAAGGATATAATAGATTTCTTATTAGAGATTGAAGATCCAAATTGATTTTAATATAAAAAGGCTGACTTCAACTCTTAAAGAGAAAGTCAGCCTTGTGCTTTCAAGCATATATTATCGATCAATTTTAAGTGTATATCTACCATCTTCCTTATAGGATTTAATAGGAGTTTCAAAAAAGTCTGTTAAATTTTCCTCTGTCAAAATTTCTGAAGTCAATCCACAAGAGTGAATCTCTCCCCTTCTCATAAGTAGAGTATGCTGAAATATTGGCAAGATCTCTTCTGTGTGATGGCTTACATATATTAAGGTTGGAGAATCAGCAGATTTGCTCAGACTATCAATATCAGCTAGCAGCTGCTCCTTTGCAAAAATATCTAGGCCTGTGCAAGGCTCATCAAGTATTAATAGCTTAGGGGATGTCATAAGAGCTCTGGCAATAAGTACCCTTTGTTTTTCTCCCTGGGACAGGGTCTTATATGTTCGCCTTCCAAGGTGACTTATTGAAAAAGCCTCTAATAGGGATCTAGCCATTTCCCTATCCTCTCTACTTGTCTTATTAAAAAGCCCTATGGCTGCATATTTTCCACTTATAACTGTATCTTCCACAATTTCATTTCCATATAGTCTCTCTTGGAGGGCACTACTTACCCAGCCTATTGACTTTCTAAGCTCTCTTAAGTCATATCTACCAAAGCTTTCTCCAAGAACCTTAAGCTCTCCCTTTGAAGGCAAGAGATATCCACTTATCATATTCAAAAGCATGGTCTTTCCCGATCCATTTAATCCAAGAACTGCCCAGTGTTGACCTTCTCTTACAAACCAGTTTATATCCTTAAGTATATATTTAGAGTCCCTTATAATAGATACATTTTTTGCATCAATAACCATTTTTCTCAATTCCTTTCCATAAAAATCATATATATATTATATCATCTATATTAATAAAAGGACAAATCTACTCTGCTTTAATCTTCTTATTGATTTAGCTCTTACTTATTAGGGTAAATAGCTAATGATAGGCAAATAATTGAAAGAGGTGAGGAAATGAAAATAGTTATTATAGGTGGAATAGCTGGTGGAATGAGTACCGCCTTTAAAGCAATACGAGAAAATCCAAAATTAGATATCACTGTTTTAGAAAGAGAAGATTATATATCATTTGCTGCCTGAGGATTGCCCTACTATATCGGTGATATATTTGACAATCTAGATGAAAAGTTATTTATAAGAAATAAAGAAGATGCTAAAAAGAGAAATATCAACTTACTACAAAGGCATAGGGTTAGCTCTGTAGACTTTGATAAAAAACAAGTATTTGCTAGAGATTTAGACAAGGATAAGGAAAAAACCTTTGACTATGATAAGTTAGTTATTTCAACAGGTGCTAGAGCTTTCTCTCCTGATATTGAAGGAATCCACTCTGACAATGTGTATTCTATAACTAAGCCCTATATAGTTAAGAAATTTAAAGACAATCTTGATAAGTACAAAAATATAGCTATTGTTGGTGGAGGCTTTATAGGTATTGAGGTAGCTGAACAGCTCTCCAAATATAAGGATCTAAATATAAACCTTTACCATTCCCATGATAAGCTCCTAAACAAGGTCTATGATTCTAAGGCTGGAAAAGCCCTAGAAGAAGAATTAATCAAACTTGGCGTAAATATTAATTTTTCTGAAAGACTCAAAGATGTCATTGTCCAGGATGGAAAGGTAAAAGAAATAATTACTAGCAATCGTCAAGATAAGGTTGATGCAGTGATTTTAGCTATAGGCTTTAGACCTAACACAGATATCTTTACCCACAAAAAACTGGACAAGCTTAAAAATGGTGCCATTATTATTGATAGATATGGCCGAACTTCTATTGAAGATGTGTGGAGTGTAGGAGACTGTGCCACTGTTCCACATAAGTTTTTGGAAAATGCATATATACCCCTTGCAACCAGTGCAAATAAAATAGGTAGGCAAATAGGTATAAACCTCTCCAAAGACAAGGAAGAGCTCTTTGGACCCTATGAATCCCTAGCCAGTAGCTCCTTAAAGGTGGGAAAGCTGGAATTTGCTACTACTGGTCTTACAGAAGAGCAGGCTAAGGATCTGGGATATGATTATGCTTTAGCAGAATCTGAAATTTTAAACAGGCCTAGTTATATGCCTGATTCTAGTAAAATAAACTTTAGAATTCTTTATGAAAGAGAAAGCTACAGACTACTGGGAGCTAGAGTTTTTGGGAAAAATGATGCTGCCCTTAGATTACTTCCCTTTACTACAGCAATTCATGCTGACCTTACAACTAAGGATCTAGCTTATTATGATTATGCCTACTCCCCACCCTTCTCTCTAACATGGGAAGCTGTAAACACTGCAGCAGCTATTGCAAAATAAGTTAAAATATTTTATATTTGAAATTAGTAAGGCCTAGAAGATTTCTTCAAATCTTCTAGACCTTTTTTCTTATTTTATACTCCCCAAAATAGATTTATAAATATAGGTGTTACAATTGCTAGAATTATCTGTAGAGGAGCTCCTACTCTAAAGTAGTCACTAAATTTATAACCTCCCGGTCCATAGACCATTAGATTTGTCTGATAGCCTATAGGAGTTAAAAATGCAGTACTTGCTGCAAATGTTACTGCCAAAACAAAGGCAAAGGGATTGGCTCCTATCTGGCTGGCAGCATCTATAGCTATGGGTATCATAAGTATTATACTTGCATTATTGCTTAATACATTTGTAAGTAGGGCTGTAAAGAGATAAAATACACCAAGTATTACTATATTAGGTAGGCCACTGGAAATATTTATTAATTGATTGGCTATAAAACTGGCTGTTCCTGTTTTTTCCATAGCTACGCCTAGAGGAATCAAACCAGCTAAGAAAAATATAACACTCCAATCAACAGAATCATAAGCTTCATTTGGCTTAATAAGACCTGTTGAAACCATTATTACAACACCCAGTAGGGCTGATATTACTATAGGCAAAAGTCCCATCATAGTAACCACTATAACTCCAATTAGAATTCCTAATGAGGCTATCATCTTAGTCTTATCATAATCTTTTATATCTGTTTTTCTTATTACCATAAAGTTCTTATCCTTTTTTAGCTGATCAACTGAAGAGCTGTCTCCCTTTAGTAATAAAACATCTCCAGCCTTTAATATTTTATCTTTCATATCCTTATGTCTTATGTTTCTTCTTCTAATGGAAAAGAGTATAGAGTTATATCTCCTAGAGAAGTCTAAGTCTTCCAAGGGTTTTCCAATAACCCTAGATCCAATAGGTATTATGATTTCTATAAGCTCTTTTTCAGATTCTTCTTCTTCTATATCCTTTTGTCTCAGCCTATCTTCTCTTAAAAGTTCTACGCCATATTCTTCGGTTAATTCTAATATTGCCCTTTCATCTCCACTGATTATTAATTTATCATCTTTTTTTATTCTTCTATTTTCAATACTATATTTTGGGTCCCTTTCTTCTCTGATTATATCTAAGATACTAAGTTCATCATTTTCTTGGAAACATTCATCAATTTTTTTACCTATAAAAGAAGAATTTTCTTTAGCTCTTACAACTGTTAAGTAATCACTTAGACCATAGCCTTCTGTTATGTCCTCCAGGGGCTTAATTCTAGCTGGTGTAAGTTTTCTACCTATGGTCATTAAGTATACTAGTCCAAAGGCCAATACAACTAAGCCTAGACTAGTAAATTCAAACATACTAAAGGTATAAATAGAGCTACAACAGGAGTATTGTTTAATAGGCCTGCTACTAAAGCCACTGTTGAAATCACTATAAAAAACCTTAAAGAATCATTGCCTCTGCTTAATTCTTGGACCTTTTCTCCTAAGATTTGAACAAAGCCATATTTTTGAACAGCAGAGCTCAATATAAACATGGCCAGCACAGTTATGGTAGCCGTATTGGAAAAGCCAGATAGAGCTTCTTCACTGGTAATTTTTGTCCATCTATTTAATACTATCAATATTATAGGTACAGAGATGGCTATAAAGTCAGCACTTATAGGCTCAGTTAAAAATAATATAATTATGCCCGCAACTAATAAAAGCATAATCACTATGTCTACAGTCATTTAAATCATCCTCTTAATCTATTATATTAGTGATTGTACCCTTAAAAGACTATATTAATCTAATGGGCTCTAAGAGCTTATAAATATAGTTTTAAGGTTAAATAAAAATATAAATTTTAATTAATAGGTCTTACCTTTCCCTGAATTATAAGTTATAATATCATCATTACTATAAATCCTAAATTACTTTATGGATAAAGGGTAAGTATATCTTGACATTGTCTATACAAAGTTATAATATGCTTAGGCCACAAGTAAAATAATAAATAATAGATTTAAGAAGGAGTGATTGTTTTGAAGAAAAATAAGGCAGCTATTGTTTCTCTAGCTATATCCATATTAATAGTAGTAGTATACTTTTCTGGTGTACTATACTATAAAAATAAATTTCCCAGTAGAGTCTATGTCAATGACGTCAATGTAGGTGGAATGAATCTACAAAAGGCAGATAAGAAACTTGAAGAAGCAAGTTCTTGGGATAAGATTATAATTAAAAGTGATACAGAAAAATTCCTAGAAATACAAGCAGAAGAAATTGATTATAAGTATCTTGATAGCCCTGAACTAGCAGAAATATTTGAAAAAGAAAAAGAAGAAAACTGGCTCTCATCCTTTTTTGAGGAATCTTCTTATACTACAAGTATATTATTTGATTACAACAAAGATAAGCTTAATAAGCTCATAGACAATATAGCAGAATTAGATAAAGAACTTACAGATGCCAGTGTGGTCTATTCTACTAGCTCTAATGCTTTTGTAATAGAACCCCATAGCTATGAAATTATGATTACTAAGAAAGAACTCTCTGAGTTAGTTGATGAGGCTATTGAAACTAGCGAAAATGAAATCAATATAGAAAAGTATATAAAACAACCTAGTATATTTGAAGATGATACATCTCTAATTGCAGCAAAGGATGAAGCTAATGAATATTTAAATCTGGAATTAAAATATGATTTTGATGACAGACAAGAGATAGTAGATGGCTCTGTAATAAAAGATTTTATTAGCTTTGATAAATATGAAGTAAATATAGATCCAGAAAAGGTAAAAGAATATGTAGCAGAACTTGCAAGAAAATATGATACATTTGCTAGAGATAGAAAGTTCAAAACCAGTACAGGGGAGATTATAACTACAAATGGAGGTTCCTATGGATGGATGACTCATAGGGGAAAGACTGCAGATGAACTTATTGAACATATTAAAGCTGGGGAAGATAAGACCATAGAACCAGTATATTCCTATGAAGCCCTAATAAGAAGCAGTGATGATATGGGAAATTCATATGTAGAAATTGATCTAAAGAGACAGATGGTATATGTATATATAGATGGACAATTAAAAGTAAAGACTCCAACAGTAACTGGAGATCTCTCTAAAGGTTATGCTACTCCTCCTGGTGTCTATCCAATAAACTACAAGGAAAGAGATGCTACACTTACAGGAGAAGGCTATGCCTCACCTGTTAAGTACTGGATGCCTTTCAATAGAAATATTGGCATGCATGATGCTGACTGGAGAGATAAATTTGGTGGAAACATATACACAAACAATGGTTCACACGGTTGTATAAATCTACCACCAGCTAATGCAAAGACCATATTTGATTTAACTTATCCTGGTATGCCAGTAGTAGTTCATTAAAATTCTATTTTTAAAATCACTTTAAAAGATTAGGCCTTACAAAATTTAAATTTTGTAAGGCCTAATCTTTTATATATTATAATTATAATATATAGTTTAATCTATTATCTATAATTTTTAAGATTAAATTGCATTCCATCCCCCATCAACTGCCAGATATTGTCCTGTAGTAAAGCTTGAGGCATCAGAGGCAAAGTAAACTATTGCTCCATCAAGTTCACCTTTTTTACCCATTCTACCCATAGGGCAGTAAGTTTTAAGAATCTGAGCAAATCCTTCATCAGAAACAACTGACTCTGTCATTTCACTTTCAAAATATGAAGGACCCAATGTATTGACAGTAATATTATACTTAGCCCACTCATTGGCCAAGGCCTTAGTCATCATCTTGACTCCACCCTTGGTTGTAGCATAAGCTGAAATAGGTATACCAGGCATAGCTACATTACTGTGGATTGATCCTATATTTATGATCTTTCCATATTCTTGCTCTACCATGATCTTTCCAACTTCTCTAGCAAAATAATAAACTCCATTTAAATTTACTGCTATCATCTTTTCCCAAGTTTCATCAGATTGTGTTTCAGCTGGCTCAGTTAAACCTATTCCAGCATTATTTACCAATATATCTATTCTACCAAAATGATCTTTGACTTTTTTAACTGCTGCTTTAATTTGCTCTACATCCATTGCATCAGCTTGTACCGCCAATGCTTTAACGCCAAGCTCCTCTAAGTCTTTTTTTACATTATTTAACTTTTCTAATCTTCTTGCTACTATTGCAACATCAGCTCCTTGTCTAGCAAGTGCAGTTGCAAATTGAACTCCTAAACCAGAGGAAGCACCTGTAACAAGAGCAATTTTTCCTTTTAAACTAAATAGATCATTCATATATATCATCCTCTCTATGCTTTTTTTAAAAATCAACAGATATGGCAATAATACCCAGACTATAATATTTTAAATCTTTTAATCAAACATTTTAAACTATAAGTTAATTGGTTGACCACCTGTAACACCATATATTTGACCAGTTACATAGCTGCTTTCTTTAGATGCTAGTAAGACATATATTGGAGCTAATTCTACAGGTTGACCTGCACGCCCTAGTAGAGAGTGCTGTCCAAAGTCTGGTATTCTGCCATCAAGTTGTCCATTATCCAATTGGAGTGGAGTCCAAATTGGCCCTGGAGCAACTCCATTTACACGTACCCCTTTATCAGCAAAGTAACTAGATAAGCTAACTGTAAAGTTACTTATGGCTCCCTTTGTAGCAGCATAATCTATCAAAGGTGAGCTAGGATCAAAAGACTGTACTGAACTAGTTGTAATAATAGTACTACCAGCCTTTAAGTGGCTTTCCGCTGCCTTTACAGTTTCAAACATGCTGATAATATTTATCTTGAAGGTGTCCTCTACTTGTTTCATGGATAAGTCACTTAAGTTAGCGTGGGCTATCTGCTGGGCAGCATTTAAAACCAAGATATCTAGTTTACCAAAGGCATCAATGGTCTTTTCTACTATTTCACTTGCGGCTCTCTCTTGACGTAAATCATAGGGAAGAAGCAAGGCTTTTCTTCCAGCCTCTTCAATATATTTTTTGACTATATTTGCATCTTCCTCCTCACCTGGGAAGAATTGAATAGCTACATTGGCCCCTTCTCGAGCATAGGCTATGGCAACTGCTCGTCCAATACCTGAATCTCCCCCGGTGATCAATGCATTCCGCCCTTCTAGACGATTATATCCTCTATAGCTTTTTTCTCCACTATCAGGTTTAGGATCCATCTTTTCTTGTAGAGCTGGGGTATCTTGTTCTTGGTCAGGAAACTTATCACTATGATATAGCTTTCTTGGATCAACTAAATATTCATCTTTCATCAAACTCATCTCCTATACTTTACTTTAACACCCTTGTTTTGGGCTATTTCTTTTGCTCTTTTTTCAGCTTGATTTTTAGTAGAATGCTTAGAATCTGCTTTTTTTGCTCCTTGACTAATAACCTTCCATACTTCTTCCTCATCGTCATATCTGACCTCTACGTCCCTATCTTGAAGTCTAGCTGAAGTATCCTTGGGATCATCTTTATGTTTAGTTATGTCTTTATCTTTAAGAGATTTTTTATCCTCTTCACTGGCATCTTCAGCCCACTCCTTAGCTTGAGAAATAGCTATAGGAATAGCATTTTCTTCTTTGTATCCTTCTTTTACCATAGCATTTCCAATATCTATAGCCTTTCTTCTCACTATAGAGTCTAGATTTTTCATGGAATCAGGATAATCTTTTTCACTCCAAGGCATAGCAATCCCTCCTTTATTTTTATTATTTTTTACCCACTTTTATCTTTTAATAATCTCTATTTAAATTAATAAGCCCCTATTTTTTATTTAAAATAGGGGCTTGATTATGCTCTTAAGCATTGAGTATCTATTTGACAGGGATTTGGACAACCATGACATTTAGAATAATTCTTTTTTCTTTCTCTTAGATTTACTTTTAAGGCTACAGATTTCATAGGAGTAAATTCGTAATTACTATTCAAATTCACATTTACAATATTATCCATTTCCTCTAGGATTAACTTTCTATTACTAAGGGGAGAAATTTCTTCACCAGGATAAATTTCACTTGCAACTTCCAGATCTGTTTGTCTTTCAATCTCACCTATAGCATGCTCTTTCATAGTATCAAGAGCTAGTAAGGATAATTCATGGATTATTAATGCTCTAATTTTTTCATTATTATCGCTAGTGCTGTCTTCTATAAGCTCATCAATTTTTCCACCTAAGCTATAGACAATATAGGCATAGTTTTTATTATCTTCTTTAAATATCTTATATTCCATCTCTAATTCTAAATATTTTTCTATCTTTTCTATTATGTCTTCTATCTTTCTATCTATGAGGCTAGGAGTCTCTCTGCTTTTAAATGCTATAAATTTGCCTAGCTTTACTCGGTTTTCATTTATCTTTTTTACTACTAATTCCTTTAATTTATCATTCTCTTTATACATGTCTTACCTCCAGTTACTTTTTGAACTACTTCTTGTTTCCTAATAGTCTATAAGCTAATCAAGGCTTATAGTATCCATATTACATATAAGATTAAATCTAATAAGGCCTCTACCTCTTTTTTGTCCTTATTAAAGCTATTTTTTCATTATAGTACATATCATTTATGTTTCCAATAATTATTTGTATAATTTGCTAAATTTTGTTATAAACTTTTATAGAGGATAGAGATAAAGTATAAACTATCTACTTGAGTCAACTATTGAACCCTTACTATTTTTCTTTAGTCTTCATAAGAGTATCCCTGTATACTAATAATAAAAGTATAGTAAAGATCAATATTGTTGTTATAATCACAAAAGTTAGATCCCTACTCATATGATGAGTTCTTCCTTCACTGGCAAAGAGTATAAGTATATGAGCAGATATATAAGACAGGGAGAAAATCATTATTGTGTTGACTATTTTTTTTATTCTATCCATCCTTCTAAATATAAAAGATAAAATCACACTTATTAGAAAGATAATTCCCATGAGGAAAAAATAATAATTCATAGCAAGTCTTGGAAGTGTAAGACTATGGCCTTCCTGACCTTTGCCATAAATAAATTTATCCAATTCACTGTCTTGACTTATATAACGAACAAAAACAGGTTTTTCTTCATCAATATTAATCACCGTGGTTTTGGCTTCTCCTCTTTCAAACAAGTTGCCAATACTAGTCTTCCAAGCCATGATGTCATAATTTATTTCATCATAATCCCCAGATACTATATTATAATTAGATACTTCTTCTTTAAATTCTATAAATATTTTCCCATCTTCTATTTCTGTGGATTCGATTGCCTCTTGAAAAGATAATGGAATAGGTTTTGTAAGCTTATCCAATCCTACAAACAATAATAAACTTACTATAAGAGCTGTTAGAACACCTATATAAATATTCCTACTTTTAAGCTTTCTTTTTACCTTTTTTAAAGGAATAGATTCTAACTGATTTTTAGCTTTATAATCTATTTTTGCTGCTTTTAGATCTTCATATTCCCTTCTACATAGTGGACAATCCCTTATATGCTCCTCTACAAGATTTACTGTATCTTCACTGGCTAAATCTTCCACAACCAGGGGCAATAAATCTTGAATTGTATTGCAACTTAGTTTCATAAATTTCCCTCCAATTCTTTTTGTATTTTCTTTCTAGCTCTGTAATAAATGACACAAGCCCAGTTATCCGTCTTTCCAAATAATTTTCCTATTTCTTTAAAGCTCAATTCACTATAAAATCTTAAACTAAATATTTCACTATAGGGCTCTTGTAGTGAAGAATTTATAATGCTATTTATTCTAATAAATTCATCCTTAGAAATAATGTCTCTTTCAAATATATTTACATCTTCTTTTTCCATAAGATTATCCAGATCTTTTTTGAAATCTACTTTTTTATTTTTTCTCAGATATGAAAAGTATTCATTTTTAGCAATCTGACATAACCATACTCTCAATTTACTCTCTCCTCTAAAGTTATCAATAGATTTTATGGCCTTTAAAAATGTCTCAGATGTAATATCTTCTGCTATATGCTCATCTCTAGATAAAGCAAGTATATAATAATAAACATCCTTAAAGTACAATTGATATATCTTTTCAAACTCTTCACTCGTCACTTTGTCACCTCCTATATCTATAAGATGTTTATAAAAGTGAAATCTTACAAATATTAGAAATTTTTCATATTATAGTGTATTCAAAAATAAAATCAACTCTAAAGGTTTTATGAGGCTAAACACTTTTAGAGTTGATTTTATTCTTAATTTACTTTGCTTTTTATCTTTTCCATCTCTTCCTTAGCTATACTATAAAATTTCTTGGCATATTTATATTGCCTGTATGAATAATCTCCCTGTTCTACACCTACATAAGTCTTGTATTCACTCCAGTTGCTCCACAATAAACCGCATAAAGCAACATAACTATATATCTTAACTTTTGTCTCTTGACTGTATCCCTCTGAAAAATAAATTTCAATTAATCTATCTATTTCTTCCCTATTGTAGCCAGCAGATACAGAAAACATGGCTATATCTATATCTGGATCGTGCATACCTGAATACTCCCAGTCTATAAGCCTTACTTCATTGTCAAATATAAGAAAATTATTTGGTACAGAGTCAATATGGCTCAATATATGCTTCTTAGGCAGAGTATCTATATATTTTTTCAATTCATGCAATTCTTCTTTGACTATCCCATAGTCTGGATGTATAGAATCTTTTCCCTGTCTAAGGGATTCATAGTATTCAATCTTTTGAAATAAATCAAATTCGTGGTCTACCTTTAAATTCAAATCATGTAGTTCCTTTAACTTACCTATACATCTCTTTACATCATTTAAATCCTTAGGATCACAGCCTCTAGAGTCGTTCCAATACTCTGTTATTCTCAATCCATTGCTTGGATTAAAGTATAAAACCTTGTCAGATATATCATAATCCTTTAACAATTGATAAACTTCATACTCTTGTTTTCTATCTATAATTTTATCTGTTCCCTCACCAGGTATACGAACCATATAGTCTTTATCTTGGAATTCAAATTTAAAAGTATGATTGGTCATTCCCTTTTTTAAGACAACTATATTGCTAATTTCCTCTGGGAGAGTATTGAATATTTCAGCTATAAAAGAAATCAGCTCTGATTGTAGATGAGGAGAATGAGGATCAATTTCCCTTAATTCCTCATAGGTATCTATTCCAATAAAGTTCAAGGGAGATTCAACACTAGGTGATACTAAAACTTTTCCATCTTGAATCAAGGCTTCTTCCCATACCTTATCCTTGCAGGCAGGATCCAAGGAAAGTTCTTTAAGATTTTCCCTTATAAGTTCTGCCTTTTTCTCCAAGATATAGGCAATACCCATTAAGGTCTTTTGTTTTTTTGGAGATACTACAATCAATTCTTCTTCCTTGTTTACCATTAAAACACTGCTCTTATCTTGAATATTTGAGTCCATATACCAGGAATACAATTCTCTTTCAGAAAAAGGATTGTTCTTATAATATATGTCACTAGGAACTATATAAGAGTTTCCCAGATATTCTTCTGCTAAAAGTAAAGAATAAAGGCTATCATTGATATGGTAATCTTTGTTGACTATCAGCTCTACTCCATATTTTTCTTTTAAGTATTCAAATCTCTCTTTCATAAAGCCAACTACAACATATATCTCTTCTATACCTACTTCATGCAGCTGCTTAATAATTCTTTCAATCAAAACCTCTCCCCTAACCTTTAAAAGCCCTTTTGGGGTCTTGCTATTGATAGGGGCCATCCTAGTACCAGGACCAGCTGATAGAATAATGGCATTCTTAGGTTTTTTCCCTTCTAATTCTTTAATACCTAGATCTGTCAAAGTATGATCCTTAGAGATAAGTCCTTTTCTTATTAGTTCATCTATGGACTCTTCTACCTCTTTCAAAGAATACTTACTTATATCTGCTAAAATGCTCTGGTCTATATAAGCCTGCTTGGAAAGTTCTTTCAATATATCTAATTCTTGTAAAGTCATAAGCTATTACCTCCAATAATTTTAGATGGAAGGAATTTTGTATTATAAGTCATCCATCTCTCTGCTTACAAAGAATCTTCCTATTTAAATAGGAAGATTCTTTGTAGTTTCTTCTTAAATTTTACCTACTTTAGATCCATTTCTTCTCTCATAGTCATAAGAGCTCTCATCATAGTTGGAAAGCCAGCAGTAGGTGCTACAAGAAGTAGAGTATGCTCTATTTCATCTAAAGTACACCCAGCTTTTACAGCTTTTCTCATATGAGTGGTTAAGGAATATTCATTTCCAATAGTTGCAGATACAGCAACCTTTATAAGTCTCTTAGTCTTTTCTTCTAGGGGCCCTCCATCTTCATGTATGGCCTTACCAAATGTACTGTAAGCTTCATATATGTCACCGTGCTTGTCTTTAAAATACTTTAAATTTTCTTGTATTGAATCCATAAATATTTCCCCCTTTTAATATTTTTGCATATTAAACTTATACCCAAGTTTAGGTATTTTAAATTAAATTATTTATCTAACTCATATTCTTCAATCACATTTAAACATAAATTACATAAGGATACTTTTATTTTTAAATATGAAAAGGCCAAGAAATAAGAGAGAGTAAAAAAGAGTACTGAATTGAGGATTAAAAATATTATATCTGTTTTAAAATTTAATATTTTTATATCTGTATTATTGTATATACTGAGAGTATATAAAAGTGTAAAAAATATAGTTAGAAGTGGAAAACTGCTTATTTCATAGGAGGAGTCTATAATTTCTTTTAGTCTTATTTTTTCAAATTTAAAATCAATATTATTTTTTTCTATTTTATAGAATTTTATCACTGAAATAATAAGTGTTTCATTGTCTTTTGTATTTATATATATATTCTTATTATAGATTGTTTTAAAAATACTGTTATATAGCTTATTTAACAATATATTATTTGATAATCTATTAAAGCTAGTGACTATTAGGGATAAAAAATTCATCAATAATAGAATCCAAAACAATATTATAAGTTCTCTAAGTATATTAACTCCTAAAATAACCAATACAAATGGAAGTATTATTAATAATATTATTATAGCAACTATTTTAATTTTAAATGATTCATCTTTCCTATTTTTTTTCATTATTTAAAGCACTCCATCTATTCCTATTTATAGATATTATATACCCATGTCAAAGATTATATAATTATAAAAGTCAAATATTCTAGTTGAAATTTGGAAAATCTATTATACTAGTCTATAATTGGGGTATATATTAATTTAAGAAAGGAGATTTTATGACAAATATAATATTGATATTGATTTTACAATTAATATACGTTCCACTTTTAACCCTTAGAACCATATTTTCAGTAAAGAATATGAGTGTAATAGCATCATTTTTAGGATTTGGTGAAGCATTTGTATATATAGCTGGATTGTCTCTAGTTTTTAGTGGAGAGCAAGGGCCACTGGGGATGTTAGTGTATTCTCTTGGGTTTGGAATAGGTACATTTATAGGTGGCGCTGTTGAAAACAAGCTGGCAATTGGATACAATAACTTCTCAGTAAATCTTATGAGTAAAAATACAGATCTAATCGACTATTTAAGAAGCTCAGGCTTTGGAGTCACAGTTTTTGAAGGTGAAGGTAGAGATAGTAAAAGATACAGTCTGGACATTCTTACAAAAAGAAATAGAGAAGAAGAACTTTTAGACATAATCCATGAATATGAACCAAATTCATTTATTGTTTCCTATGAGCCAAGGAGATTTAAAGGTGGCTTTTTAGTTAATTCAATGAAGAAAACCAGAAGAACACCAAGCAAAACTAAAATTAAAGACAAACAAGTAGAAAAAGAATAAAACTTTTTAAGACCACTTAATCAATAAGGCTATACTCATTGTCATAAGAGTATAGCCTTATTATTTTTTTGATATTATAGACTATCTGGAAAATCTTTTCTAAATTGTTCAACCAACTTTTCTTGCCAATTAGAAACTGCTTTTAATCTTCCAAAGAAGAAACGAAGTGTCTTAGGCTCCTCTACAAATTCTAATCCTCCAATTAACTCTCTATGCTTATAAAGCCAAGTGATCCTATCTATTGCATATTTAATCTGAGACATGGTGAAAACTCTTCTAGGCAGAGCCAATCTCAAAAGTTCCATACTTGACATTGTCTCGCTGCCGTCTGGATTTCTTTGCTCTGACATAGTACCTCTTTCCATACCACGGGCACCACTTGCAATAAATAAAGCAGAAGCAAGTGCACCAGCAGGGTACTGCTCTTGAGGGATATGACTTACAAATTCCATAGCATTAATATGGCAGCCAAGTCCTCCAGATGGAGTTACTACAGGAACACCATTTTTAATCAATTCATCAGTCATAAAAGAAATAAATTGAGGTCCTTGACTTATAATATCTTCATCCATAGTTTCTTCAAGGCCAACAGTTAAGGCTTCCATTTCCCTAACAGACATGCCTCCATAAGTTAAAAACCCTTCGTATAAAGTTATTAGCTCTCTCATATCTGAGTATAAATCCTTATCATTGGTACAAATCCCTCCACCTCTAGCACAACCAAGTTTACGACCTGAGAAGTAGATTATATGGCATTGAGCTCCTATCTGGCGACTTATTTCCCTTATGCTCATGTCCTTGCACTGCTCTTCTCTCTCTTTTATAAAATGTAGATTGTCTGAAAGAAGGCTGGCATCTAAGACAAGCAGCAGGTCATTTTCATCACATATTCTTCTTACATCCTTAAGATTTTCTAAGGAAAATGGCTGTCCACCAATAAGATTGGTACCAGCTTCCATACGAACAAATGCTATTTTTTCCCTACCTTTATCTTGGATAATATCATTTAATTTATCCGTATCCATATTGCCCTTAAAAGGATGGTCGCTTGTAACTTCTAAACCTTCATCTCCAATAATTTCAATTATGGATCCTCCATTTGCTTCTATATGTGCCTGTGAAGTAGTAAAATGGAAATTCATTGGAACAATAGTTCCAGGTTTTACAAGAGATTGGGAAATAATATTTTCACATGCTCTACCTTGATGGGCAGGTAGAAAATACTTTGTAGAAAATATATCCTCTAACTTACTATGTAATCTAGTAAAAGTTTCACTTCCAGCATAGCTATCATCTGCTATCATCATAGCCGCCTGCTGCTGATCACTCATGGCATTTACACCACTATCGGTTAGCATATCCATGAAAACATCCCTGTTATTAAGTAAAAATGTATTATTCCCAGCTTCATTTATTGCCTTCAAGCGTTCTTCCACAGGTAGAAGATTTAATTTTTGTACTATACGAACCTTATGCATCTCTAGAGGTATTTTTTCCCCACTAAAGAATTTGATTTTAGACATATTTTATTCCTCCATTAGAATTAGTATTTTTGATTTTAATGTTTTCAAGCTCACTTTAAAGTATTAAAGCCAATATCCTTATAGAGTATAATATATAGAATCCACTTATTTGTCAATAGCTAAATTAATAATTAATCACTTTCTATCTTATTCTGATTTTCTCTATATCCTTCTAAAAGCTTGTCATTTCCCATAATAAAGGGCTTGGCTCCTTCTTGATTCCATGATATATCATATTTATTCATCAGATAATCATTTAACTCTATGGGATTATGGAACTTTATTGCCTGATAAGGTTCTTGAAAAGACAGTTTCTCTATAAATAAAAGTTCTCCACCCTTAGTTGGAATTAGTAGACCCATATGCCCAATAAATAAATATTCTTCTTCCTCGTCATGAAAGAAAACAGAAATAATAGATTTTTTATCTTTATTAGGAAACTCTATTTCCTTTCTCTTCCAGTCTTCTTGGACTTTTTTTAAATGAAGAGATATATCTTTTGTACTTTCCGTAGGAATAAAAGAATATAAACTTTTAAACTCTTCATGTTCCACTTGGGTAAATAGCTCTTTAGGATTATTCTCTATAGCATTTTCATCAAATACAAGCCAATCAGAATTTTTTGTATCAAGCTTGCCAATCTTAATAGAATCCTTCATTAATTCATAGCTTGTGATTCTACAGTTATATCCAATAAAGTCAGGATTTTTAGCGTTCCACATGTCCATAATCCCTATAATATCATACTCAGCTTGCAAACTATCAATAGTAGTAAATCCTCCCTTCACCAAAGATTTTCCTTCTACTATATTGTTATAATCATTAACATTTTGAAAGAATAAATCAATATTCTCACTTGGAATTTCTGCTGCTGCCATAGCCTCTCTTACTTCTTCTTGACTTGTTTCATTTAGCAAATTTGAGAATGTTAAGCTCTCTTTACTCTCTTCTAGCTCCTTTGCCTTTTGATTAGAGCAAGCCGTTAATAACAGTAGGCACATTAAGCTTATTACTAATATAGGGGTCTGTATCTTTTTCATAATTCATCTCTCCATCTCTTTTATAATATATATTTATTTATATTAACATGAATGAAACGAGAATACTTTACAACTTCATTACAATACTTATAATTTAAAATGAACAAAAAAAGAAGAGCTATAAAAGCCTCTTCTAGATTCTAATGGTGACCCTCTTAAGTTTTTATTTTAAATTTCATTAATTGCTATGGAAGGATCAGTAAATTTAGCCTCATCTATAGCCTTATTCTTACTTAACAATGCTTCTATATGATCTCTTTTTTCAGATTCATTGGCAAAAAGTATTGCTAGTGGATAATTATTTTCATCCACATAGGCAACTGCAAATTCTCTTTCATCCAAAGAACCCCTAACAAAAGTTTTATCCCAATTTCTTGCATTTCCTAGATATTCAAAAGTTTGATCATATTGATCTGTCCAAAAGTATGGATGCTCATTATACTCATTGCTTTTTTCCTTTACAATGTTTTTTGCAATTGAAGTTCCCTGGTTCCAAGCATTTTCCCAATGTTCTATATGAACTAGACGATCTTTATATGGCCACATAACAATATCTCCACCTGCATAAATATCTGCTAAAGAGCTTTCTCCATATTCATTAACTACAATAGCCCCATGATCCATTTTTATTGACTCAATCTCAAAGGATAGATTAGGCCCAACCCCTACTGCTATTATAAGCATATCACACTTAATATTTTCACCTTTTTTTGTCACTATTGAAGTTATATTGCCCTTATCATCTTTATTTATTTTTTCTGCTTCTTCATTGAATAAGAAGTTTACACCGTGTGATTTATGCATTTTTGTAAAGTAATCGGCTACTTCCTCTCCAAGAACTTTTTCTAGAGGTTTTCCAGATCTTACCATTACTGATACATTTTTATCCAGCTGAGAAAAGGTGGAGGCAAACTCCAGACCTATAAAACCTGATCCAATTATTACAACATCTTCTATATCTTTTGCCCATTCTTTAATCTCCACCGCATCATCAAATTCCCGAAGGTAAAAAACTCCCTTAGCATCATCACCTGGCAAGGATAGTTTATGCAATTTAGAACCTGTAGCTATAATTAAATGGTCATAGGAAATTACTTCATCCCTCTCAGTTGTTACAGTCTTATCTTTCCAGTTAACAGCCACTACTTTTGTATCCAGTTTTAAATGGATATTATTGTCTTTATAATACTCTTTCTTTTTTAAAAGGGGAGGATCCATTTCATCCAAATCCATCATCCATTCCTTTGAAAGGGGATAGGTATTATAAGGAAATACATCTTTTTTGTCAATAAGAATTATATCTCCTTCAAACCCACTTCTAACTAATTCAGTAGTTGCAAAGACTCCTGTAATAGATGCACCAATTATAAGAACTTTTTCCTTCATCTTCTTTCACTCCTCATCAATAGTCTAGGTATTTTCATCTCTCAATGTACTATAACTTCTATATGATCCTATGTGATTTTTACCAACTCATTTTTCTGATACTGATGCAAGAATAGCTCTATGGATTCATTTATCCGTGGCATTTGTGGCAAAAGAAATAAAATCTATTATTAATATATCATGTCGTGATATTCTTTATTCTTTTCCATTTGAGCTTTTGCATAAGGACACAAGGGGATGATCTTTTTATCCTCCTCTCTCGCCCAATCAACAAGTTCTTTTAATAATAATTTCCCAATACCCTGTCCGCCTATCTCATCAGATACATAGGTGTGGTCTATTATAATTAAGTTGTCACTAGAATGTACAAATGTCATTTCTGCCAGGGGATTATCTTCTGAATCTCCTAGATAAAAACTTTTACTTCCTTTTTTAACTTCTGTCATAATTACACCACCTAAATTTATTATATTAAAATTTACTTATTATAAAGACTTTACCCATAATTCAAGATATTAAAATAATATCTTTATCTTTAACATATAG
>CAZBAK010000007.1:7946-58807 GCA_964489715.1 uncultured Tissierella sp. | reverse complement strand
AGTTATGTTTGCTAGTACTGAAATTAAAGTTGTTCAAACAAAATAAAATTATATATGCTGGCGTAGCTCAATTGGCAGAGCAATTGACTTGTAATCAATAGGTTGGGGGTTCAATTCCTCTCGCCAGCTCCATAGATGTACTAATAACTACTCCGGGGGAGTGCCCGAGTGGCTAAAGGGGACGGACTGTAAATCCGTTAGCTAAGCTTTCACTGGTTCGAATCCAGTTTCCCCCACCATAAAATACATAGAAAAATTTTCATGCGGAAGTGGCTCAGTGGTAGAGCATCGCCTTGCCAAGGCGAGGGTCGCGAGTTCGAATCTCGTCTTCCGCTCCACGATTAACCCCGGAGGGAATTTTTTCCTTTTGGGGTTGTTTTTTTAAGATGCGGGTGTAGCTCAGTGGTAGAGCTCCAGCCTTCCAAGCTGATTGCGAGGGTTCGATTCCCTTCACCCGCTCCATAAAACAGGTACCCTTAGCTCAGCTGGATAGAGTACTTGGCTACGAACCAAGGGGCCGGGGGTTCGAATCCCTCAGGGTACGCCAATAAACACTACAAATTATGTTTTATAATTTGTAGTGTTTTTTTATTATATTAAATTATTTTTAAATATGTGATATACTTATTGTATTATATATTAAAATAGGAGGAGAGTTAAATGACTTATATTAAAGATAAAGGTATAGCCTTAAAAAAAGCAGAAGAAAAGTTATCAATAGCTTCTACAAAGGATAAAAACATAGCTCTTGAAGAGGTTAAAAAATCTATTGATAAAAATAGAAAAGAAATATTAGATGCAAACAGTAAAGATATAAGATCAGCAAAAGAAAATAAACTGACAGATGCAATAATAGATCGCTTGATGCTGGATGACAGTAGATTAGATGGTATATTAGATGGAATTGATAATATAATAGCTCTAGGAGATCCTATATGGCAATCAAATGAGGTATGGACTATGGAGAATGGCCTTACTATATCGAAAATGACAACTCCTATAGGTGTTTTAGGTATTGTATATGAATCAAGACCAAATGTAACTGTTGATGCTTTTTCTTTAGCATTAAAATCAGGAAATTGTATTATGCTAAGAGGAAGTTCTTCAGCTATTAATTCAAATATAGCTCTCGTTAAGGCTATTAAAAAAGGTTTAAAGAATTCTTCTATTTCAGAAGATGTTATAGCCTTTATTGAGGACACAGATAGAGAACTAGTATTAGAAATGTTAAAGTCAAATGATTATATTGATTTAATAATACCAAGAGGTGGAAGATCTTTAATACAGTTTGTAATAGAGAATTCAACAGTTCCAACTTTACAAACTGGTGAAGGTAATTGTCATTTATTTGTAGATAAGACTGCAAATTTAGATAGTGCACTAGAGATTTTAATAAATGCAAAAACTCAAAGACTAGGAGTTTGTAATGCCTGTGAGAGCTTATTGGTTCATAAAGATGTAAAGGAAAAGTTTTTACCTATGGTTTATAATGCTTTAGAAGATAAGATAGAGATGAGAGGCTGTAACAAGACCAATGAAATTATCAAAGTTGAGCATGCATCAGAAGATGATTATAAGGAAGAATTCTTAGATGCTATATTAGCTATAAAAATAGTGGAAGATGTAGATGAAGCTATAGAGCATATAAATAAATATGGTAGTAAACATTCAGAATCTATAGTTACTGAAAGCTTAACAAATGCTAATAAATTCCAAAGAAGAATAGATGCTTCCACTGTATATGTAAATGCATCTACAAGGTTTACAGATGGGGCAGAATTTGGTTTTGGTGCAGAAATGGGTATAAGTACACAAAAAATACATGCAAGAGGTCCAGTAGGATTAAAAGAGCTTGTAACATACAAGTATCTAATAATGGGACAAGGTCAAATTAGAAAGTAGGGGGAACTATGAAAGAAACTATACAAGATAGTAAAAAAATTGTAATAAAAATTGGTAGTAGTACAATAACTAGTGAGGATGGAACTATAGATAAAAAATTTATAAAGAATTTAGCTTTTCAAGTACATGCTTTAATGGAGAAGGGCAAAAGAGTTATACTTGTATCTTCAGGAGCAAGAATAGCAGGTGTCAGTACTATAGGGAAATGGTCAAGAAAAGAAGATATAAACTATAAGCAAGCCCTATGTGCTATTGGACAAGTGGAATTGATGGATTCATATAGGAAAATATTTGGAGACTATAATCTTCATATTGCACAAATCTTGTTAACTAAAGAAGATTTTGAATCAGAGGCTAGAACTTTAAACATTAGAAATACTCTTTTTACATTGTTAGATGAGGGTGTAATCCCTATTATAAATGAAAATGATACAGTATGTGTGGAGGAAATTAAAATAGGTGATAATGATTTAATGGCCGCTAAAACTACAGAGCTATGGGGTGGAGATTTATTAATAATCTTAAGTGATATAATAGGAGTATTTGATAAAAGTCCTGTAGAGCATAAAGATGCTAAACTTATAGAAGTAGTAATAGACCCTAATGAACTTGAAAAAAGTATTTCAATAGGTGAAAGTAGTTCTTTTGGAACTGGTGGCATAGAAACTAAAATTAAAGCTGCTAAAATTATAAATCCATATGGAGCATCTTTAATAGTTGCCAAAGGTAAGCAAGAAAACATTATATTAGATTTAAGCGAAGGGAAAGAAAAAGGAACTTTATTTATAGGTGAAAAATAAATTAGATTTAAAACTTGCTTCAAAAGGGGGATAAGATGAAGAATATAGTTTATATAACGGGACACAAGAATCCAGATTCAGATTCTATATGTTCAGCTATTGCTTATGCAGAATACAAAAATACAATTGGAGATATAGAAGCTATCCCTGTAAGACTTGGAAATATAAATAGAGAGACTGAATTTATATTAGAATATTTTGGTGTAGAGGCACCAATTTTACTTGAAACCTTAAAATTAAGTGTAGAAGATTTGGATTTTGATAAAATTTCACCTATTACTTCAGATATTTCTTTAAGGATGGGACTAGACCTTATGAAAAGAAATAGATTGAACAGTCTGGCTGTAATAGATGAAAATGAAAAATTAAATGGTATTGTAACTATTTCAGACATTATTCAATCTTATATAGATGTATGGGACAATTCAATAATAGGAAAATCCAATACATCTATAGATAATATTATAGATTCTCTTTCAGCGACACCAGTATTTATATCGAAGGATAGAAAGGGATTTACAGGGAAAATAATAGTTCTTGCTATGGAAACAGAATCTATGAAAGATTGTATAGAAAAAAATGATATAGTTATATGTGGTGATAGAAAGGATAGTCAAGCACTTTCACTGGATAAAGATATATCTCTATTGATAATAACAGGGAATGGAGAAGTTGATAAAAAAATAATAGATAAGGCAAAAGAAAAGAATATATCGATTATAAGCACACCTCATGATACCTTTACAACATCCAGGTTGATAACCCAATCTATACCAATAGACTATGTAGCTAGTAAAGACAACTTGAGTTACTTTGACTTAGATGATCTAGTAGATGATGTAAAAAAGAAAATGTCTCAAACTAGATACAGGGCATACCCTGTAGTAGATAACAACAAAGTAATAGGACTTATATCCAGATATCATCTTATTTCTAGTATGAAAAAGAAAGTTATATTAGTAGATCACAATGAAAGAAGTCAATCTATAGATGGTTTAGAAGAATCTGAGATATTAGAAATAATAGACCACCATAGAGTCGCAGATGTATTTACTGGAAGCCCTATTTATTTTAGAAATGAACCAGTGGGAAGTACAGCTACAATAATTGCATCTATATATTTTGAAAATGGTAGAAGGCCATCTAAAAAGATAGCTGGTATATTGGCAGCTGCAATTATATCTGATACACTTTTATTTAGATCTCCTACTTCTACCAATACTGATAAAATAATGCTGAAAAGATTAGAAAAAATAGCTGATATTGATGTGGATGAATTTGCTGGTGAAATGTTTAAAAGGGGAACATCTTTAAAGGGAAAAACTGCAAAAGAACTATTAAAAGAAGACTTTAAAATGTTCACAATAAACGAAGAAAAAATAGGTATTGCACAGGTATATACAATGGATAGAGAAAGCTTAAAAGATATAAAGGGTGAATTGCTGGAACTGATGGAGGAAAAGAGAAAAAATGAAAACTATGCTACTTTTATAGTTATGCTAACTGATATATTTGATGAAGCATCTGAACTGATAGTAGTTGGGGAAAATATAGAATTAATAGGCAAGGCTTTTGAAAAAGAAGTTATAAATAATTCTTTCTACGTTAAAGGAGTGCTTTCAAGAAAGAAACAAATAGTCCCTCCAATTACAAGTGCATTGACACAAATTGCTGAATTATAAATTTACTTAAGTTTATGTAGCAGAAAAAACCTTCTTTGAAATAAAAGTAAAATTAAGATGACTAATTGAATAAACTTTCTTATTAGTTGACTAAAGATGGAAAATATTATATTATGTAGAAGAGAGATAGTTAACGAAATTTTTATTGCAAAGGAGCTGTTTTATATATTTGCAGATAGCCACAAACTTATAGCAAGTGATATTTATGATAATGTGTTTGAAAAGTATGGATTAAAACTAGATAAAGATAAACTTCTATGGGGTTCAATTGCTCCAGATATATTGCCAAAGTATAGATTTATTAGACATTATAAAGATGAAAGTATAGATTATATTACAAATGAAATTATTAAGATTATTTTTATGAGTAGATTTGTAGATTTTGATCGAGGTATAGATTCTATAACTATGAAACTATTAAGTCGAAAAATTGGAATAATATCACATTATTTGACTGACTTTGTCTGTGTTCCCCATGCAAAAAGATGGACATTTTTTGGTTCTATGAAAAAACATATAAAATATGAAAAAGATTTAGATAATTATGCTAAGCATCATGATTTTAAGAAAAATATAATTTTAACTAATGACATAGACTTATATGAAAATCAATCTGTAGAACTAAGGACACAAATTAAAGACTATATTGAATCTGTTATAGAAGAATATTCTATGAAATTTAGTTTTGATAATGATTTAAATTTTGCAGCAGAATTTAATACTAGGATAAGTTATTTTATTTTAGACACTATAAACGCATATTCAGAAGAATTACAAAGACAATTTGTATTTGAAGTTTAATAGTTAAATATTAAATAAAAAGAAAAATATATTGGTTCAACCAATATATTTTTCTGTCTTTATAACTACATATATAATTTTATAGCTTAATCTTGCATTATACTATAAATCAATATTGATTTATAGTATAATGGTAATTGATAATAGTAAAGAATAAAAAGGTAAAAAGGAGGATAATTTATGGCATTGTCAGATTCAAAAGTTTATGATTTATATGAAGGATTAAAATACAACTTTTTGTTTAATAATGATATAAATTGTATACATATCCTCCTTAATCTATATGATTTAGAAAGCAATATCAATAATATATTTCCTAAGTACATTTCTATAGAAAGACTTAGGAAAAATATAACAAAAGTCTTAAAGAAAAGAAAAGGAAATCATTTAATGGCTTATAATCTAGGAGAATTGATCCATGAAGATATAAACAGACTAGAGCTTCTTATATACTTAGATGGTTATAAATCAGGCTATTTAAATAAAAAACATATAGATAAACTAGAAAATATAACTTTAGAATACTTTTCAATTTCAGAATTATATAATATGAAATATTTATTTCATTTTGATAATTCTATAAAAGAAGTAGAAAAATTTAAGGACAATATATATGAAAGATTACTTCAGGAAAAAGAAACACAAAATATGCTTGAGGAGACTATAGACAACTATACTGAAAACATATTAAAACCTAAAATTCTAAATTTAAATAAATATCTAGATAAGCAATTAGCCATAGATTATGATTCTTGTTCACCTTATATTAAAGATGAGGAAAGTGTACTTACTTTAGAGGAATTAAAGGTTGTTTATAAAGAAGTATTAAATATAATAACTAGAAATATAAATAAATTGTACAATGATGCTTATTGGAATGGATTGAATGATCGAGTTATTATGAGATATAATTAAGTGAAGAAATATAGACATAAAGTCCCTTTAGATTGATCTAAAGGGACTTTATGAGACCAGATATATTAAAAACGAGAAACAATAAAAATATAAATAGTAATAAATTTCAAATATAATATCTTGCTGTTTTTATGATATAATATTTAAAGAAAATGAAAAGAGGAATTATATTGATTATACTTGGGATTGATCCAGGCTTTGCCATAGTAGGCTATAGTGTTATAGAATATAGAGGAAATGAAATCAAAGCTTTAGAGTATGGAGCTATAACTACTGATTCAAAGCTATTGTTTCCAGATAGAATGAAAATAATATATGATGAATTAATCAATATTATAGACGAATATCAACCAGAGGATTTAGCTATAGAAGAATTGTTTTTCAATAAGAATGTTAAGACCGCTATGAAGGTCAGTCAGGCTAGAGGGATTGAGATAATGGCAGCTGTGAACAAGGGTTTAAATATTTATGAATATACACCCCTTCAAATAAAGCAAGCCACAGTAGGTTATGGAAGAGCTGAAAAACATCAAGTTCAAGAGATGGTTAAAGTGCTATTGAACTTAAAAGAAATACCTAAGCCAGATGACGTTGCAGATGCATTAGCTGTAGCTATTTGTCATGGAAGTTCTTTAAAATTTAAAGAGCAGTTTATAATGAAATAAAAAGGACAGGGATAAAATGATAGAGTTTATAATAGGAAATATCGTAGATGTTCATGAGGATTTTACAATAATTCAAAATAATAATATGGGATATAAAGTTTTTTGTTCTACAAATTCTTTAAAAGAACTTGAAATAGGGAAAAAAGATCAAATGATCTATACTCAATTAAATGTAAGAGATGATGGTCTTTTTTTGTTTGGTTTTGTAACTAGAGAAGAGATGGATATGTTTAATCTTTTATTAAGAGTTTCTAAAATAGGTCCTAAGACTGGTATAGGTGTACTATCAGCTTTGACCCCTAATCAACTTAAAATTGCAATTATGAATAAAGATATACCTACTTTATGCAAGGCTCCAGGCATAGGGAAGAAGACCGCTGAAAGAATAATCCTAGAACTTAAAGATAAAATAGATATAAATATAGAACTTGAAATAGAAAATATTAACACAATAAGTAGTGGCTATAATGAAGCTTTGGAAGCACTTATATCATTAGGTTATTCTAGATACGAGGTAGAGAAAAACATAAGAAACTTAGATATAGATAAAATGGAAGTGGAAGATATTATTAGAAATGCTTTAAACAAGCTTTCAAAAAGCTAAAGGAGAAGAGTCCATGGAAGAGAAAAAAAATAGAATTGTTTCTGGAGGTTTAACAGACAATGATGTTGAAAGTGAACTATCTTTAAGACCAAAATGGATAAACGAATACATTGGCCAACATAAAGCTAAAGAAAAGTTGGATATATTTATAAAAGCTGCTAAAGGAAGAGATGAATCCCTTGATCATGTGCTTTTATATGGACCACCAGGTCTTGGTAAGACAACACTGGCAAATATTATAGCAAATGAAATGGGAGTTAATATTAGAGTTACTTCAGGTCCTGCTATAGAAAGAGCAGGAGATCTAGCCAGTATACTTACAAATCTAAGTGATGATGATGTTTTATTTATAGATGAAATACATAGAATAAACAGGACTGTAGAAGAAATACTCTATCCTGCAATGGAGGATTTTGCATTAGATATAATAATAGGAAAAGGTCCTTCCGCTAGAAGTGTAAGACTTGATTTATCAAAATTTACTTTAATCGGTGCCACTACTAAGGCGGGACTTTTAACATCTCCTTTAAGGGATAGATTTGGAGTAATGTTAAACTTAGAACTCTACCATGCAGAAGATTTAAAAGAAATTATAATAAGATCAGCTTCAATTTTAAATATAGAAATAGAAGAAGCAGGAGCCATAGAAATAGCCAAAAGATCTCGAGGAACTCCAAGAATTGCTAATAGATTGTTAAAAAGAGTAAGAGATTATGCTCAAGTTATGGAAAATGGAGTTATAAGCCTGGATGTTGCTAAAAAGGGACTAAAGATACTAGAGGTAGATGAACTTGGGCTTGATGCTGTAGATAGAAAAATACTTTTAACACTAATAGATAATTTTAAAGGTAGACCTGTAGGTGTGGATACATTAGCTGCTGCTACAGGAGAAGAAAGAGCTACAATAGAAGATGTTTATGAACCATATTTACTTCAAATTGGTTTTATAAATAGAACACCAAGGGGAAGGGTTGCAACTAAAAAATCCTATGATCATTTCAATATCCCCTATATAGAAGAATAAAATTTAAATTGAGGAATGAAAATATGAATACTAAAGACTTTTTTTATGATTTGCCAGAAGAACTAATAGCTCAAGTACCTCTTAAGGATAGAACTAAATCAAAATTACTTGTACTTGATAAAGATTCTGGTGAAGTAGAACATAAATATTTTAATAATATAGTAGACTATTTAGGAGAAGGAGATACTCTTATATTAAATGATACAAGGGTATTGCCAGCAAGATTATTTGGTAATAGAGAAGATAAGGAAGAAAAAATAGAATTTTTATTACTTAAAAGAAATAATGAAGATATATGGGATACTTTAGTTAAACCTGGTAAAAAAGCAAAAATAGGTTCCATAGTTGAATTTGGTAATGGACTATTGAAGGCTAAAGTAGTAGGGATAGATGATGAAGGAATTCGAAAAGTTAAGTTTGAATACCAAGGTATATTTGAAGAGGTATTAGATGGTTTAGGAGAAATGCCACTGCCTCCTTATATAAAGGAAAAGCTTAATGATCAGGAAAGATATCAAACAGTATATTCAAAGCATTTAGGTTCAGCTGCTGCACCTACAGCAGGGCTTCATTTTAATAATGAACTTTTAGAGAGTATTAGAAACAAAGGAGTAAATGTAGCTTTTATTACCCTACACGTAGGACTTGGAACTTTTAGACCTGTAAAGGTAGACAATATATTAGATCATCATATGCATTCTGAATTCTATACATTAAATGAGGAAACTGCAAAACTTATAAATGCAACAAAGAAGAAGGGGAAAAAAGTAGTAGCAGTTGGAACAACTTCAGTTAGAACACTTGAAACTTTAGCTAGAGATGATGGGACAGTAGAAATGGGTTCAGGCTGGACAGATATATTTATTTATCCTGGATATAAGTTTAAACTTGTAGATAGTATTATAACAAACTTCCATCTTCCAGAATCCACATTGCTTATGCTTATAAGTGCATTTACATCAAAAGATATGATACTTAAAACTTATGATATCGCTATAGACAAAGGATATAGATTTTTTAGTTTTGGGGATTCTATGATAATTAAGTAGGAGGTATTTAGAAATGGCTATTAAATTTGATTTAATAAAAGAAGCGAAAGATTCAAAGGCTAGACTGGGAAAAATAACCACACCCCATGGAGAAATAGAAACTCCAATTTTCATGCCAGTAGGTACAAGGGCCACTGTGAAAACTATGACACCTGAAGAGGTTAAGGATTTAGGTGCACAGGTTATATTAAGTAATACCTATCATTTATATTTAAAACCTGGTCACGAACTTATAAAAGAGGCTGGGGGACTTCATAAATTTATGAATTGGCATGACCCTATCTTAACTGATAGTGGAGGCTTTCAAGTATTTAGTCTTGGGGACCTAAGAAAGATAAGAGAAGAAGGTGTAGATTTTAGATCTCACATAGATGGATCTAAACACTTTATAAGTCCAGAAAAATCAATTGAAATTCAAAATGCTTTAGGTTCAGATATAATGATGTGCTTTGATGAATGTACACCCTATCCAAGCACTTATGAATATGCTAAAAAATCAATGGAGAGAACTAGCAGGTGGGCTAAGAGATGTAAAGAAGCACATAAAAATACAGAGAATCAGGGTCTATTTGGAATTGTCCAAGGTGGTATGTATAAAGATTTGAGAGAGCAAAGTGCTAAGGAACTAGTAGCTATGAACTTTCCAGGCTATGCTATAGGTGGTTTAAGTGTGGGAGAACCAAGAGAGATGATGTGTGATATACTTGATTTTACAACTCCACTCTTACCAAAAGATAAACCAAGATACAATATGGGAGTAGGTACTCCTGATTATCTATTTGAATCTGTAATAAGAGGAATAGATATGGCAGATTGTGTTATGCCTACTAGAATAGCTAGAAATGGAACTGTAATGACAAGTAATGGTAGATTGGTGGTTAGAAATGCAAAGTATTCTAGAGATTTTTCTCCTTTAGATCCAGAGTGTGATTGCTACACTTGCAAAAACTATTCAAGGGCCTATATAAGACATTTATTCAATATAGATGAAATATTAGGTGCTAGGCTGGCTACTATCCACAATCTCTATTTTCTCATAAAATTAATGGAAAATATTAGAGAAGCTATAAAAGAGGATAGATTAATGGAATATAAGGATGAGTTTTATAAAAAGTATGGATATAATTAAAAACTTCGTGCTTTTTATAGTTTTTATTGTATAATAGTATAAGAAGGGGTGAAAAATATGAATCCACAACAATTATCAGGTTTAATACTACCTATTGGTTTTTTAGTAATTATGTACTTATTCCTAATAAGACCACAAAAGAAAAAAGAAAAAGAAATAAAGGCAATGAGAGAGAATTTAAATGTTGGAGATGAAATAATCACAATAGGAGGAATCTATGGTAAGGTATTGATTGTTAAAGAAGACAAGATTACTTTAGAAGTAGGTTCTGCTAAAACTAGACTAGAATTAACTAGATGGTCTGTAGGTAGTGTTATAAAATCTAAAGCTACAAATCAAGATTAGATTTTTAAAAAAAACTAAATGAAATTATTTAAAAACTTCCTTTACAAAGGAAGTTTTTGTACTTGAAGGATTTTACTTTAGAAAGTTCAAAATAGAACTTTAAATAAAAAATTCTATATGATATAATAAATTAGATAAAATATAAACAAAATTAAAGTGGTGGGGATCCACTGCTTTTTATTTTGTTTGAAAATTTCCTATTATATAATAGGAAATTTAAAATAGGAAGGTATTGGAGGAAAGGCATGAAAAATAAAAATATTATTATACTGGTTTTAATTTTAGCTATAATTGTAGGAGGAGTGTATGTTGCTCTAGAAGGTTTAGAAATTGGAAATTTCAAAATGGGCAAAGCAAAAGATGAAGTAGATTTAGGCCTTGAGCTTGCAGGAGGAGTATATGTTGTCTTAGAAGCTGAAACTGATGCTAAAGGTGAAGAATTAAGAAAACTAATGGAACAGACCAAGGCCATATTGGGACAAAGAGTAGATGGACTTGGTATAGCAGATCCTACTATAGTTATAGAAGGAGAAAAAAGAATAAGATTAGAGCTTGCAGGTGTAGAGGATCCTCAAGAAGCAATAGATTTAATTGGAAAGACAGCTCAACTGCAATTTATAGATCCAAATGAAAACGTTGTAATAAGTGGTAAAAATGTAACTAATGCAGATGTAGTTTTCCAAAAAAATTCAATAGGAAAAGAAGTCCCGGTAGTTTCTCTGGAATTTGATAAAGAGGGGACTAAGAACTTTGCAGAAGCTACAGGTGAACTTATTACAAAAGAAGAAGTTGAAGATAGGATAATCTATATAGTATTAGATGATGAAATAATATCCTCACCAGCAGTTGCTCCTATAAGCGAAGGTGGAAAGCCAATTGATGATGGGAAAGCAGTAATAACTGGAAATTTTGATATTGAAAGTGCAACAAATTTAGCGACTTTAATAAGAGCAGGTTCACTTCCAGTAGAACTTACAGAACAAAGTACTTCCCTCATAGGACCAAGTCTTGGCCTTGAAGCCTATGAAACTAGTATAAAGGCTGGAGGAATAGCACTTTTATTTATATTTGTATTTATGATTTTAATGTATAAAATTCCTGGACTTATAGCATCTATAAGTTTAATCTTGTATACTCTTATAACTGTTTATATAATGATTTTTTTAGGAGTAAAGCTTACACTTCCTGGTATATTAGGTCTTATACTCTCTATAGGAATGGCAGTAGATGCTAATGTGTTAATATTTGAAAGAATAAGAGAAGAACTATTAATAGGAAAAAGTCTCAGAGTTTCTGTAGATTCAGGATTCAAAAGAGCACTTAGCTCTGTAATAGACTCAAATGTTACCACTTTAATAGCAGGATCAGTTTTGTATTATTTTGGTACAGGACCTATAAAAGGATTTGGAATTACATTGATTATAGGAATAGTAGTTTCTGTTCTTACGGCAGTTATAATTTCTAGATCCCTATTAAAAATAGCTGCATCTTTATTAAATGGTAAAAATATAAAAATATTCGGTGCGTAAGAATAGGAGTGAAAAAATGAATATAATAAAAAATAGAAGAATATATTTAGCTGTATCCCTTATAATAATTATAATAGGTATTATAACAATGGGAATCAAAGGCTTAAATTACGGAATAGATTTTACTGGAGGTACAATAATAACTGTAAATGGAAAGGAATATATTCCGGCTGAAGATATAAGAAATTTAACTGATAAAATAGATCCAGATATGACAATTATTCATAGTGGTAAAGAAAAAGAAGATATAATCATTAAAAGTACTTTAAATATTACTAATAAGGAAATTGTATCTCTTAGTGAAGAATTTAAAGAGAATTATGGTATAGAAAGCAAAAATACAACTTCTGAAGTTGTTTCTCCTTCCATAGGAAAAGAAACAAAAGATAAGGCTATACTTTCTACCCTTATTGCCACTGTACTTATGCTAGCATATATTACAATTAGATTTGAATTTACACTTGGTATATCTGCAATAATTGCCTTGATTCATGATGTTCTTATAACTATATCAATTTATGCAATATTTAGATTACCTGTAAACTCTTCATTTATAGCTGCTATACTTACTATAGTGGGATATTCTATAAATGATACTATAGTGATATTTGATAAAATAAGAGAAAATATGAGATTTAATTCAAGAAACAACTTAGAAGAAGTAATAAACACTAGTATAAGCAGTTCCTTAAGAAGAACTATAAATACAACTATAACAACCCTTGCGGCAGTTATAGTATTATATATCATAGGAGTAGAAGATATTAAAGTTTTAGCTCTTCCATTGATTTTAGGAATGTTATCTGGAACCTATTCTTCAATTTTCATAGCCCCACCTCTATGGTATGATATAAAAACATATAAAACAAGAACTGCTAAATAGGCAGTTTTTGTTTTATATAAAAATAAAAACAGAATAAATGTTAATTTGTTTTATATGGAGTGATTATTTGGAAAAGTGGTTTGTAAGAAATAAAAATATAGATTATAATAAAGTATCTAAAGAGATTGGTATCAGTAAGATCTTATCTAAAATATTGATAAATCGTGAAATATATTCAAAGAATTCTATAGATATGTTTTTATATGGAGACTTAGAAAGTCTTTATTCTCCCAACAGTATGAATGATATAGAAAAGGCAGGAGAAATAATAAAGGAAAAAATATTAGGAAATAAAAAAATAAGAATTGTAGGAGATTATGATGTAGATGGTGTAATGAGCATCTATGTAATATATACTAGTTTATTAAAATTGGGAGCAGATGTAGATTATGTTATTCCTGATAGAGTAAAAGATGGCTATGGAATAAATACTGATATTGTAGATAAAGCTAGAGAGGATAATATAGACCTTATAATAACTTGTGACAATGGAATTTCTGCATTTGATGCAGCAGAGAGATCAAAGGAAGTTGGAATTAAGATGATTATAACAGATCATCACGATCTTTCCTATAAATTAGAAGGAGATAAAAAAGTATATTTACTGCCACAAGCAGATGCTATTATAAATCCTAAAAATCCTCAATGTAATTATCCATTTGATAAACTTTGTGGCGCAGGTGTAGCATATAAGCTAATAGAATATCTTTATATCTTATTTAAAAAAGAAAAAGAAGGCCTATATTCCTTGTTAGAGTATGTAGCTATAGCTACTGTCTGTGATGTGGTAGATTTAATTGATGAAAATAGAATTATAGTAAAGGAAGGCCTAGACTTAATAAATAATACTAATAATCTTGGGATTAAGGCTTTAATTGATGTTTCAGGCATTAAAAACAAGATGGCTAGCTATCACCTAGGATTTATTATAGGGCCTACTATAAATGCTTCTGGAAGGTTAGATACAGCTTTACTTGCCTTAGATCTGCTTCTTTCTAAGGATGAAGCTCAAGCTTATAAAATAGCAGAAGATCTTAGAGCATTAAATGAAGAAAGAAAGACTATTACAAATTTAGGTATTGAAAATATAAAAACTCAAATAGAGAGTACAGAATTAATAGAGGATAAAGTTTTAGTTGCCTTTGAAGAGGATATACATGAGAGTGTAGCGGGAATAATTGCTGGAAGAATAAAAGATATGTATAATAGACCAACTATAGTTCTTACTAAAGGACTAGATGGAGTTAAAGGTTCTGGAAGATCTATTGAGGAATATAATATATTTGAAGAATTAAATAAGTGCAAAGAACTACTTAAAACTTTTGGTGGACATCCTATGGCAGCTGGCTTATCTCTTGAGAAGGGGAATATAGAATTATTAAGAAGTAAACTTAATACTATAACAAAGCTCAGTAAAGAAGATCTTTATAGAAAGATATATATTGATTTAGTGCTTCCTATAGCTTTTTTAAACGATAGACTAATGGAAGAATTAAATCAACTAGAGCCCTTTGGAAAGGGAAATTCTAAACCATTATTTGGTGAAAAAGATTTAAAAATAAAGAAATTATTTAAATATGGTGTAAAGGAAAATGTCTTAAAATTCAATTTATATGATGGTGACAGCACATATATAGATGCAATTATATTTAATGCTACAGATAAATTTGAAGAAACTATAATTAATAAATATGGAGAAGAAGTTTTGAATAAATTATATAGGGGACAAGAAAACGATGTTTCACTAGATATAATATATCATCCTTCTTATAATGATTATAATGGTAAGAGAAGCATACAAGTTAAAATTGAAAGCTTTAGAGTTTAGTGAAGTTATATTTATTTAAGCTAGTAGATTAAATATTATTGGAGGTGGAGAATATGGATGGAATGCTAGAAAAGTTAATTTATAAAATTGAACAATACAATCAGCAGACAGATCTTAGTTTGATCGTAAAGGCATATAACTTTGGAAATGAAGCTCATAGTGGACAACTTCGCAACTCAGGAGAAAAGTTTTTCATTCACCCAGTAAATGTTGCTATAATTTTAGCAGAATTAAATATGGATACATCTACTATAATAGCTGGACTCTTACATGATGTAATTGAAGATACTCCTATAACTTATGATGATGTAGGAAAAGAGTTTGGCTATGAAATCGCTGATTTAGTTGAAGGAGTTACTAAATTAAAAAAAATAGAATATAAGACCAAGCAAGAAAATCAAGCTGAAAATCTTAGAAAAATGGTTCTGGCTATGTCTAAAGATATAAGAGTGATAATAGTTAAATTGGCTGATAGACTGCACAATATGAGAACTTTAGAATATATGACTCCTGAGAAAAAGAAGGAAAAAGCTTTGGAAACTTTAGAAATATATGCTCCACTTGCTCATAGATTGGGAATTTCTAAAATAAAATGGGAGTTAGAAGATCTGTCTCTTAGATATCTAGAACCAGAAAAATATTATGAACTTGTAGAAAAGGTTTCTAAAAAAAGAAGAGAAAGAGAAGATTATATAAATCAAATAATAGAAATTCTAGGTAAAAACTTAAATGATGTTAATATTGAATCTGAAATAAGTGGAAGACCTAAGAACTTTTATAGTATATATAAGAAAATGGAAATACAAGGAAAAGATTTTGAAGAAATATTTGATTTAACCGCTGTTAGAATACTAGTTAAAAGTATAAAAGATTGTTATGGAGTACTAGGCATAGTTCATACTCTTTGGAAACCTATACCAAGAAGATTTAAGGACTATATAGCTATGCCTAAACCTAATATGTATCAATCTCTTCATACTACAGTAATGGGTGAAAAAGGCGGAATATTTGAAGTCCAAATTCGTACCTATGAGATGCATAAAACTGCAGAATATGGTATAGCAGCTCATTGGAAATACAAAGAAGGAATATCTAAAACAGAAAACTTTGATGCAAAATTAATCTGGTTAAGACAACTTATGGAATGGCAAAATGACTTAAAAGATCCTAAAGATTTTATGGAAACTTTAAAGATTGATTTCTTTACTGATGAAGTTTTTGTGTTTACACCTAGAGGAGATATTATAAATTTACCTGAAGGATCCACTCCCATAGATTTTGCCTATAGAGTCCATAGTGATGTTGGAAATAGTTGTGTAGGTGCAAAAATAAATGGTAGAATTGTCCCTTTGAACTATAAGTTAAATAATGGAAATATAGTGGAGATTATAACCTCATCTACTAACAATGGACCTAGTCGAGATTGGCTAAAGATAGTTAAAAGTACCCAGGCTAAAACAAAGATAAGACAATGGTTTAAATTAAAAGATAGAGATACTAATATTATCAAAGGAAAAGAAATATTAGAAAAGGAATTAAGACGTCAAAATTATAAATTGAATGAAATAATGAAAGATGATTGGTTAAAAAAGATTGCAGAAAAACTCAGTCTAAATTCTATTGATGACTTATATGCTGGAATAGGACATGGAAATGTTAAATATAATCATGTTATAACAAGATTAAAGGATCAGTATGAAAAACTAGTAGGACATGAAGTTTTCCAAGATAAAGCAAAAAAAGCTCCTGAGAAAAAGAAAAGAAAATCCTACAATGGTGTCTCAATAAAAGATGCGGATAATGTTAAAATTAGAATATCAAAGTGTTGTAATCCGGTGCCAGGAGATAAAATTATAGGTTTTATAACCAAGGGAAGAGGGATATCTGTTCATAGGGCAGATTGTCCAAATATTGAGCAAGATGTAGAGCCTAATAGATTTATAGAAGTTCATTGGGACTCCAAAGAAACTACTTCTTATCCTGCTGATATTGAAATAAAAGCAACAGACAGATCAGGGCTTTTGGCAGAGATTGCTATGAAAATAAGTGAATTAGATGTTAGCTTATTATCTATTAATGCAAGAGCAGCTAAAGATAAGACAGTTGTCATAAAAATGAATATAGAAATAAATGATATAAAACAGTTAGAACTTATATTAAAAGAAATTAAGAAAGTGAAGAGTGTTGTAGATGCTTACAGAGTTATTATATAGGAGGATAAAATGAGAGCTGTAGTTCAAAGAGTTAAAAAAGCCAGTGTAGGTGTGGATGGAAGTATAGTTAGTGAAATAGAGCAGGGTCTATTGGTATTTTTGGGAGTAGGGCAAGATGATAATAATGATGATCTTGAATATTTAGTAGATAAAATAATAGGCCTTAGAATATTTGAAGATGATGATGAAAAAATGAATTTATCTTTAGCTGATATAGATGGACAATTACTAGTTGTATCTCAATTTACCTTATATGGAGACGCTAGAAAGGGCAGAAGACCTAGTTTTTCAGCCTCAGGATCTCCAGAAATAGGAGAAAAATTTTATAAATCTTTTATCGAAGAGGCTAAGCTTAAAAATATAGATACTAAAGAAGGAGTATTTGGTGCTCATATGGAAATAGATTCTATAAATGATGGACCAGTAACCATATTGTTAGATAGTAAAAAGAACTTTTAGGAGGTATAAAGTTGGAAATATATAAGATAGCTGCAGGGATACATGGAGCTAATTGTTATATTGTAGTTGATAAAAGCAGCAATAATGCTATGATTGTTGATCCTGGGGGAAGCTCAGATGAGATATTAGAATTTATAGATAGAAATAATTATAAATTAGAATATATAGTATTAACCCATGGACATGCAGACCATATAGGAGGAGTTTTAGATATAGAGAAGGCATTAGGTATTCCAATTATAGCCCATGAAGATGAGGTAGAATTATTAGGAGATGCTGACAAAAATCTTACAAATTATATGTTTAGAAAAACTATAGAGATAGAACCTTCAATACTATTAAAAGATGGAGATAAATTCAAAGTTGGGCAATTGGAAATAGAAGTTATCCATACCCCAGGACATACTGAGGGTGGAATGTGCCTTAAGATAGGGAATGATTTGATTTCCGGAGATACACTTTTCAAGAACTCAATAGGAAGAGCAGATCTATATGGAGGAAATCCTAAGCTTTTATTAGATTCAATAAGGAAAAAACTCTTTAGTCTAAGTGATGATATAAAAGTTTGGCCTGGACATGGACCTACTACAACAATAGGAGAAGAAAAACTATATAACCCGCATTTAAATTAAGTAAGGTGATTAAAATTATAAATATATGTATAGAGGGGCATAAATATAAACATGATTTATTTGAATTAATAAGATTGTTTTTTTCAGATGAAAATATTGTATTTATAGAAAAAAGTCAAGTTAAAGATAATAAAGAATATTTACTTATAAGTAAATTACTTGATAAAAAAGAGGGAAATATTTCAATAACCAGTTTATTTCATAAAGGCAAATTGCTAGAGGAATTCAAAGAAAATATAAAAGATATTCATATACCTTTTTATAATAAGAAAGCTCTTCAAAAGCTTTCTATTAAAAAAGGTATATATTATTGTCTATCTAACTTCTTTAAAAAAGAATTGCCTTGGGGAATATTGACAGGTATAAGACCAGTTAAAATAGTTCATAATCTTATAAATAATAAACTTACTAGTAAAAGAATTTTAGAAATTTTAGAAAGGGAATATCAATTTGAATCTTCTAAAGCTCAACTTATACTTAAGATTGCTTTGTTTCAAAGAAAATATATTTATCCAATCAAAGAAGATAAATTTAGTTTGTACATCAATATTCCTTTTTGCCCAAGTAAGTGTTCTTACTGTTCTTTTCCATCCTATGATGTTAAGAAAAATGAAGATAGAGTAGAAAAATATGTAGATACTTTATTATTAGAAATAAGATCATCTAAGGAAATTTTTAAAAACAAAAAAATAAATACTATATATATAGGAGGGGGAACTCCAACTTCTTTAAACAAATTACAGTTAGAAAGAATACTTATAGAAATAAAAAATATCTTTCCTGAAGATATAAGAGAATTTACAGTAGAAGCAGGTAGGCCTGATACTATTAATGAAGAGAAGCTTAAGCTTTTAAAAAAACATGGTGTAAATAGGATAAGTATAAATCCTCAAAGCTTTAATCCAAATACTTTAAAAACAATAGGAAGAAATCATGAGGTAGAATCTGTAAAAAGTTCCTACAATCTTGCTAAAAGTTTAGATTTTGATATAATAAATATGGATATTATTCTAGGTCTTCCAGGCGAATCCCTAAAAGAACTTGAAAATACCTTAAGAGAAATAAAGCTTTTAAATCCTGAAAATTTAACTGTGCATACCTTATCTTTGAAAAGAGGTTCAAAGCTTCAAAAAAATCCAAGTGAGAATATTGACAAACAGATAAATATAGAAAGAATGTTAAAAAGAACATTAGAATATTCGAAGGATGAAAACTATCTACCTTATTATCTTTATAGACAAAAGCAAATTCTTGGAAATTTAGAAAATATAGGTTATGCAAAGAAATCTAAAGAATGTATATACAATATATCCATGATGGAGGAAAAAGAAACTATAATAGGATTTGGTCTAGGAGCTGTTACAAAAGTTTACTATCCAAGAGAAGATAAGATTAAAAGAATAGCAAATTTTAAAAGTTTATATGATTATACAGGTAGAATATCTGAATTAATAGAAAAAAAGAAAAATATAAATTTTCAAATATATTAAAAAAAATTAAATATCTTTTCAAGAGGAAGGCTGGTAATGAAAATGGACTATTCCAAATTAAGTTTAGAATTACATGAGAAACATAGAGGGAAAATTGAAATAGTATCTAAGGTAAAACTAGAGACTAGGGAAGACTTAAGCATAGCTTATACTCCAGGAGTAGCAGAAGCCTGTAGAAAGATCTATAAGAACAAAGATGATGTATATAAATATACTGTAAAGGGAAATATGATAGCTATTGTTACAGATGGTAGCGCAGTATTAGGACTTGGAAATATAGGCCCCCAAGCCAGTATACCTGTAATGGAAGGTAAGTCTATTTTATTCAAAGAATTTGCAGATGTTAATACTATACCAATTTGCTTAGATACAAATGATGTTGATGAAATAGTAGAAACAGTAAAAAGAATAGCACCCAGCTTGGGTGGAATAAATTTAGAAGACATATCTGCACCTAGATGTTTTTTAATTGAAGAAAGACTTAAGAAAGAATTAGATATACCAGTCTTTCATGATGATCAGCATGGAACGGCTATTGTAGTACTTGCTGGTATTATAAACTCATTGAAGCTTGTAGGAAAAAACATAGAAGATATTAAGGTAGTTGTTAATGGCAGTGGAGCAGCGGGAGTAGCCATTGTTAAGATGCTTTTGGAGCTCAATATAAAAAATATCATAATATGTGACAGCCAGGGTATTATATATGAAGGAGCAGCTAGGAATAATTTTATAAAAGATGAATTAGCCCTACTTACCAATAAAGAAAATCTAAGAGGAGATTTAAGGCAAGCTATGTTAGGAGCAGATGTTTTTATTGGGGTCTCTGTAGGAGAAGTAGTGGACAAAGACATGATTAAATCTATGAATAAGGATCCTATAGTCTTTGCTATGGCAAATCCTATACCTGAAATTTTTCCTAAAGAGGCTAAAGATGCTGGAGCTAAAATAGTAGGAACTGGAAGATCCGACTTTCCAAATCAAATAAATAATGTACTAGCTTTTCCAGGGATTTTTAGAGGGGCTTTAGATGTTAGAGCAAAGGATATTAACAATAAGATGAATATAGCTGCAGCCTTTGCTATAGCAAATATGGTGAAAAAAGAAGAACTTTCTCCAGATTTTATAATTCCAGATGCTTTAAATAAAGAAGTAGCTAAAGAAGTTGCAAGAGCTGTAAGAGAAGAAGCCATTAAATCAAATTTAGCTAGAATATAGAGTAAATCAATATTTATAAATAGCTCTCTTTTACAAGCTTTATTTAAGAGAGCTATAATAATTTAGGAGGTAAATAATGGGTAAAAGTATGGGTGATTTAAGAAGAAGTGATATGTGTGGTAATTTAAGAGAGAGCGATGTAGGAAGAGAAGTAGTCTTAATGGGATGGGTACAAAGAGAAAGAGATCTTGGCTCTTTGGTATTTATAGATTTAAGAGATACAACTGGGATCACTCAGATTGTTTTTGATGATAGTTTATCAAAAGAAGAATTAGATAAAGTGAAAAAAATAAAATCTGAATATGTTATAGCAGTGGAAGGAAAAGTTAGAAAAAGGCAATCTATAAACAAAGAAATACCCACAGGAGATATAGAGGTTTTAGCTAGTAATGTTATAATTTTAGATGAATCTGAAACACCTCCTATATATATAAAAGATGATGACAATGCTTCTGAGAATATGAGATTAAAGTATAGATATTTAGATTTAAGAAAGCCTTCTATGCAAGAAAATCTTAAAATGAGGTCTAGAGCTTCTAAAGTAGTAAGAGACTTTTTCTATAATAATGATTTTTTAGAAATCGAAACTCCAATGTTGACTAAGCCAACTCCAGAAGGCGCTAGGGACTATCTAGTACCAAGTCGAGTAAATGAGGGTAAATTCTATGCACTACCACAATCACCTCAACTCATGAAACAACTATTAATGTTATCAGGTCTAGATAGATATTTCCAAATAGTAAAATGCTTTAGAGATGAAGACTTAAGATTTAACAGACAACCAGAATTTACTCAGATTGATATTGAGATGTCATTTGTAGATGTTGAAGATATAATTGAGATAAATGAAAAGTTTTTATTTGAATTTTTTAAGGAACTTAAAGGGATAGAAATAAGTCTTCCTATTAAAAGAATGACATATAAAGAAGCTATGGAAAATTATGGTGTAGATAAGCCAGATCTAAGATTTGGATTTAAAATTATAGATATTTCTAAATCTGTGAAAGATAGTGATTTTAAAGTGTTTAGCTCTACCATTAAGTCTGGTGGAAGTGTAAAGGGGATAAATATTAAAGCTTCTGGTGATAAATTTTCTAGAAAAGATATTTCTTCCTTAGAAGAATATGCTAAAATTTATGGGGCTAAGGGTCTTGCTTGGATGAAGATCACAGAAGAAGGAATCACATCTCCTATAGCTAAATTTTTAAATGAAGAAGAGCTAGATAGTATATTAGAAAAAATGAATGGTGAAGTTGGAGATTTACTTGTATTTGTAGCTGCTAAAACTTCTATTGTGCTTGACAGTTTAGGAAATCTGAGAAATGAAATAGCAAAGAGATTAGATATTATAGACAAAGAGGAATTAAATTTAGTTTGGATAACAGAGTTCCCATTATTTGAATATGATGATGAAGCAGAAAGATATGTAGCTAAACACCATCCTTTTACCTCACCTATGGAAGAAGATTTAGAATTACTAGAAACTGATCCTGGAAAAGTAAGAGCAAAGGCCTATGATATAGTTATAAATGGTGATGAAATGGGAGGAGGAAGTATTAGAATAAATAATACAGACCTCCAAAAGAAAATGTTTAAAGCTTTAGGTTTTAGTCAGAGTGAAGCAGAAGATAAATTTGGATTTTTATTAGAGGCATTTAAATATGGTGCCCCTCCTCATGGTGGAATAGCCTATGGTCTTGATAGGCTTATAATGACACTTACAGACAGTTCTAACATTAGAGATGTCATAGCCTTCCCTAAGACTCAGTCTGCAAGCTGCCTGCTTACTGATGCACCTACAGAGGTATCCAATAGCCAACTATCTGAAGTTCATATAAAATTGGATAAGTAAGTAAAACAATCAATTAAAACAATATTGACACCATAGAAGCTTATATGGTGTCAATATTATAAATCTGAAAATGATTTTAATATAAATTAAATTATGATATAATCAAGTATAAACAGAGATAAAATACAAGCTATACAGGAGGTGCTCAAATGGAACAAATTGGCTTTGTTAGAAAAGTAGAAAATGAGAAGATGGAATTAGAAGTTAGACGTGGTTCAGCTTGAGGTGGGGGATGCAAAGATTGCAGCAGTAGCTGCGAAGAAGCCCCACATATCCTTGTTCTCCCTAATGAACTAGGAGCTAAAGTAGGAGATTTTGTTCAACTTCAAGCCCAAGTAGGTAACTTATTAAAATATACTTTTATCTTATATATGATTCCCTTTATATTTCTCATATTAGGAATAGTAATAGGGAACTATCTATCCAAAGGCCTAAGTACTGATAGTAGAGAAATGTTTAGTTTTATATCAGGTCTGGTTTCAGTAGGAATTTCTCTTGTAATTTTAAAAATTATGGATAAAAAAGCAGAAAAAAAAGAAGATGATACAATTACAGCCATAAAGATACTTTAATTTTCCTTTTTTATTCTCTTAATAGGTTTTGAAAAATTAGTAGAAACTATTATACCTATAGCAATAGCCGCAGCAAGAAAAAAGGTTTCAGTGCCTTTAGATATGGCTTTATTAAAATCTCCACTTACTAAAAAACTCATAGTATAATACATTCCAGCACCAGGAACCAAGGATACTATTCCAGGGGTTATAAATACTGTTGCTGGTTTTTTATATCTTATTGCTAAAATCTCTCCAAAAGATCCTACTAGGAAGGCGCCTAAAAAAGTTGATAATATTTTGTTGTTCAATCCTAAAAAAGTAATATAGTATAGAGACCAAGAAAGACCACCAGAAATCCCAGAAGCTACTATTGAATTTTTAGGTGCACCAAAGAATATGGCAAAGCCTGTTGTAGCAAAAAATGAATAAATAAATTGTAAAATTATAGCCACTTAAATCAACCCCTTAGCTTTTAAATTAAGAACAACACCAACTCCAAAGGCTATTGCAAGTGCTGAAAGAATAGCTTCTATTCCCTTGGATAAGCCTGAAAGAGAATCGCCAGATATGGTATCCCTTATAGAGTTAGTTATAGATACTCCAGGAACTAAATACATAATGGAGCCTATAATTATTTCATCTAAATTTTTACCAAGTCCTAGTTTTATTGTAAAAACTGCGAATAAAGATGTAAGAAAGGCTCCTATAAATTTCTCTATAAAAAAAGTAAGTTTAAATTTAGACAATCTATCTAATATGATTAAAGATAATAAACTTGCAATAAAACCTGCAAAAAAATCATGAGATGTTCCACCAAACATTAGGCTAAAAAAACCTGAGACATAACTCCCACCAAATATTTTTAAATATTTAGGATAGTCAGGACTATTATCTATATCTTTTAATATTTCCATAGCTTGTGATAGAGATATATTTTGATTTACATATTGTCTTGAAAAATCATTTATTAAATTCACCTTATTTAAATTTATTTCAAGGTTTTTTACTCTTTTTAAAAAAGTAAAAACTTCATCCTTATATTTTAAAGTTAAAAAAATACCAGTTTGTGTTACAAAGGCATCAACTTCTCTTATGTTTTCTTTAGAACTACATATTCTATTCATAGTATCTTCTACTCTGTAGGTTTCGGCCCCGTTACTTAACATTGTTTTACCTGCAAACATAGCTAGAGTAATTAATTCCTGTACTTCTTTTTTATTATCTATGGCATAATGGTTCATATCTCACCTCAATATTTTTTATTGTTTGTATTTATGTTATAATATGGGTATAATATACTAAATACTATAGAGATATGTTATAGCATTTTAAAGAAATAATCAAGAATCACTTAGTAACAGAACTTTATAATAGGGGGAATATCTATGGATTTTAAAAATTTTAAAGGAAAAGATTCAAAAATGATGGATTTAATTAGTGAGGAAAATCAGAGACAGGTAGATCATCTTGAACTAATAGCATCTGAAAATTATGTATCAAAAGCAGTAATGGAAGCTATGGGTAGTCAACTTACAAATAAGTATGCTGAAGGATATCCAGGCAAAAGATACTATGGTGGATGTGAAGTTGTAGATAAGGTTGAAAATCTAGCCATTGATAGAATGAAAAAACTATTTGAAGCAGATCATGCCAATGTACAACCTCATTCTGGTTCCAATGCCAATCTAGCTGTATATTTTTCAGTTTTAAAGCCAGGTGATAAGGTTCTTGGAATGAATCTCTCTCATGGAGGGGATTTAACTCATGGTAGTCCAGTAAATATATCAGGTGTATATTATAACTTCGTAGATTATGGAGTAGATAAGGAAACTGAGTTAATAGATTATGAAGAAGTAAGAAAAATAGCTTTAAAAGAAAAACCAAAAATGATAGTAGCTGGAACTAGTGCTTATGCAAGAACTATAGATTTTGAAAAGTTTGGTGAAATAGCTAAGGAAGTAGGAGCTTACCTATTAGTAGATATGGCTCATATAGCAGGTCTTATTGCAGTAGGTCTTCATCCAAATCCAGTACCTTATGCTGATTTTGTTACTACTACTACACATAAAACTCTTAGAGGACCTAGGGGCGGGGCGATTCTATGTAAAGCAGAACATGCTAAAAAAATAGATAAGGCAATCTTCCCGGGTATTCAAGGAGGTCCTTTGATGCATGTTATAGCTGCTAAAGGTGTAGCCTTTGGTGAAGCCTTAGAAGATGGATTTAAAAAATACCAAGAACAAGTTATTAAAAATGCTAAGGTACTAGCAGAATCTCTTGAAGAAAAGGGTATTAGAGTAGTTACAGGAGGAACTGATAATCATCTTATGCTATTGGATGTGAGAGATAAAGGTTTAACTGGTAAAAAGGCAGAAGCATTGCTTGAGGAAGTAAGGGTAGCAACAAATAAAAATACTATTCCTTATGATCCAGAAAGTCCTTTTGTAACAAGTGGAATAAGAATAGGAACACCTGCAGTTACAACTCGTGGAATGAAAGAAGAAGAAATGAGAGAAATTGCTGAAATAATAAATTTAGCTTTAAATGAAGAAAATTCTAGAGAAGATATATTAAAAAGAGTAAATACACTTTGTGATAAATTTCCATTATATTAATTAAAATTGCCTACAGCATAGTCTGTAGGCACAGTATTTTGGCTTGAATTGTAAAAATTAAGGAGAAATAAATGGAGCTTAACAATATAAATGAAACAAAAAATATTATAGAAGAAGTAATAGCAGGGAGTATAGCAGATGAGATTGGTCTAGAAAAAGGAGATATTATACTAACTATAAATGGAGGAAAAGTAAAAGATATTATTGATTATAAATATCTTGTTTCTGATGAATTTGTTTTATTACAAATTCAAAAGGATGAAGAAGTATGGGAATATGAAATAGAAAAAGATTTTGATGAAGATCTAGGTATTATATTTACAAATTCTCTTATAGATAAGGCTAAGACTTGTAAAAATAAATGTATATTTTGCTTTATAGATCAACTTCCACCAGATATGAGAGAAACGCTGTATTTTAAAGACGATGATTCTAGACTTTCATTTTTGCAAGGTAACTTTATTACCTTGACCAATATGACAGAAGATGAAGTAGATAGAATAATAAAATATAAACTTAGCCCTATAAATGTATCAGTTCATACTACCAATCCAGAATTAAGAATAAAAATGTTAAAAAACAAAAATGCGGGAAAAGTGTATTCTATTTTAAAAAAATTTCACAAGGCAAATTTAGAAATCAATTGTCAAATAGTTTTAGTTCCAAATGTAAATGATGGAGAGGAACTAAATAGAACCTTGCTAGATCTTTCTAAATTATATCCTTCGGTGCAATCTGTAGCTGTAGTACCTATAGGAATAACAAAATATAGAGAAAATCTAGAAAAAGTTCAAGCTTTTGACTCTGAAATGTCATCTAAGTTATTAAAGTTTTTTGAACAAATACAAAATAAGTTTTTAAATGAATTGGGAACTAGATTTGTATTTCCTTCAGATGAGTTTTTTGCTCTTGCTAAGAAAGAATTGCCTAGTTATGAGGAATATGAAGGCTTTCCACAATATGAAAATGGGGTAGGACTTATGAAATCCTTTCAGCATGAAATAGAAGAGGAGTTAAAAACTATCTCTAACAACTATAGTCTTAATAAGACCTATACAATAGCAACAGGTACCCTTGCTTTTAGTTTTATGGAAAATATAGCTAGAATGGTAGAAGAAAAATTTGAAAACTTGAAAATAAAAGTTGTTCCTATTATTAATAATTTTTTTGGAGAAAAAATTACAGTTTCTGGTCTTATAACAGGAATTGACTTGTTAGAAAGTTTAAAAGGATTAGATACAGATAAGCTTATAATTCCAAAATCTATGATGAAAGCCTGTGAAAATATATTTTTAGATAATATTACAGTAGAAGAATTAGAAAGAGAACTAAAAGTTCCAGTTATAGTATCAGATGTATCTGGAAAAGAGTTTATAGATATTTTTAGGGGAGAGGTGAAGAGATGAAAAAAGGTATATTATGTATAGTGGGTAGACCAAATGTTGGTAAATCAACCTTGTTTAATCGAATAGTAGGAAAGAAAATTGCAATAACTGAAGATGAACCAGGTGTAACTCGTGATAGAATATACGCTGAGGGAGAGTGGCTGGGGAATTACTTTACTGTAATAGATACTGGAGGACTTGAACCAGAAAAGGAAGACACTATGATGAGCAATATAAAAAAGCAAGCTCAAATTGCTATTGAAACAGCAGATGTAATATTGTTTGTTACAGATGGTTCAGAAGGACTCACAAGTACAGATAGAGAAATTGCATCTATTCTTAGACGTTCAGGAAATGATGTTATATTGGCTGCAAATAAAATAGATAATCCCAATAGAGAGACAGATGTATATGATTTTTATGAACTAGGATTTGGAGAGCCTATGATAATTTCAAGTGAGCAAGGTTTAGGTATAGGAGATCTATTAGATGAAATAGTTGAACATTTTCCAAGTGAAAAAATAGATTCAGACGAAGATGATACAATTAAGGTTACTCTTATTGGAAAGCCAAATGTAGGGAAATCTTCTCTAATAAATAATATTTTAGGAGAAGAAAGGGTAATAGTTACAGATATTGCAGGAACAACTAGAGATGCTATAGATAGTCATTTTCAATATAATGATAATAAATATATATTTATAGATACTGCAGGCTTAAGGCGAAAAAGAAGTATTGATGAGAATGTTGAAAGATATTCTGTTATTAGAACTTTGACAGCAGTAGATAGATCCGATGTATGTATACTTGTTATAGATGCCTTAGAGGGGATTACAGAGCAAGATACAAAGATAGCAGGGTATGCTCATGATAATGGAAAGGCTATGATAATTGCAGTAAACAAATGGGATCTAGTAGAAAAGGAAAATCTAACATATAGAGAGTTTGAAAAAAATATAAGGGAAACTTTAAGCTTCATGCTATATGCTCCTATAGTCTTTATATCTGCACTTACAGGGCAAAGAGTTCCAAAGCTTATGGATTTATTAAATTTAGTAAACAACAATTATAACCTTCGTATAAGTACTGGTGTATTAAATGATATAATAAATCAAGCTGTTCTTATGAATCAGCCACCATCAGAAAAGGGCAGAAGATGTAAGATTTATTACGGAACACAGACTTCAGTTAGGCCACCAACATTTGTAATATTCATAAATGATAAGGAATTGATGCATTTTTCTTATGAAAGATATTTGGAAAACCAAATTCGATCACACTTTGGGTTTTCAGGAACTCCCATAAAGTTAGAATTTAGACAAAAAGGTAGATAGATATGAAATTATTTATTACGGCTTTAATAGCTTATCTTATTGGGTGTTTCTCGTCTGCATACATGTTAGGTAAAGTATTTAAAAACATAGATATTAGAAAATTTGGTAGTGGAAATGTAGGATCCACAAATGCACTGAGAGTAATGGGTTTTAAATGGGGTATAGTTACATTTTTATTTGATGTTTTTAAAGGTGTAGTAGCTGTTTATATTGGAAAAAATATTTCTGCTGATCTTGGTGGATTAATAGCAGGAGTTTTTGTAGTGGTAGGACACAATTGGCCAGTTTTTATTGGCTTTAAAGGTGGAAAAGGTGTTGCCACAACTATAGGAGTTTTAATTATATTGTATGGAAAAATAATCATAATACCAATACTTATAACTATTATAATTATTGCCATAAGTAAATATGTTTCATTAGGCTCCATATCCTTTTTATCTCTAGCTCCCATAAGCTATGCAATATTTGAGAAAACATTTAAAATTGAATATTTTTTAATAGGATTAATATTTGCTGGTTTTGGAATTATAAGACATAGAGAAAATATTAAAAGATTATTACAGGGAACTGAAAATAAAGTAAAAATTGGAGGTGATTAAATGACTGAAAAGATTGGAGTTTTGGGAGGAGGAAGCTGGGGGAGTGCTCTTAGTATACTTCTTAGCAATAAAAATAAATATGTAGATCTATGGGTTAGAAATGAAGCTCAAGAAAAAGAAATGACTATTGATAGAAAAAACAGTAAATATTTGGCAGGTATAGTTTTACCAGAAAATTTAAACATATCTAGTGATCTTGAAAAAACTGTACTTGGAAAAGATATAATAATGTTAGCTATTCCAACTCATGGAGTAAGAGAAGTTTTAACAAGGATTAAAAAATATATTAAAAAAGATCAAATAATTGTAAATCTAGCAAAAGGAATTGAAAATGGAACATTAGATAGGATTTCAGAAATTGTCAAGGAAATACTACCTGAAAATAAGTTTGTCTGTCTATCCGGGCCTTCCCATGCAGAGGAAGTGGCTCTAAATCTTCCTACTACAGTTGTTTCAGCGTCAGATGACATTAAGGCGGCTGAGTATGTTCAAGATGTCTTTATGACATCTAAATTTAGGATATATACAAACAAAGATCTTATAGGTGTTGAACTTGGAGGAGCTTTGAAAAATATTATAGCATTAGGAGCAGGAATATCAGATGGTTTAGCTTATGGAGACAATACAAAAGCCGCACTTATGACAAGGGGCATCACTGAAATGGCAAGACTGGGAAAAGAGATGGGAGCAGATTTAAGTACTTTCTGGGGTTTATCGGGAATAGGTGACTTAATAGTTACTTGTACTAGTATGCATAGTAGAAATAGAAGGGCTGGAATTTTAATAGGCCAGGGAAAGTCTAGGGAAGAAGCCATAGAAGAAATTGGAATGGTTGTAGAAGGGATTAAAACCACTAAATCAGTTTATAAGTTAGCAGAAAGATACAATATTGATCTTCCAATAACTAAAGAAATATATAAAGTTTTATATGAAAATGAAGATGTTAAAAACTCAGTTCCAAATCTAATGGAGAGAGACAAAAAACATGAAATGGAAAATATAATATTTTAAATCAAATATAATGGTATCTAGGAAAAGATTAAAATACTAAAAAATAGATACCATTTTTCTTTTAAAATAAAATATCATAATAAATCTTATCATAAATGATATTACTTATTTAATAGTTAAAAGAACAAGTAAGCAAAATAGTTTAAATTAAAAAAAATATGTGTTATAATGATAGATAAGTAAAATAATTTAGGAGGAAAAAACTTGTTAGATTTTATACAGGCTATAATCCTTTTAATATTTTTTATAAGTATTTATGGATATTGTTTAGTAATTTTAAAAGAAAAATTATACATGAAAAAAAACATTATAGTTATTGATAATAAACATTTAACTAAAGACGATTTAAAAGATGTAGATGTAAATGAATTTATATTAAAAGGGAAAAGAGTAAAATCAGGAGATGAGGTTAAAGTTACTACATTATCAAAAGAAAAATTAAATGGAACTTTAATAGGTGGTAATATTAAAAATAGAGCTATTCATATAATTACCTTTGACAATGAAGTAAAAAAACTAGTAATTGATGATATCTCAAAATTTAAAATAATAAGTAAATATGGTAAATTTCTTAATTATTAGAGGTGGACAAGATTGTCTTATGAACAGAGAAAAGCAAACAGACAAAAGAGAGAAAAAAGGTATAGAGTATTTATAATTATCATTGGCAGCATATTAGTTTTGATCATACTTTCATCTTTATTTACTCAAAATGCAAAAACAACTTTGCCTATAGAAGATATCTATTTAAAAGAAATAGAATTAGCTTCTGTTCTTATAAAAAATGAAAATCTATTTCAGCTAAAGGATACTAAAGATATTAATAAGAAAGAACTAGAGGGAAAAAGAATACCTATTGGCACAAAAGTAGGTAATTCAACAATATTAAATGATTTAAATATGCTAAAAGATGAGTTAAGAGAAGTAGAGTCAGCTATTAATACTTTAGAAAAATCAGAAAAAGATAAGGTGTTTATAAACAATAAAAACATTTTACAGGATGAATTTAAAAATAAAACAGAAGAATTGCAAGAGAGTATAGCCTATAAAGATTATAAAGTTATAGGAAGATTAAAAAATGATATTATTGAAATAAATAATAAGATCTATGAGCTAATGCCACAAGATGGTCTTTTAGGCCAGAGCATTGAAAATTTAAAAGAAAAAGAAGAGGAACTTGTAAAAGATATTAATCAGACAGATAGCTCTTATATTAGCACAGATTCGGGGATCTTATCCTATGAAATAGATGGATATGAAAATATATATAAAGCTAAAAACTTGGAAAATTATACTTATGAAAAGATAGTAAATAATGATAAAGATAAAATAGAAAATAAGAACAGTGAATTTATTGGATTTAAAATTATAGATAATTTTGAATGGTATCTTGGAATTGCAATTGACGATAGAAAGTTAGTTTCTAAACATGATATAGGAGATAGTTTAGATATAAATTATCCTTTTAAGGATGAATTTATAAAGCTCACTGGAAAGATAGTATCAATAAATAACAGTTCTAATAAATCAGTTTTAATTATAAAGTTTAATAAATATTTACATGAATTTTATAATGATAGGTTTACTAAAGTAAAGTTAGTTGAAGAAGAAATAGAAGCTTTTAAAATCCCTGAAAATGTTATCCTGGAAAAGGATGGACAAAAGGGAGTTTATATAAAAGATTTTAGTGGAATAGTAAAGTTTAAACCAATAAAAATTATTGCTAGTAAAAATGACTATATTTATATTGATAAAGGAATCAATGGACTTATAAGTATAGGAGATGATAAAGAAGAACTAGCTACAGTATCTAACTATGATGAAATACTTTTAAAACCTTATAAATATAAGGAAGGAAAAATTATAGACTAGGATAGGAGGTATAGAAATCTATATAGAAGAAAATTTAAAGTCAATTAAAGAAGAAATAGAAAATATTTTAATAAAATCCCATAGACCTAAGGATGATGTTAAAATAATAGCAGTTACTAAGACAATTGATACTAGTAAGATCGAAGAAGCTATTGAACTTGGAGTTAAAGATATTGGAGAAAATAGAGTTCAGGAATTAGAAAAAAAAATGAAAGTTATTAAAAAGGATGTAGACTATCATATGATAGGTCATCTTCAAAGAAATAAAGTGAAATATATAATTGATAAGGTTAAACTTGTTCATTCATTAGATAGGATTTCTTTAGCTAAAGAATTGGACAGACTTAGTAAGAGAAATGACTTAATAATTGATACACTAGTACAAGTAAATGTTTCTGAAGAAGAAAGTAAATTTGGTTTAAAAGTAAATCAAGTTATGGAGTTTTTAGAAGAGATCTTAAAATTTGAAAATATAAGAGTAAGAGGATTAATGACAATGGCTCCATATACAGATGATAAAAAAGTTTTAAGAAATGTATTTAGGACCATGTATAAGTTAAAAGAAGATATAGTTAAAAGAGATTATGAGGGAATATCTATGGATTACTTGTCTATGGGAATGACCAATGATTACAAAATAGCTATAGAAGAAGGTTCAAATATGGTAAGAATTGGTACAGGTATATTTGGTGAAAGAAACTATTAGGAGGGATTGTGATGAGTAAAATGATGAATAAAATTAAATATTTTATAGGTCTTGATGATTATGATGAAGAAGATGAAGAGTTTTATGAAAACGAAGATTTGGATATACCAATTTCTACAAACACAAAAAAGTTTAATAATAAGGTAGTTAATATTCACAATAACAATAATATGAAAATCATGGTATATGAACCTACAAATTATGAAGAAGCTCCAGAAATTGTAGAAAATTTAAAATCAAGGAAAGTAATAGTAATCAATTTTGAACAATTAGATATAAATCTTAAAAGACAGATCTTTGATTTTTTAAATGGTGCTATCTATGCTATAGAAGGCAAAATTCAAAAAGTTACCAAGGATATATTTATATTAGGACCAGCAGATGTAGAAATTGATGGAGTTAAAGAAGAATTAAAAACTAAAGGAATATTCCCGTGGTAAATAGGAGAAATAAATGTTAACCTTTTATAGAGCTTTCAATATATTAATAAACTTAATAGAAACTTTAATTGTAGTAAGAATTATTTTGTCATTTATAAATATTAGATTAGATAATTTCATAGGAGATTTTATTTTAAATATGACAGAACCTATTTTATCTCCTGCTAGAAAACTAATTGCTAAATTAAATATAAATACAGGGATGTTTGATTTTTCACCCATAGTAGCTATATTAATATTAAGAATATTTTCTAGTATAGTAAGAAGATTGATCTTCTTTTAGATTATGTATATAGATAGAGAAGAATATATAAAACATATAAATGACCCAATTGATAAAATTACAATTAGAAGGATTTTAGATAAGATAGAACAAACATTGCAAAAACATACTATAGAATCAACTAATTTTTTAAATCCACATGAAATTTATTTAGCTAAATCCGTTTTAAATAGATTTAGTGATTTAAATTATTTAATAAGTGGAGGTTATGAAAAGGCAGAGCGAAAAATAATAACTATTTATCCTGAATATTATTTTGAGGATGATATAGATATAGCTGTGTCACCCTTAAAAATTAGTGGTGAAATAAAACACTTAACACATAAAGATTACTTAGGGTCTGTACTTAGTTTAGGATTAGAGAGAGATAAAATAGGTGATATTTTAATTTATAAAGAATATAGTATTGTAATGGTTAAAAAAGAGCTTGAAAATTATATAATCTTTAATTTAAATAAAATTAAAAATATAAATGTTAAAACTTCAATATCTGCAATTGAGGAAATAAAAGCTCCTGAAATGAAGTATAAAGAGTCTATAGAATTCTTACTTTCTCTTAGATTGGACTCTATTATTAGTGCAACATTTAATTTATCTAGGAAAGAAAGTTTTAAAATTATAAAAAGAGAAGATGTTAAGGTTAATTTTGAACTTATAGATAAGCCATCAAGAGAAATTCAAATAGGTGATTTAATATCGGTAAGAGGATTTGGAAGATTTATCCTCTATGATATAAAAGGAAAAAGTAAAGGTGATAGATTTATATGTATTGTTAGAACTATCCTATAAGGGAGTGATTATATTTGCTTACACCTTTAGATATACAGAACAAAAAGTTTAAAAAGACTTTAAGAGGCTATGATATTAAGGCAGTAGAGGAATTTTTAGAAGAGATAATGTATGATTATGAGAAGGTCTACAAGGAAAATGTAGAATTAAAAGATAAAATAAATATATTTTCTGATCAGATAAGATATTATAACAGTTTAGAAGAAACTTTAAAAGAAACTTTGATAATAGCCCAAACTACATCGGAAGAAGTAATAAGTTCAGCTAGAGCCAAGTCTAAAAACATAATAGATGAAGCGGAAATAAATGGAGAGAGAATAATAGCTTTATCGAAAGAACAAGTAAGAGATATCAAACAGGAATATGAGTATTTAAAAAAGGAAATGTATTCTTTTAAAACTAGATATCAAAGCTTTATTGAAGCTCAGCTACTATCCTTAGAGAAATTTCATAAGGAAATTGAAGTAGAGAAGATTACAGACGCAAGTGAGCCCCTAGATAAAGAATTTAAGGAAGAAGAAATAGAAGAATCAAATGAAGAAGAAAAAATAGAAAATTTAGGTGCTTAAAAATCCTTTTAATATTATATGAGTATATTGTAAAAAATGGGTATACTCATAATAATATGATATTAAAGGAGAATAAATATGAATAAAGAAAAAATAAAATATTTTAAAAACAAGTTATTAATTGAAAGAAAAAAACAAGTTGATTTATTAAATAATAGAGAAAAAAATGACAATTCTAATTTAGATCTATTTGAGAATCAATCATCTTCATATGATAACCATCCTGCAGACATGGCTACAGAAGTCTACAGTATGGAACAAGAAAAAGGTTTTAAAGAACAAGCTGAGAAAATAATTGAAGAAATAGACTCTTCTTTAGAAGATATAAAAAATGGTGTATATGGATTTTGCAATAATTGTAATAAATATATAGACGAAGAAAGACTTGAACTTATTCCATATGCTAAAACTTGTATAAAATGCTCTGATGATGAATATGATGAATATGATGAAAGAGTAAATGAAGAAGTAAGAAAGAATGAGAAGAAATATGAGTCTGTAAGCAATGAAGCTTTTAACTTAGAAGTTAAAGACAATGTTGGATATGATAGAGCAGATGTTTTTAAAGATGTAGTTGAGGATAATATTGTACCTAATGATCCATCTTTTTCTGGAGGAGATAATACAGGTATTATAAGCAAAGATAATAGTGATCTAGGCATAGCAGAAGATGGGGAAAAGATATCTGAAGAAGAATAGAAAGATAGCTCAGAATAAACTTCTCTTAAAAGAGAGGTTTATTCTATTTATATGAATAAACTGCTTAAAGATGGGAGAAGAAAATGGAGTTTTTTTTAATAGGTTTTATAATTTTCATAGATCAAATAAGTAAATATAGCGCTATAAAGTATTTAAAAGATAAAAGGCCATTAAAAGTAATAGAAAATTTTTTTCAATTTAATTATGTTGAAAATAGAGGTGCTGCATTTGGAATATTAGAACATAAGAGATTGTTCTTTATAATAATAACACTTATTATTCTGGCCTTTATATCTTTTTATTTAATAAAGAACTATAATAGCTTAAGTATCTATGCTAAACTTTCACTTTCAATGTTAATAGGTGGAGCAACTGGCAATCTAATAGATAGGATAAGATTTGGATATGTAGTCGATTTTATAAGTTTTAAAGTTAAAAGATATTATAGCTTTCCAGTATTTAATATAGCAGACATATTTATTGTCTTAAGTACATTTTTTATAGTAATTATAATATTATTTGATAAAATAGAAGCATAGGTGAAATGATGAAAAAAATTGAAATATTAATAGATGAAGATGTCATAGAAAGATTAGATTCTTATTTATCTTTAAAATTAAAAGATTTATCTAGAAGTAAAATTCAAAAACTTATAGAAAATGGTAATATATTAGTAAATGGGCATAAAAAAAAATCGAAATATCTATTAAAAGCCTCTGATAAGGTTACAATAGAAATTCCAGAAACAGAAGAAATTAAAATATCAGCTCAAAATATGGCTTTAGATATTATTTATGATGATGAGGACATAGCTATAATAAATAAACCACAAAATATGATAGTTCATCCAGCATCAGGTAATTCCAAAGATACCTTAGTAAACGCCCTACTTTATCATTTTAAAGATTTATCAGATCTAGGAGGAGCCATAAGACCTGGGATAATACATAGATTAGATAAGGATACTTCCGGACTTTTAATTATAGGAAAAAATAATTTCTCTCATAAGATTTTATCAGAGGATTTTAAAAATAGAAAAGTTAAAAGAGAGTATATAGCTCTTTTAAACGGTGTTTTAGAAGATGATGAAGGAATTATAGATCAACCAATTGGTAGAAATCCTGTTGATAGGAGAAAAATGGCAGTAATCAGCAAAAATAGTAAACCAGCCATTACAAGATATAAGGTTTTAGAAAGATTTGAAAAATATACTCTTGTGAATATAAGTTTAGAAACTGGAAGAACCCACCAAATAAGGGTACATTTTGATAATATCAATCATTCTGTGGTAGGAGATATGAAATATTCTAATAGAAATGAATATAAAGTTGATGGGCAACTTCTTCATTCCATAAGAATTGGTTTTGTTCATCCTAGAAGTAAAAAATATATGGAGTTCTCAACGCCCATCCCAGATAGATTTATGAAGATAATAAAAAAGATACAATAATAAATATTTAATAAAATAAAGAGTCTAGACTGATCAATCTAAACTCTTTATTTTATTAATCTTTTCTTTAGAAGGGCTTATATTTATAGTTTTAAAATTGTCATAAATTACCATTCCAGTTTTAGAGCCAGATGGTTTTCTTACATGTTTTTTTTCAGTATAATCTATAGATACATTAGAACTATTCTTTGCTTTACTATAAAATGCTGCAAGTATTGCAGCTTCTTCCAAAGTTGTAGAAGGTATTTCTTTATTATCTTTTTTTATTATTACATGGCTACCTGGCATACCCTGAACATGTAACCATAGGTCATCTTTTCTAGCAAGTTTCAGGGTAACATATTCATTTTGAACATTGTTTTTACCTACAAATATATCAAAACCATCCTGGGATATATAGTGGTAGGGTTTAATAGTAGCCTTCTTTCTTCTCTTTCTTCTTTGCCTATCCTTACTTGTGTCACGTATATAGTTTTCTGTTATTAATTCATCTTTAATCTCTTGAATCTCGTTAACCTTGTTAGAATGATCAATGCTTATTAATACATTTTCCAAATAGTCTATTTCATCTCTAGTTTCTTTTATTTGCTTTTTTAATATATTCTCACGAGATTTCAATTTAGAATATCTCCTATAATATCTTTGAGCATTTTCAGGAGAAGATAGTTTATCATCTAGTGGAACCTTTAATTCTTCAATATTCTCATCATAAAAGTTTGCTAAACTTACGCTTTTCATTCCAGGCTTTATATTATGAATATTAGCAGATATTAAGTCAGCATATATTTTATACTTTTCTCTATCCCTACTATCTATCAATTCATTGCTTTGTTTGGAAAGTTTATTTATAGCTCGATCTAATTTTGTTTGAACTAATTTCCTTATAGCCTGAGAACTTTGAGAGACCCTATCAAAGCTATCTTTAGAATCGTAAACTAGATCCAATACTTGTGAAATACTTGGTAAAAAATACTTTCCTTCTTCTCCAAATTTATATATATCTAAGCAATAAAATGCTAATATCTTATTGTGAGAATCTTTTATATACATAGGTTTATAATCATTTGAAATTGCTTTAGAGATAATCTTATAGAAATTATCATATAGAGAGCTAATTTCTATGGAAGATAAGCTGCCTATGCTTCTTTTAATGTCTATATCAGAATTAAAGCAAATTTCCTTACTTATAAGTGGACTCAAGCCCATATAATTAAAATAGAAAAACTTAAAAATGGGAGTTTTTAGGTTTTCAGACTCTATTAAATCTAAAAATTCTTCTTTTGAAGTTAAAAGAGGATTAGATTTATCTTGATTAGGCGGGTAATTATAAATATTTCCAGGTAAAATTTGCCTTACACGACTCATATCAAAAGATACTCTCTTAACAGAATCAATTATTTTATTGTCTTCTTTTTCTATAAAAATTATATTACTATGCTTACCCATAATTTCTACTATTAGTGTTTTTTCACTTGGATCTCCCAACTCATTTATTGAAGAGATATCAATTGATACTATTCTGTCTAAATGAAATTGTTCTATATTTAGTATAGTCCCTCCAATTAAATGTTTTCTAAGTAGCATGCAAAACATAGGAGGAGAGGGAGGATTTTCCTTTGTAATATCAGTAAGATAAATTCTTGGATTATTACTTGCTGATGAAATTAAAAGACGATAATTTTTTCCTTTACTTCTAATGTAAATTAAAATTTCATCTTTTTCAGGTTGATATATTTTATCTACTCTACCTCCAACTAATAGAGTTTTTAATTCATTTACCACAGCTTTTGTTACAATACCATCAAATGCCATATATTTATTCCTCCAATTTAATTTAAAGCTTAAGTTTTAGTATATCACTTATAAAGATAATTATAAAGAATAAACAAAGGAGAAATTAAAATTGTTAAAAAAACTTAATATAAACTAGATTAAATAGTTGATACCCTATATAATATATAATCAAAGACTTAAAAAAGGAGTGATAGATGTGGTAATGTCCATGACAGGATATGGTAAAGGAGAATATGAAAATCAGTTATATAGATTTAAAATAGAAATTAAATCTGTTAATCATAGATATATAGATATAAATATTAAATCACCTAGACAAATAGGATATTTAGAAGAAACTATAAAAAAACAGATAAAAGAATACTTAACTAGAGGAAAGATAGATGTATATATATATTTAGAATATTTAAATGAGAGTCAAGTAGAGGTTAATATAGACACTGAACTGGCAAGGTCTTATTATAGTGCTTTAGAGAAGTTGAAAGATGATTTAAATTTAGAAGATGAAATAAAGCTGGAAAATATACTAGATATAACAGATCTAGTAAAAACCAAAAAAAGAGATGTAGATGAAGATGCTATATGGGAAGTATTAAGTAATGGATTAAATATAGCTTTAAAAAATATAAGCTCTATGAGAGAAGAAGAGGGAAGGGAATTAAAAAAAGATATATTATTAAAGATGGAAAATATAAACAAGAATATTGAAATTATTGAAAAAAGATCTCCTCAAGTTGTTATAGAATATAAAAACAAGTTAAATGATAGGATAAGTGAGCTACTTGAAAACAATACCCTATTGGATAAAGATAGATTAAGTAATGAGGTGGCTATATTTGCAGATAAGGCTAGTATTGATGAAGAAATTGTGAGACTAAAAAGCCACATAAATCAATTGTACTTGATACTTGAGGAAGAAGATTCTATAGGAAGAAAGTTAGATTTTTTAATTCAGGAATTTAATAGAGAAATAAATACCATAGGTAGTAAATCCAGTGATACTATTATAACTGAGAATGTGGTAGAATTAAAATCAGATATTGAAAAAATTAGAGAACAAATACAAAATATAGAATAAATAAGGAGATATCTATGGAAACTGAACTTATAAATATAGGTTTTGGGAATATGGTATCAGCAAACAGGATTATTGCAGTTGTTAGCCCAGAATCTGCTCCCATAAAAAGATTAATACAAGATAAAAGAGATAAAGGAAATCTAATAGATGCAACTTATGGTAGAAGAACTAGAGCTGTAATAGTAACAGATAGTGATCATATTGTCTTATCTGGTATACTTCCAGAAACCATATCCAATAGGCTAAAGAATAAAGAAAAAAATAAGAAAGAAGGTAAATAATATGTCTCAAGGATTTTTATTAGTAATCTCAGGTCCTTCTGGATCAGGAAAAGGAACTGTTAGCAAAGCTCTTCTTGAACGTAATTCAGATATAATATTTTCGATCTCTTCTACTACTAGAAAAAAGAGAATGGGAGAAAAAGATGGAGTAAATTATTTTTTTGTAGATGAAGATAAATTCAAAGAAGATGTTGAAAATGAGAAATTCTTAGAGTATGCATTTGTTCACAATAATTATTATGGAACTCCTAGAGACTTTGTTTTAAAGGAGATAGAAAAAGGAGAAATAGTTCTTTTAGAAATAGACGTTCAAGGAGCTATGCAAGTAAAAAAGAACTATAAAAATGTAGTCTTTGTCTTTTTACTTCCACCTAATATGGCAGAATTAAAGAATCGTATTACTAAAAGAGGAACTGAAACTCTTGAAGATATAGACAGAAGATATAAAAATGCTTTTGAAGAATTAGATTTTGTAGGAGAATATGATTATTTTGTAGTAAATGAAGTAGTTGAAGATGCAATATCAGATATTGAGAACATAATTAAAGCAGAAAAACTAAGAGTTAAAAGACATTCTAATATAAAAGAAAAAATAATTTCCCAAGGAGGAAAATAAATGTTAAATCCATCATTTGAAGGTATATTAAAAGAGGGAGATAGCAGATATACTTTAGTAATGCTAGCTTCAAAGAGAGCAAGACAAATAATTGAAGGAGAAAGCCCATTAATAGAAACAGACTCTAAAAAACCTGTAAGTATAGCTATAGAAGAAATATTGGCGGGTAAAATAACTTATGAAAATCCTTCCACAGATAGTATAAAGTAGGTGAGAGAATGCTTAAAAACAAAACAATTGTTTTAGGAGTAACAGGTGGAATAGCTGTATATAAATCTTGTGACTTGGTTAGTAGATTGAAAAAAAGAGGAGTTAATGTTGAAGTAATAATGACTCCTGCAAGCACTGAGTTTGTCAATCCACTAACATTTCAAACTATGAGTATAAATCCAGTCCATACCAGTATGTTTAATGAAATTGATAAATTTGACGTAGAACATATTTCTCTAGCTCAAAAGGGAGACCTTATATTAATTGCTCCTGCTACAGCTAATACTATAGGAAAAATAGCTAATGGTATTGCAGATAATTTATTAACAACTGTAGTTATGGCTTCAAAGAAAAAGATAGTTTTTGCACCAGCTATGAATACCGAAATGTATAACAATCCTTTAGTAAAAGAAAATATGGAAAAACTTAAAAGTTTAGGACACGAATTTATAGCCCCTGGAACCGGCTTACTTGCATGTGGAGATTATGGGGCAGGTAAGATGGCAGAACCGGAAGAGATAGTAGAATATTTAGAAGATCTTTTAACTGAGAAGGATTTATCAGGAAAGGATATTGTTATCACAGCTGGGCCGACTATAGAGCATATAGATCCTGTAAGATATATAACTAATCACTCTAGTGGTAAAATGGGATATAGTATAGCAGAAGAAGCTGCAAAGAGAGGAGCTAATGTCCATCTTATATCAGGTCCTGTTTCGCTTAAAGTTCCTAAAAATATAGATTTTATACCTGTAGAAACTACATTGGATATGTTTGAAGAAGTTGGAAAATTATTTGATAATTGTGATATGCTTATTAAGTCAGCAGCTCCAGCAGATTTAAAGCCTAAAACTTATAGTAAGGAAAAAATAAAGAAAAACAAAATGGAAGATGGAGAATTTACTTTAGAGTTTTCTAAGAATCCAGATATTGCTAAATATTATGGTAATAAAAAAACAAATCAGATAATAGTAGGCTTTGCTGCGGAAACTGACAATTTAATAGAAAACGCTAGTTTAAAACTTAAAGACAAAAATTTTGATTTTATAATTGCCAATGATATTACTAAAAAGGGTGCAGGTTTTAAGCTTGATACCAATATAATAAGTATAATAGATTCAGAAAGAAAAATTGATTATCCTATAATGAAAAAAAGTGAAATTGCTAGCATTATTTTAGATAAGGCAATAGAAATTTCAAAAAATAAAAGCTAGATATCTAGCTTTTATTTTTTGAATTAAAAGGAGTTTTTATGAATAATAAATACGCTAAAATTATAATTGATAATAAAGCATCTCAATTAGATATGCTTTTTACCTATATAATAGGAGAAGACTTAATTGATACAGCAGAAGTTGGTATGAGAGTATTAGTTCCTTTTGGACGTGGAAATAAAATTATTAAAGGACTTATAATAGAAATTGTAGATGAATTTGATGGAAAATATAAATTGAAAAAAATTGTAGATCTTTTAGATGATAAAGCTATAATAAATGAAAAACTAATGAAGTTAGGATTATGGATAAAAGATCAATATATGTCTACTTATTTAGATGCCTTTCAACCAATACTGCCACCTGGTGATTATAAAAAAGTTAACACATTTATAGAGCTTCTAGATACTAGCTATATATCAGAGACTTTAGAGGAAGAAAAAATCATAGACTATTTAGAAAAAAAGAAGATAGTTTTATTGCAAAAATTTAAAAAAGATTTAAATATATTAAATATAAATAGACATATAAAGAATCTAGAAATAAAAAGAGTAATTGAAACTAGCATAGATATAAAAACTACTATAAAAAAGAAAAAACAAAATTGGGCTAGAATTCCTAGAAAATCAGATATAGATCATATAAAAAACCTAGTAGGAAAGAGAGCTTTTAAACAATTAGAAATAGTAGATTTTTTATATGAAAATGGTGAAAATACTCTAGAAAATATAATGATTCAATTAGAAACATCACTTAGTACAATAAGAGCTTTAGAAAAAAAAGAAGCTATAGAGATATTTCAGAGGGAAATAAATCGTGAAGCAGTAAAAAGGAAAATAGATAATTATAAGAAGCATAAGTTAAATTTAGAACAATACAAAGTCTTTCAAAATATAATTGAAAATATTGATAGCAAAAAACATAGGCAATTTTTAATACATGGAATAACAGGAAGTGGGAAAACTGAAATTTATCTTCAAATTGTAGAAAGAATGATCCATATGGATAAAGATAGTATAATACTTGTTCCAGAAATCTCTTTAACTCCTCAAACTATAGATAGATTTATAGGGAGATTTGGAGAAGATGTGGCTGTTTTACATAGTAGATTGTCCCAAGGTGAAAGATTTGATGAATGGAGAAAGATTAAGGAAGGAAAAGTTAAAATTGTTGTAGGTGCTAGATCAGCTGTATTTGCTCCTTTTAAAAATTTAGGACTTATAATTATTGATGAGGAACATGAATCCACCTATAAATCTTCACAAAATCCTAAATATGAAACTATAGAAGTAGCTAAAAAAAGAATAGAATTAGAGGATGCTTCATTGATATTAGGAACAGCTACTCCGTCTCTTGAAACTTACAATGATGCTTTAAAGGGTAAAGTCAAATTGCTAGAATTAAAGAAGAGAGCTAATACATTAAATTTACCTGATGTTGTTTTAGTAGATATGAGAGAAGAACTAAAAGATGGTAATAAGTCTATCTTTAGTCAAAGCCTATATGATGAGATGATAAATACTTTAAATAATAAAAAACAGATAATTCTTTTTTTAAATAAAAGAGGTTTTTCTTCTTTTGTTTCTTGTAGAAACTGTGGATATGTAGTCAAGTGTAAGTCTTGTGAAATTTCCATGACATATTATAAGGGTATTAGAAAACTAAGGTGTCACTATTGTGGAGACACTGAAGAAGTGCCTCAAGTCTGCCCTGAATGCTCTAGTACTTACATAAAGTATTTTGGTGTGGGAACTGAGCAAATAGAGGAGATGGTCAGGGAATATTTCCCAAGAGCAAGGATAAGAAGAATGGATAGTGATACTACTAGTAAAAAAGGAAGCTATGAAGAAATACTAGAAGATATGAAAAACAAAAGAATAGATATATTAATAGGTACTCAAATGATATCTAAAGGACTAGATTTTGAGGATGTTTCATTGGTAGGAATAATAGCCGCTGACACTACTTTAAATTTACCTGACTATAGAGCTCCAGAAAAATCTTTTCAACTTATAACTCAAGTTGCAGGTAGGTCTGGTAGAGGAGAAGAAACTGGTAAGGTTATTTTACAAACTTACAATCCAGAACACTACAGTATAGTTCATTCCAAAAAACAAGATTATATTGGATTTTTTAACTCAGAAATCATTTTAAGAAAAGAATTTTTATATCCACCTTTTATAAATATTTTAAATATACTAATATATGGAGAAAATAAATTTAAAGTTGGTAAAATATCAAAAGAGATATATAATATATTAGGAAGAGAAATATATAATATATATGAAGATAGTTATAGAAATTATATTATTGGACCAAATCCTGCTCCCATTGAAAAGATCAAAAACAATCATAGATATCAAATAATTTTAAAAATATATGACGAAAAATTAGATTATTTTAAAAATCTAGTAAAAAAAGTATGTATGTATAATGAATATAAACTAGATATTAAGGATATAAAAATAAGTATAGATATAAATCCAGTAAATATGTTATAGCTTATAGGAGGAAATAAAATGGCATTAAGAAATATTAGAATAGATGGAGATCCTGTTTTAAGAAAGCGATCTAAAGAAATAGATCAAATAACAGAAAGAATAAAAGTGTTATTAGATGATATGGTTGAAACAATGGTAGATGCCAATGGTTTAGGGCTTGCTGCCCCTCAGGTTGGCATTCTAAGGAGGGCAGTAGTAATAGATATTGGTGAAGGACCTATAAAGATGATTAATCCTGAAATAATAGATTCTCAGGGAGAAATCATAGATATTGAAGGTTGCTTATCGGTTCCAAATTTATCTGGGACTGTGGAAAGACCTGAAGTTGTTAAAGTTAAATACAAAGATGAAAATGGTGAAGAACAAGTTTTAGAAGCTTCAGAATTATTAGCAAGAGTAATATGTCATGAAATTGATCACTTAAATGGAATATTGTATATAGATAAGGTTATAGAATATGTGAATTTAGAAGAGGAAAGTGAAGATGAATAAAATAAAAATTGTATTTATGGGTACTCCAGATTTTGCAGTGGAATCTTTAAAAGTACTTTATGAAAATGATTACGATATAAGTCTTGTAATTACTCAAAAAGATAAAAAAAGAGGTAGAGGTAAAAAATTTCAATATACTCCTGTAAAAGAAAAAGCCCTGGAGTTAGGTTTAGAGCTTTTGCAGCCAGAAGATGTAAATAGTCCAGAAACCATAAAACTTTTAAAAGAAATTTCACCAGATTTTATAGTTGTAGTAGCATTCGGTCAGATATTAAAAAAAGAAGTGTTGGAAATACCAAAATATAAGTGTATAAATGTTCATGCATCTCTCCTGCCTAAGTACAGAGGGGCAGCACCTATAAATAGGGCTATTATGGAGGGAGAAAAGAAAACTGGTATAACCATTATGGAGATGGAAGAAGGACTTGATACAGGGGATATGATTAGTAAGGAGGCTATTGCTATAGAAGATAGTGATGATTATCTTTCCTTACATGATAAACTTTCACATCTTGGAGCTATGCTTTTAATAGAAACTTTAGAAAACATAGAAAAAAATAATTATGAGATGATTCCTCAAGATGATGAAAAATCATCTTATGCATCAATGATTTTCAAAAGTACTGGAAAGATAAATTGGAATAGCAGTGGGGAAAGTATTGTAAATTTAATAAGAGGCTTAGTACCTTGGCCTGTAGCTTACACAAGCTATAAGGGTGAGAATCTTAAGATATATAGGGCTAATTTAGTAGAAAAAATCAATGAAAAAAAAGCTGGAACTATAGTTAAAGTTTCAAATGATGGTTTATATATAAATGCTGAAGATTCTACCTTGATTGTTACAGAACTTCAATTTCCCAATAAAAAAAGAATGAAAGTAAAAGATTATTTATTAGGAAATGATATAGAAGTAGGATCTGTATTAGAATAATATTAGAAAGGTGATAGATATGCCAGTAAATTATTATGGAGGATTATATGGTGGTAGTTCATGGATGATATTTGTTTTACCTGCCATGCTATTAGCAATTTATTCCCAAAGTAAAATAAAAAGTTCTTATGAAAAATATTCTAAGATAAATAGTGGAACAAATCTTACAGGTGCTCAGGTAGCTCGTATGATTTTAGACAGAAATGGATTAAATGAGGTTCATATTGAACAAGTTTCAGGAACTTTATCTGACCATTATGATCCAAGGACTAAAGTGCTAAGATTATCTAATTCAATATATAGTGGTAGCAGCGTAGCTTCTATGAGTGTTGCAGCCCATGAAGTAGGACATGCAATACAGGATGCAGAAGGATATTTCCCTCTAGTCCTTAGGAACAATATGGCTCCGATAGTTAGCTTTGGTTCTAGATTTGTTTGGGTATTTATAATCCTAGGAATTCTTATAAGTCCATTTTTAATCGAAGTTGGGATACTACTTTTCTTGGGAGTAGTTCTTTTTCAGGTTGTTACACTTCCAGTAGAATTTAATGCAAGTAAAAGGGCTCTGTTAGAATTAGAAAAAGGAATATCTCCTAAGGATAAAATATCACCAGCAAAAAGCATGTTAAATGCTGCAGCCTTTACCTATGTAGCTTCTACATTGGTAGCAGTGAGTCAGCTTTTAAGGCTTTTAACAATGACAAATAGAAGAAGATAAAGGAGAGAAATCTCCCTTATTTTTTTATCTAAAATAAAAAGAGGTGCTAAATGGATATTAATACTAGAGAAGTGTCAATGAAAATATTAATTGATATAAATAAAAACAATGCTTATTCAAATCTAAGTTTAAATAAGTATTTAATAGATATTGAGGATAAAAGAGATGAAAATTTAATTAGGGAAATTGTCTTTGGTGTTTTAGAAAATATGATTTATATTGATTATATATTATCTAAAGCTTCTAAGATTAAATTAAAGAAGATTCATCCAAATATATTAGAAATCTTAAGGATTGGTATATATCAAATTATATTTATGGATAGGGTGCCGGAAAGTGCCGCAGTGAATGAATCTGTAAAATTAGCTAAGAAGTATGGTCACAAGGGGACAATAGGATTTACAAATGGTGTTCTGCGTTCAATATCAAGAGATAAGGAAGGATTCAAATCCGTAGATATAAAAGATAAGGTAAAATACCTTTCTATAAAATACTCACATCCAGAAAAATTAGTAGAAAGATGGATTGATCAATTTGGAATAGAATTTACTGAAGATATGTGCAAGGCAAATCTTGAAAAACCTTTATTAAATATTAGGGTAAATACATTAAAGATATCAAAAGAAGAGTTAATTAAAAAGTTAGATGTAAAAAAAATTATAGTGAAACAAGCTAAGTATGCTGAGGATGCTTTAATTGTAAGCAATCCTTATGGAGTTACAGAATTAGAAGAATTTAAACAAGGACTCTTTACTATACAAGATGAAAGTAGCATGCTAGTAGGGCAAATAATGGATCCTGAAGAAGATTCAAAGGTAATAGATGTCTGTAGTGCTCCAGGAGGTAAGGCAACTCATATAGCTCAAAAGATGAACAATAGAGGCTATATTCTAAGTCGTGATATCTACTCCCATAAGATAAAACTTATAGAAGAAAATATTAAAAGACTTGGAATAAAAAATATAGAAACGCAAGAATATGATGTTTTGAAAAGAGATGATTCACTTATAGAAGAATTTGATTATTGTCTTTTGGATGCCCCTTGTTCTGGATTTGGACTTATTAGAAGAAAGCCAGAAATAAAATTAACTAGAAAAATTGAAGATATAGATTCTCTAAGTCTCTTACAGTATAAAATGCTAGAATCTATAAAAGATTATATAAAAATAGGAGGGTATTTAATCTACAGCACCTGTACTATAGAAGACCAGGAGAATATAGATGTTATCAATAATTTTTTAAATAATAATCTTAACTTTAAATTAGTAAATATTGAAGATAAGATAAAAAACAAAGAAAACTTACCTAATCTTAAGGATGGCTATATAAAACTTTATCCGCATATTCATGCTACAGATGGATTTTTTATTGCGAAAATGATTAAAGAAAGATAGATAAATTTCTTGTTTTTATATATAATCAATATAAATGGGGTGTTTGTTTGGAAAAAATAGAATTAAATAGTTTAACTTTAGAAGAATCTAAGGATTTTATGTCTAGTATAGGGGAAAAGGGATTTAGAGGAGAGCAATTATTTACTTATTTTAATAGAAATAAAGAAATAGACATAGAAAATATAAAAGTACTTTCTAAGATTACTAGGGAGAAGCTCTCTAAAAGTGGAAGAGTAAATAAGATTAAAATATTAGAAAAATTTGAATCAAAACTAGATAAAACTAGAAAATATTTGTTTGAATTAGAAGATGGAAATATAATTGAGAGTGTACTCATGATATATCCACATGGAAAGTCAGTATGTGTCTCTACTCAAGTAGGCTGTAGAATGGGTTGTCAATTCTGTGCTTCTACAAAAGAAGGTAGAATTAGAGATCTAACATCAGCAGAGATATTAAATCAAATTTATATGATTGAAAAAGATTTAAATGAAAATATAGACAATATCGTCTTAATGGGAAGTGGTGAGCCTTTAGATAATTATGAAAATACATTAAAATTTCTAAAAATAATACACGATCCTAAAGGCCACAATACAAGCTATAGAAATATAACTCTATCAACCTGTGGTATAGTTCCTAAGATTTATGATTTAGCAGATGAAAAGATACCTATAACACTATCCCTATCACTGCACTCTCCCTTTGATGATGAAAGAGAGAAAATAATGCCTATTGCCAAAAAATACAGTATTGAAGAGCTGGTTGAAGCAGTTGATTATTATCAGAAAATTAACAATAGGAGAATAACATTTGAATATACACTTATAGAAGGTGTGAATGATAGAAAAGAAGATGCAGATGAACTAGCCTTACTATTAAGAGGATTAAGTAGTCATATAAATTTAATTCCATTAAATCCTATAAAAGAATATAATAAGGAAAGTCCTACAACTAATAGTGTTGAAAAATTTCAAAGAACTTTAGAAATTAAACATATAAAATCCACCATAAGAAAAGAAAAAGGAAGCGACATATCAGCTTCTTGTGGACAACTAAGAAGAGGACATATTGAAAAAAATAGAAAATAACATATTAAAAGAGGTGAGTATATGAATGTAGTTGCACTTACAGATAAGGGTCTTGTCAGAGAACAAAATCAGGATTCTATTTTTTCATCAGAAGAATCTGATATGCCTATCTTCATTATAGCTGACGGAATGGGTGGACATAAGGCAGGAGAAATAGCAAGTAGTGAAGCTATTGACCTTATAAAAGAATTTTTTTTAAAAAACAAAAAGAAGCTTATTAGCAAAAAAAATATTTTAAAAATAATAGATCTATCTATTCAAAATGCCAATATCCATCTACATAAGAAATCTCTAGAAATACTAGAATATAGTGGTATGGGTACAACTATTAGTTTATGTTTTATCTATAAATCTCATATATTCATAGGACATGTGGGAGATAGTAGGATTTATAAAATAAAAGACAACAAGATAGAACAATTAACAGAAGATCATTCCCTAGTAAATGAACTTATTAAAAAAGGAAAAATAACAAAAGAAGAAGCTATAAATCATCCAAAGAAAAATGTAATAATGAGGGCTGTTGGTACTAGTGAAGAAATTGAGGTTGATTTAAGTGAATCAAAATTTACAAAAGGAGATAAACTCCTCCTATGTACTGATGGATTAACTAATATGTTATCTGAAGAAGATATATTATCTATATTAGAACAAAATAAATCTTTACAAAATATTGGACAAGAACTTATAGAAAAAGCTAAAGAAAATGGAGGATATGATAATATTTCTTTAATAATTATTAAATTTTAAGATAAGAGGTGAGAGTATGATAGGAAAGATTCTAAACAATAGATATGAGATAATAGAAAAAATCGGTGAAGGTGGTATGGCTGAAGTCTATAAGGCTAGGTGTAAAGTCTTAAATAGATTTGTAGCTATAAAAGTATTAAAAAATGAATATATAAACGATGAGACATTTGTTGAGAAATTTAAAAGAGAATCTCAAGCAGCAGCAAGTTTATCTCACCCTAATATAGTAAATATATATGATGTAGAATATACCCAAGGAGAAGCTGGAAATATACCATATATAGTTATGGAATATATTAAGGGGAAAACATTAAAAGAGTTAATTATAGAAAAAGAAAAATTAAGTGCCAATGATACTATATTTTATAGTCTTCAAATAGCTGAAGCTATAGAAAATGATATTGAGGTAAGTTACCTTTTTATGAGTGAGAGTTTACTTATATACTATATAAATTATTCAAATTAAAT
>CAZBAK010000007.1:0-7936 GCA_964489715.1 uncultured Tissierella sp. | reverse complement strand
AATAGCTGAAGCTATAGAACATGCTCATTTAAACAATATTATACATAGGGATATAAAACCTCATAATATTATGATAGATGAAAATAATAGAGCAAAAGTAACAGACTTTGGAATTGCTAGAGCTGTTACTTCTTCTACTGTAACAATCGCTTCTGATACTTTAGGTTCAGTTCACTATATATCCCCAGAACAAGCAAGAGGTGGTTATACAGATGAAAAATCAGATATATATTCTTTGGGAATTGTAATGTATGAGATGATAACAGGAAAGCTTCCTTTTAACTCAGATACTGCTGTAAGTGTAGCTTTAAAACATATACAAGAGAAAATTATATGGCCAAGTGATATGGAGCTAAAGGTCCCTAAACAATTGGAAAATATAATACTTAAATGTGTTTCAAAAAGTCAAAGCGATAGATATCAGAAGATGTCTGATTTAATAGTTGATTTGAAAAATATAGATATATACACTGAAGAGCTTTCAAATACAGAAAAATTAATAGAAGATTCTCCTACAATGGTTATTCCTACAATTACTGAAAAAGATATAGAAAAAAGTAATATAGTAGAGGAAGAGGAAGATGATGATGGTGATAGCAAATCTTCTGGAAGGAAAACAACTATACTAGCTATTCTATTGGCTTTATTAGTAGTTGGAGGGATGTTTTATGGATACTTCAAGATTAAAGATATCTTTAGCTCAACAGAGATAATTGTACCTGATTTTGTAGGAATGAGTATTGAAGATGCAGAAGAAGAAGCAAAATCTAAAGATTTAGAACTTCTTATAAAAGAAACAGTAGAGAGTGATGAGTATGATGAAGGTGTTGTTACAAAGCAAAATCAGAAAGCTGGCTCTAAAGTTAAAAGTGGCTATGTTATAGAAGTCACAGTAAGTGAAGGTGGAAAACTTATAAAGTTACCTAATTTTGTAAATCAAACCTTTGCTGAAGCTAAAAAAACAATGGAAGAATTAGGTTTAGAAGTAGGAGAAACTAAATATAATTTCTCTGACATTACTCCTAAAGATTATATAATGGATCAAAGTCCAAATGCTTATACTTTCTTATCTAAAGGAGATAAGATAATATTTACAATAAGTAGGGGAGAAGAGATGAAATCTGTAATAATGCCTAGAGTAGTAGGTCGTAATTCAATAGAAGCTCAAAACAAGATTTTAGATCTAGGACTTTCTATAGGGACTATTAAGGAAGAATATAACAAAGATTATCCTAAGGGTGTAGTTTATTTTCAGTCTACAAATGAAGGACAAGAAATAAAAATCAAGACCCCTATTGACCTATATGTTAGTAAAGGACCTGAACCTGCTCCAGAGCCCATACCAGAACCAAAACCTGAGCCTAAGCCAGAGGTTAAACCTGAGCCCAAGCCAGAGGTTAAACCTGAGCCTAAGCCAGAACCAGAACCAAATCCTGAGCCAGAACCAGTTCCTGAACCAGATCCTATTGAACAAAATTAAGGGCTATATAATAAAAATAAAATAAAAAAAGATTAGTAGGGGGGAAATATGTTAGAAGGTATAATAACAAAAGGTGTAGGTGGTTTATATTCAGTAAAGACATCTAAAGGAGTAATAAAAAGTAGAGCAAGAGGAGTTTTTAGGTTAGAAAAATTAACTCCATTAATAGGAGATATTGTAAATATTAGAATAAGTGAAGAAGATAATATGGGATATATTATAGATATAAAAGAAAGAAAAACTGAACTTTTGAGGCCACCTGTAGCTAATATAACACAAGCTATAATAGTTATGAGTGTAAAAAAGCCAAAAATAAATACTTGGCTGCTAGATAAATTTTTATTAATGGCTGAATACGAAAATTTAAAAACTCTTATATGTTTAAATAAATCTGATTTAGATGAAATAGAAGCTAATCGATTAAAAGATATCTACACAAAAGCAGGATATGAAGTTATAATATCTAGTGTAATTCTAGATCTAGGTATTGAAGAGATAAAGTCTCATCTGAAAAACAATATAAGTGTTTTTGCAGGGCCATCAGGAGTAGGTAAGTCTTCTTTATTGAATAAAATCCATAAAGATTTTAAATTAGAAACTGGTGATATAAGCCAGAGAAATAAAAGAGGCAAGCATACAACTAGACATATAGAACTATTAGAATTAGATGAAAAGTCTTTTGTATTGGATTCTCCAGGTTTTAGCTCTTTAGATTTAGATTTTATAGAGGATGAGTCACAGGTTCGTGATTATTTTAAAGAAATTCGTAAGTATAGTGAAGATTGTAAATTTCTAACTTGCTTACACAATAAGGAACCAGGATGTGCTGTTAAAGCTGCAGTTGAAAATAATAATATAGATAAAAGTAGATATGAAAATTATCTTTTATTACTGGAAGAAGTAAAAAAGATTAGGAGGTATTAAAATGGCTAAATTAGCACCTTCTTTATTGTCAGCAAACTTTGCAGAATTAGAGAAGGAAATTTTGAAATTAGAAAAAGGTGGGGCGGATTATCTACATCTTGATGTTATGGATGGAAATTTTGTTCCTAACATATCCTTTGGGCCACCTATTATAAAAAGTATAAAAAAAATAACAGAATTACCTTTGGATGTCCATCTAATGATAGAAAGCCCTGAAAGATATATAAAAGATTTTGTTGATGCAGGAGCGGATATTATAACTGTGCATGAAGAATCCACAATTCATCTTCATAGAGTTATTCAAAACATAAGATCTTTTGGAATTAAAGCAGGAGTTTCACTAAATCCTTCGACTTCTTTAAATAGCTTAGAATATGTTATAGATGATCTAGATTTGATACTTATAATGAGTGTAAATCCAGGATTTGGTGGACAATCATTTATTCCATCAATTAAAAACAAGATAAAAGATACAAGAAGTTTAATAGATGAGAAATCTTTAGATATAATTTTACAAGTAGATGGTGGGATAAAGTTAGATAATATAGAAGAAATAGTGGATCTTGGAGCTGATCTAATTGTTGTTGGATCTGATATATTCTCAGCTACTGATATAACTTCTAGAACGAAAGAGTTTAAAGAAAAGATTAGCTAATAAATTAAATACTCAATTTATTAAAACTACCTATTTAATAAATTTTAATTAGGTAGTTTTATATTTTCAAATATAAAACTATGTTAAATTTAGAAAGGATATAAAAATGAAGGCTTTAATAGTTGGAAGTGGCGAGATAAAAGACTACAAAGATCTTGAAAAACTAGCAAAAAATCATAATTATATAGTGTGTGCAGATGGTGGAATCCACCATATACTAAAGATAGGTATGATAGCAGATGCAGTTATAGGTGATCTAGATTCTATAGATAAAGAAGATTTAAAGATTATAAAGAAGGAAAATATTCAAGTAGAAAAATTTCCGACTATGAAAGATAAGTCAGATACAGAACTTTGTGTAGATTATTTAATAGAGAAAGGATTTCTTACAATTACTCTTGTAGGTGTTACGGGAACGAGGCTAGATCATACCTTATCAAATATACATTTATTAAAAAAAATATATGCCCTGGGAGTTAAAGCTCATATAGTAGATGATAATAATAAAATTTTTTACTTGGAAGATAAGATATACTTAAATAAAAAGGAAGCTTACTTTATTTCAATTATACCTATTAGTGAAGAAGGAATCCTAGTAAGTTTGAATGGTTTTTTATATCCTTTAAAAAAAGAATATTTAAAGTTTGGAAGTACAAGAGGTATAAGTAATAAAATAATAGAAAAGCATGGAGAAATATTAATTCATAGAGGAAGTGCCCTTGTAATTGAATCAAAAGATTAAATTTAATTTACAAAACAAAGCTACCGTAAACGGTAGCCTATTTTATAATGCTCTCTCAACATAACCTGATCTTAAACACCTAGTACATACACTAATTCTTTTAACCGAACCATCTACTACAGCTCTTACTTTTCTAATGTTAGGAGACCAACTTCTAAGATTCTTTTTATTTGAGAAACTAATTTTATGACCAAATGTCTTACCTTTTCCACATACATCACAGCTTTTTGCCATTTAAAACACCTCCTTGACTATCTTAAAACAAATCATACATTTTTTAATTTATAATAACATATTACATTTTAACATAGAGATATAAGTAAATGCAACTAAAATGTTATAATAATACAAGTTAGTTAGAAGAATTGTTAATTAATTAACTTTAACTATCTATATTTAAATTTATAAGCCATAATATTTAGCTTTAAATTAGTATTTATAGAAGATTAATTGAAAATAGTATTTAGTTGAAATATTTGTTTTTATAAGGTAGAATATAAAATATAGTCTATGTAAAAACAAGGAGGAGATTGTTAATGCCAGCCAAAACTAATACTGATATAGGGACAATAAGTATTGATGAGAACGTAATAGCAACGCTTGCCGGTGTATCAGCTATGGAAAGCTATGGTATAGTAGGTATGGCTTCGAAAAATGCTACCGATGGATTATTTGAACTCCTAAAGTGGGATTCCTTAACTAAAGGGATAAAGGTATATACGAAAAATGAAAAACTTACTATTGATCTACATGTAATATTACAATATGGTGTTAAAATTTCAGTAGTAGCAAGGAATATAAGTGAGAGAGTAAAGTTTAATGTAGAAAAACAAATTGGACAAGAAATAGATGCTATAAATATCTATGTACAAGGAATTAGGGTCCAAAAGTAGTTTAGGGAGGTACTATACTTGAAAATCAACATTATAGATGGGAGCTTAATGAAACAAGCACTTAAAGGTGCTACTGCTCTTTTAGAAAAAAATAAAGAGGAGGTTAACTCCTTAAACGTTTTTCCGGTTCCAGATGGAGATACCGGTACTAATATGAGTTTAACGATTAAATCAGCTTTAAAGCAAGGACTTGAAGCAGAAGATGACAATGCATCAAAGGTAGCTCTAGCAGCTAGCAATGGATCCTTGATGGGCGCTAGAGGTAACTCAGGTGTCATTCTGTCTCAACTTTTCAGAGGTTTTGCAAAGGGATTAAATAATAAAAAAGAAATTGGTGTAAAAGAACTTGCACAAGGTTTAAAAGAAGCATCAGACACAGCCTATAAAGCAGTAATGAAACCTACAGAGGGTACTATACTTACTGTAGCTAGAGAATGTGGCGAATTTGCCATGAAAATCTGGCGAGAAGACACAGATATATTAGTCTTTTTAAATAGAGTAATTGAGCATGGAAACATTATATTAAGTAAGACACCAGATATGCTACCGGTCTTAAAGCAAGCTGGTGTTGTAGATGCTGGTGGTAAAGGATTTATGTATGTAGTAATAGGAGCATATAATGTTCTTGCAGGAAAGGAAAACTTGGAATATGAAGTAGAGGAAGAAACTCAAGAGAGACAAATAGATCATAGTTTACCTAAACATACAGAAGATATAGAATATGGATATTGTACGGAAATTATGATAAATACAAAAGATGAAAATATAGATAAGCTTAGGGAAGAATTATCTGAAATTGGAGATTCTTTAATGGTAGTAGGTGGAGAGGGAGTTATTAAGATTCATATTCATACAAATGAACCAGGTATTGTACTTCAAAAGGGTACATCTTTAGGAGAGTTAAGTGATATAAAGATTGATAATATGAGATATCAACATGAAGAAATCTTACTTAAACATGAACTAGAAACACAAAATAAAGATAAAGCAGTAGATAGTAAATTAGAAAAAGAATATTCATTTATAGCTATTTCTATTGGAGAAGGTATAGATAAAGTATTTAAAGAACTAAATGTAGATTATATTGTATCAGGAGGTCAAACTATGAATCCTAGTACACAGGATATACTTGATGCAGTAGAAACTACTTGTGCTAAAAATATAATTATATTACCTAACAATAGCAATATAATTCTTGCAGCAGAGCAAACTAAAGAACTTAGTGATAGAAATATCATAGTCCTTCCTACAAAATCAATACCTGAGGGGATTTCAGCATTACTTGCTTTTAATGAAGAAGAAAGTGTTGAAAAAAATGAAGAGAACATGCTAAGCTCTATTAAAGAAGTGGTAACTGCACAAATAACTTATGCTGTAAGAGATACTGATATAAATAATAAGAAGATTTGTAAAGATGATATAATAGGCATTTCAAAAGGAGATGTTTTAGTTTCTGGAAAAGATAAAAATTTAGTTTCAATAGATTTAATTAAAGATATAATAGATGAGGATATTTCTTTGATTACAGTTTTTTATGGAGAGGATATAAGAGAAGATGAAGCAAGAGACTTAATTTCATCTTTAGAAAATGAATTTAATGATATAGATATAGAATTAATTTATGGTGGTCAACCGCTTTATTATTATATTTTTTCTTTAGAATAAAAATCCCCTACTTTAATCGTAGGGCTTTTTTATTTTTGAAAATGAGAGGTGATAGCTTATGAATATTCAATTTATTAAAGGGGTAGGCCCTAAAAGAGCTAAAAGATTAAACAAACTAAACATATATACGGTCCAAGATTTATTAAGGTATTATCCAAAAGATTATGAAGATAGATCTGAGATCTCCCTCTTAAGCGAGGCTATGCTAGATGAGAATGTCAGTTTGAAAGTTGAAATTCTAGGTAATGGTCAAGTAATAAGACCTAGAAGAAATATGTCGATTTTAAAAATTCCCTTTAAGGATAATAGTGGAAGTGGATATTTAACCTTCTTCAATCAAGAATATTTAAAAAACAACTTTAGAATAGGGGATGTTTTGAAAGTAAATGGGAAATTGAAGAAAATAGGAATAGAGTATCAAATATCTAATCCTGTATATGAAAAAGAAGACTTAAATAATAAAGTGGGACGTATCATTCCTGTGTATGCTCTGACTAAAGGATTTACAAATAATGAGTTTTTAAAAATAATTAAAATAGCTTTAAAAGAAAATATAAAACTGATACAAGAAAACATGCCTCCATATTTAGTAGAAAAATATGGTTTAACTGATGTAAAAGATGCTATAAAAACTATACATTTTCCAGAAAATAAAGAGTTACTCACAAGGGCACAAAATAGATTAAAGTTCGAAGAGCTTCTTTATTTGCAATTAGGTTTATTTATGATGAAAAATAAAAATCAACCCTACGAAAAGGGAATATCTTTTTCTAGATTCAATCATACAGAAGAGATCATTAACTCTTTACCATTTAAACTTACTAGAGCTCAATTGAATGTTATTCAAGAAATAGAAGAAGATATGAATAGTTCTAAACAGATGAGTAGACTTGTCCAGGGAGATGTTGGTTCTGGAAAAACTATTGTAGCTGCAGTAGCTATGTTTAAATGTGTTAAATCTGGATATCAAAGTGCTATGCTTGCCCCAACAGAAATACTTGCTTCTCAACATTATGAGTCATTAGAAGCTTTATTTAGAAAATGGAATATAAGATGTGAACTTTTAAAAGCTTCCTTAAAGGCTAAGGAAAAAGAGGATATTTTAAAGAGGCTTAAGGATGGAGAAGTAGATATACTTATAGGTACTCATGCAATTATTCAAGAAGGTATCGAATTCAATAAACTTGGACTTGCAATTACAGATGAACAACATAGATTTGGTGTTAAACAAAGAGCTATGCTAAATCAAAAAGGAGATAATCCTGATATAATTGTTATGACTGCAACGCCTATACCTAGAACCTTGGCTCTTATTCTCTATGGAGACTTAGATATATCAATAATAGATGAACTTCCTCCTGGAAGAAAAGAAATTGAAACTTTTGCAGTTGGGCCTAATCTAATAGACAGAATGAACAATTTCATAAAAAAGCAAATAGGAGAAGGTAGACAAGCATATATAGTTTGTCCCTTAATAGAAGAATCTGAGAGTTTAGAACTGAATTCTGCTGAAGAAGTATATATTGATCTAAAAAATAATGTATTTAAAGAATTTAATGTAGGCTTATTGCATGGAA
>CAZBAK010000006.1:0-61348 GCA_964489715.1 uncultured Tissierella sp. | reverse complement strand
TTTATCTAAGTTTAAAAGAAGCTCATAATCAAAATAGATATTATCTTTTAATTTTCTAAATAAAATAATTGTTTTTCTACCTTAGAATATACTTAATTTCAATTTTATATTTTTCTTTCAGATTTTGTTAATTATGCTTATATCTATAATAATACCATTATACCAAAGATACTAGAATAAATTAAGAGTTAATTTATTAAATAATAAAGGAAAAAACAAAACTATGTAGAATATATAGTTATAGGTAAAAATATAAAGGAGGTAGAAGTAAAATGAAGTCATACTTTACAAAAAAGGAACAAATAGTTATACTTATAGTAATCCTAGCCATAGTTGTAATATTAGGATTTAAGTTTGTGTCTACTGGTATTTTTGCTAAAGAAAAAAATACAGAGGATATAAAGATAAATTTAAATAATGAAGAGGAAGCTTTTAATGAAGCAGAAGAAACTGAAAGACAGGATTTATCACAAGGAGAAAAAGAAATAGAGGAATATCAAGGAAACATAATAGTTCATGTAAGTGGACAAGTTATAAGGCCAGGTATTGTTGAACTTCCCTTTGGTAAGAGATTAATAGATGCTGTTGAAGAGCTGGGAGGATTAACTCTTGAAGCAGATGAGGATAGAATAAATCTAGCTAAAAAACTTCAAGATGAAGAAAAAATATATATACCGAAAATTGGTGAAGAATTGCCAGAGGAATGGGTAAAGATATTAGAGGCTCCTGGTCAATCAAATAAAGAAGCTTTAGAAGCTACAGAAGATCCAGGGAAAATTGATTTAAATCTATGTACAAAGGAAGAGTTAAATAATCTTCCTGGTATAGGAGAAGTGTTATCAACTCGCATATTAGAATATAGAGAAGATAATATTTTCAAGACCATAGAAGATATAATGAATGTTTCTGGTATAGGAGCTAAAAAATATGAAGCTTTAAAAGATTTAATAATAGTAAAGTGAGGTATGAAAATGGAAAAAAGACTTACAGAGCTTTCAAAAACTTCGGGCTGAGCTGGTAAAATCGGACCCGATATATTGGCGCAAGTTTTGCGCCATTTACCTAAAACACAAGATGAAAATTTAATAGTTGGACTTGATACTTCAGATGATGCAGCCGTTTATAAAATAAACAATGAACTTGCAATTATTCAGACATTGGATTTTTTCACTCCTGTTGTAGATGACCCTTATACATTTGGGCAAATAGCAGCAGCAAATTCATTGAGTGATATATATGCAATGGGTGGAGATCCAGTTTTATGTATGAATATAGTATGCTTTCCAGATTGCTTAGAAGCAGAAGTTTTAAGTGAGATATTAAGAGGTGGATTTGATAAGGTTGAAGAAGCAGGAGCATTGCTTGTGGGAGGACACTCTGTATCTGATGATGAACCTAAATATGGCCTATCTATTACAGGTTTTGTTGATCCTGGAAAAGTTGTAACAAATAGTGGTGCTAAAGAGGGGGATGTGCTTATAATTACTAAGCCTTTAGGACTTGGAATTATAAATACTGCTATCAAAGCTGAATTGGTAGATGAAGAAACTTATGAAAAAGCAGTAAAAGTTATGACTAGTTTAAATAAGTTTGGAAAAGAAGCTATAGAAGGTATAAAAGGAGTTTCCAGTGTTACAGATATTACAGGTTTTGGTCTCTTGGGACACGCACTTGAAATGGCTGAAGGAAGTGATATAAGTATAAATATATATCATAGAGATATACCTATAATTGAGAAATCATTAGAATATGCGGCTATGGGACTTGTTCCCGCAGGCACTTATGCAAATAAATCTCATATTGGAGAAAAGGTTCTTTTTGAAAATGAAATATCAGAAGAATTAAAGGATGTACTTTATGATCCTCAGACTTCAGGAGGTCTTTTGATAGCCGTATCAAAAGAAGATTCTATAAAAGTCCTTGAGAACTTAAAAAAATCCCCTCTATCATATGGAGTAATAGGAGAAGTAGAAAAAAGAGGAGAATATTTTATAAAGGTGAAATAAAAAATAGGAAGTGAAATTATAAATGAAGTTATTTAAACTTATTCCAAAAGTAGATGAATTATTAGATATGGAGGCTATAAAGACTCTTTTAGAAAACACCCCTAGAAATACTGTTATAGAAACAATAAGGGAAGAATTAGATATTATTAGAGATGCTATAAAGACTGGGGGACTAAATGAGTTAGAAATAAAAGAAGCTATAAAAAACTTGCCAGAGAGAATACAAGAGGTCTCTCATAGTAAAAATTCATATAATCTAAAGAGAGTAGTAAATGCTACAGGAACTGTTCTCCATACAAATCTTGGTAGATCTCTCTTAAATGAAGAGATGATAGAAAATTTAAAAGAGGTATCTATAAATTACTCTAATCTAGAATTTGACATAGAAACTGGTAAGAGGGGTTCTAGATATTCACATATAGAAGAGATTATATCTAAGATAACAGGGGCGGAGGATTGCTTAATTGTAAATAATAATGCGGCAGCTGTTATGCTTGTTCTAAGTACTATGGCAAAGAATAAAGAAGTAATAGTTTCTAGGGGAGAGCTTATAGAGATAGGGGGCTCTTTTAGAATACCAGAAGTTATGGAACAAAGTGGTGCAAAACTTATTGATGTTGGAGCTACAAATAAAACCCATTTACATGATTATGAAAGAGCAATAGGAGAAGAGACAGGGGCACTATTAAAAGTGCATACCTCCAACTATAGAATATTAGGCTTCACTTCAAGTGTTGATTCTCAAGAGCTTTATCTATTAAAAGAAAAACATGATCTGCCCCTAATAGAAGACTTGGGAAGTGGGGTTCTTATAGACCTAGAGAACTATGGTATGGAGCATGAACCTACGGTACAAGATTCTTTAAAAAAAGGTGTAGACATAGTGACCTTTAGTGGTGATAAATTATTAGGTGGACCACAGGTAGGTATTATCGTAGGTAAAAGAAAATATATAGAAAAAATGAAAAAGAATCCTTTAACTAGAGCTTTTAGGGTAGATAAACTGGTTATTTCAGTTTTAGAAACGGTTTTAAACTACTATATAGATGAAGAAGATGCAATTAAAAATATTCCTACTCTTAGAATGTTAACCATAAAACTAGAAGAATTGGATGAAAAGGCAAGAGAATTAGAAAAACTCTTAGGGCAAATAAAAAACAATGAAAACCTAGATATAGAAATAGAGAATACTGAATCTGAGGTAGGAGGAGGTTCTCTTCCACTTGTAAGACTTCCTACTAAAGCTATCTCTATAAGATCAGAAAAATTTAGCACTCAAAAGATGGAGGTCTTTTTAAGGACATCAAATATACCTGTAATAACCAGGGTAAATAAAGATAAGCTTTATTTTGATTTAAGAACAATAAGAAAAGAAGATTACAGCATTATTGTTGAAACAATAGAAAAAATGTGTGAAACTCTTAAGGAGCGTAGTTAAATGAAACATATAATCATAGGAACAGCAGGTCACATAGACCACGGCAAGACAACATTAATAAAAGCTATTACAGGTAGGGAAACAGATAGGCTTAAGGAAGAACAAAAAAGAGGTATATCTATAGAACTTGGATTTACTTATTTTGATCTTCCCAACGGAGAAAGAGCTGGTATAATAGATGTTCCAGGACATGAGAGATTTATAAAAAACATGCTGGCAGGTGTAATAGGAATAGATATTGTGATGCTTGTAGTGGCGGCAGATGAAGGTCCTATGCCTCAGACTTTAGAACATTTAGCAATTCTAGATATTCTTGGAATAAAAAAAGGTTTTGTTGTTATAACCAAAACTGATTTAGTAGATGAAGAATGGCTTGAACTAGTAGAAGAAGAAATAAGAGAAGAAGTAGCCGGTAGTTTTTTAGAAGATTCAGCTTTTATTAGGGTATCTTCTACTCAAGGCCTGGGTATAGACAAGCTTATAGATAAAGTAATGGAATATTCAGAAGAACTAGAAGAAAAGAAAGATACAGATCTTGCATATTTTCCAATTGATAGATCCTTTGTAATGCCTGGATTTGGAACTGTTGTAACTGGTACTCTTCTTTCAGGAAGTATAAGTGTTGGAGATGAGTTAGAAATATTTCCAGAAGAAATAGAGGGCCGTATAAGGACACTACAAGTTCACGATAAAGATGAAGAAAGAGCCTTTGCAGGACAGAGGGTGGCTATGAATATAGCAGGAATTAAAAAAGATCAAGCAGCACGAGGTAGTGTTATAGCTCCTATAGGTACACTTAAAAAAACTATGATGCTAGATGTGAAAATTAAATTGTTAAAATCCTTAGATAGGGCTATTGCAAATAGGACTAGAGTTAGGCTCTATATAGGTACTAAGGAAATCCTCTGTAGGATGATACTCTTAGATAGAGATGAGTTAAAGCCAGGAGAGGAAGCTTTTGCTCAGCTTAGGCTTGAAGAAGAAATAGTGGCTAAAAGAAAGGATAGATTTATAATAAGATTTTATTCACCTATGTTTACTATAGGAGGAGGAGAAGTTGTGGAAACAAATCCTAGTAAACATAAGAGATTTGATAGGTCTATTATAGAAGATCTAGAAATAAAAGCCCAAGGAAGCAAAGAAGAGATTCTAGAACAAATAATTTTAGATAAGAGTCCAGAGTTTCCAACTTTAAAGGATTTAGTATCATATACAGCTTTGATCCAAGAAGAATTAGAAACTAGAATAGATGATTTGATCTCTAAAGAAAAAGCCATAGACTTTATACTAACTAAGGATAGATATATTATACATGAAGATTACTTTAAAAGTTTAAAAATTAATATAGAAGAAGAACTAAAGATATATCACAATAAATATCCTTTAAAAGCTGGAATGTCTAAGGAAGAAATCAGAAGTAAATTCTTAAAAAATGCCCCTAGTAGACTTGGGGAATATATTTTAGATAGATTTATTAAATTGAATTATTTAGAACAGCTTAATGAGTATATTAAATTGAAGGATTTCCAAATAAATCTAAGTCAAGAACAAAAGGCACTAAAAGAAAATATAATAGAAATTATGAAAGATAATTCTTATAATCCTCTTAAAAGAGAAGAAATACTAGAAAAACTAGAAGTGGATAAAGATGATTTTTACGAACTATTCAATTATTTAATAAATATAGAAGAAATCATAAAACTCAGTGAAGAAATATTTTTATATAAGGAAGATGTAGAAACAGCTTTTCAGAAACTAATAAAATATATAGAAGAAAATTCTTCTATTTCAATTGCAGAATTTAGAGATTTATTGGCTAGTAATAGAAAGACAGCTCTTTCTCTGCTGGAATATGCTGATGAAAAGAAAATAACTGTAAGAAAAGAAGACAAAAGAAGACAAAAGAATACTATATAAATAAGATTAGAATTTTTTAAGAGGTGAGTTATGGGTAAGGATATATTGATACTAGATAGCAATAAAAACTTTGTGGACAATCTAAATTATACCTTGAACAAAAAAGATTATATATTAGACCATATATCTACAATAAATGAATTAATGAAAAAAATAAATGAAAAGGATTATGATCTTTTAATATTAGAAGAAACAAAAAAAATCAATGGAATAGATATTTGTAAAAAAATAAGAGAAAGTTCCATCATTCCAATAATAATTTTGTCAAGTATTGATGATGAAATATCTAAAGTATTAGCTTTTGAGTGTGGTGCTGATGATTTTCTTGTAAAACCATTTAATATATCTGAACTTAAGGCAAGAATGATGACTATTTTTAGAAGGATGGAATATAAAATCCAAGAAAAACCCAAGCACATAATCTATACAAATAACCTTACTATTGATCTATTAAAGAGAGTAATAAATATAAGGGATAAAAATATCAATCTTACAGGGAAGGAATTTGATTTATTTTATGTACTATCTTCTAATCCAGGGAAAATATTTACTCGAGAAGAACTTTTAAATAAAATTTGGGGTCAAAACAACCATAGCGATATAAGAACTGTAGATGTTCATATAAGGAGAATTAGGGAAAAAATCGAGAAGACTATAAAAGATAGAAAATATATAATGACTAAGTGGGGAGAAGGTTATTATTTTAAGGCTATATAGCTTAATAAAAATAAATTATCATGGAGGTTAATATGGAGAGAAAAATAAATAGACAGGTTACTGGCTTTAGAACAGTTGATGGTGCTGGTGTTAATCTAGTCAGGGTCTTAGGACATAATACTATTGAAGATTATGATCCTATACTGATGTTTGATTCCTTTGACAGCATAGATCCAGATGATTATACGGCAGGATTTCCCATGCATCCTCACAGAGGGATAGAAACTATAAGTTATATATACCAAGGACAAATGACTCATAAGGATAGTTTAGGTAATGAGGATACTATAGCAGATGGAGAGGTACAGTGGATGACTGCAGGATCAGGTATATTACATGAAGAAAAATTACCAGCCTCAGAAAGAATGCTTGGAGTACAGTTATGGTTAAATTTGCCAGCTAAGGATAAGATGGTTCCTCCAGCTTATAATAGTATTAAAAACTCTGAGATTGAAGAGATCGAATTAAAGAATGGGAAATTAAGACTGCTTGCAGGCCAGTTTAAAGATAGAAAGGGATACAAGAGCAATTACTTGCCTTTAGACTATTATGATATACATCTAGATCCAGGTGCTTCAATAACTATAGATACAGAAGAGAAGCGTTCAGTTATGGTATTTACACTTTTAGGAGAAGCTTATATTGCTGGAGAATTGATAAAAGAAAAAACAGCTGTCAAATTGACAGATGGAAATAAACTTGAGTTAAAAGCTACAGATAAAAAGGCTCAAATTTTATTTGTCAGTTCAGAAATGCTAAAGGAACCAGTATCATGGGGAGGACCTATAGTAATGAATACCAGAGAAGAATTGCATAAAGCTTTTGATGATTTAGAAAAAGGAACTTTTTTACAAGAAAATATATCCTACTAAAATGACTATGATAAAAATAGACTAAGTTTGAGCTGTGCTTAAGGAACTTAGTCTATTTTTATATTTAAATATGATATAATGTGAGTGTAAAATATAAAACAGAAAAAACAATATATTAAAATAAAAGGAGTAAAATCTATTATGGAAAAAAGGATACTTGGGAAAACAAATTTTGAAGTAGGTGTTGTAGGTTTTGGTGGAATACCTGCTCAACGATTAAATAAAGAAGAGGTGTTAGAACTCCTTAGAGAAGCCTATAAACAAGGTATGAATTTTATTGATACAGCTAGAGCTTATATGGCTAGCGAAGAACTAATAGGTTATGCACTGGAAGAATTGGGTAGAGAAAAATTTTATTTGGCTACAAAATCTATGAGTAGAACTTACCAAGGTATATTAGATGAGTTCAATTTAAGTCTCTCTCTTCTTAGAACAGAATACATAGATTTATATCAATTTCATAATGTAAAGAGTTTTGAAGAATATGATCAAATCATGGCTGAAAATGGTGCCTATAAGGCAGTTAAAGAATTACAAGAACAGGGTAAAATCAAAGAAATAGGAATCACAGGACATAGTAGGGAAGTACTCAATAAGGCTATAGATACGGATTTTTTCAACACCATACAATATCCATACAATGCAGTTGAAAATCAAGGTGAAGAATTATTTAAAAAAGCTAAGGCAAAAGATATTGGTGTAATTATTATGAAACCATTGGCTGGTGGAGCTATATCAAAGGGAGAATTGGCAATAAGATATATTTTAGAGAATCCTAATATTTCCCTAGTAATTCCTGGTATGGAAAACACTATACAAATAGGACAAAATGCTAGAGCTGGTATAGATAGAAGAGAGATGACACAGGAAGAAAAAGAAAGTTTGGCAAAAGAAGCCAGTACATTAGGAGCAGAATTTTGTAGAAGATGCGGATATTGCCTGCCATGTCCTCAGGCTATAGATATACCGACTAATTTTTTAATGGAAGGATATTATACAAGATATAATCTTAAAGAGTGGTCACAAGCTAGATACGACCTAATGTCTCCTAGAGCTGAAGATTGTATAAAATGTGGAATTTGTGAAAGTAAATGTCCCTATGATCTACCTATAATCGAAATGCTTAAAAATGTTGTAGAGGTATTTGATTAAAATACAATGAGAGTAAGAGGATTTAAACTCAAAGGTGTTGCAGAAATACATTTTTTAAAAAAGTGTTGCGAATCTGAAAGCAACTTATAGCAGAGTTAAGAATGATTTTAAAAAAACACGTTGCATTAATGCAACGTGTTTTTTTAGTTAAATCCTTTTAATCCTCAAGAACTAGCACTTTACAAGTTGGCCCCATACTTGCATTAATAATGAATAGGTATAATCCATTAAAGCTAATTAATAAAAATAAAAAAATGAGAAGATTTAGTTTTATAGGATAAGCCTAAAGAAAAATATACAATAAAAACTATTGAATCTTATTTAAGCTATAAGAGATTTAATAAAAGAGAATGAGGTGGATAAAATGGTAAATGAATCTAAAGTTGAATCTGAAATCAGAGAAAAATTTTCTTGGCCAATATTTATACTAATGGCAGCAACTACTTTCGTAGCTATGGTTGGTCAAAATATTCCCTCTGGAATATTGCCTCAGATGAGTCAGGGTTTAAATGTTGACTCTACAAAGATAGGTGATCTTCTAGGAGTATATGCCTTAGCTTCTGCATTATCAGCTATTCCATTGGCAACCTTGACAGTTACAATGAATAGGAAACGTATTTTGCTATTAATACTTGGAGGCTTTTTGATTTCAAATTTAGGTATTGCCTTAACTAGTTCATATGGAGTTGCATTAGCTTTTAGACTAGTGGGTGGAATGGCAGCTGGTTTAATTTGGTCAATGATCTCTCCTTATGGTATGAAGTTGGCACCAAAGAGTCAGCAGGGACTTGCCATAGCTGTTATTATCGGTGGATCTACTCTAGGTATAAGTATAGGTAATCCTATATTTACAGCTATTGGAGCAAATATTGGTTGGAGGATCGAATTTATCTCTCTTAGTGTATTGATTGTCATTATTATGCTTCTAGTATTATTTTTCTTACCATCTGTAGCTGGAGAGGAAAGAACCAGATCCAACTCACCATTTGAGTTAATTAAAAACAGGGGTATACAAAAAGTTATACTTTTGACTATGCTGGCTGTTATTGCCAATTATGGTTTGTTTACCTATATGGCGCTTTTGGTAGAAGATATTAATTTTACAGGTGGTATAGAATTGGCCACCCTGTTATTTGGTGGGGGCTCCTTTATATCTGTAATAATAGCAGGTAAGTATTTGGATGATTACTTAAAGGGCACAGTAACTTTCATGATGGGAATTGGAGCAGTATCAGCTCTACTTTTCATAGTATTTGGAGGAATAGCTGGAATAAGCCATCTTAACTTTATCCTATGGGGAATAGGTTTTGGAGCTTTAGTTACAATCTTTCAAAATGCTGTAACAAGACAAGTAACAAGTGGACAAAGTGTTGCAACTTCTATTCAATCAAGTGCATTTAACTTTGCCATTATGATAGGAAGTTCCGTATCTGGTATATTATTTAGGAGAGGCTCTTTGCAAGTAGTTGTTATTATGGCTTTTGTTATATTGACCTTGGCTACAATATTGTCAGCAACTGATAATCACACATTAGTACAGGAAAAGCTTTAAACTTTAATTTAAGATTAAATATTAAGGAGTGATTGTAAATGAAAAAATTTATCAATGCTAAAATTTACAAAAATGATGAGGCTAGTGAGATTCTAGTAGAAAATGGAAAAATTAAAGAACTTGGAAACAACCTAGCTGATTGTGATGAGGTAATTGATCTTGAAGGCAAGCTTGTAATCCCACCTTATGTAGATTCTCACTTGCATCTTGACTATGTATTTATAGCAGGAGATGGAATGAGCAGTGGAGGTTCAGGAGACAGTGAAAGTGGTACGCTATTTGAAGCTATAAATCGTTGGCCTCAAATCAAAAAGAACCAAACTGTTGAAGAAGTGAAGGAAAGAGTATACAAGGGTATTTATGAAGAAATGTCCTATGGTGTTCAAGCAATCAGGACACATATTGATGTTACAGATCCAAATCTAACTGCATTAAAGGCAATGTTAGAAGTTCGTCAAGAAGTTAAAGACAAGGTAGATATACAAATTGTTTCATTCCCTCAAGAAGGCATGTATTCATATAAGGGTGGAGCAGAACTAGTAGAAGAAGGACTTAAGATGGGAGCTGACTGCGTTGGAGGAATTCCACACTTTGAATTAGCTCGTGAGTTTGGAGAAAAGTCAATGCATAAGGCTGTTGAGCTAGCATTAAAGTACGATAAGATGATTGATATACACTGCGACGAAACAGATGATGTTCAATCTAGATTTATTGAAATATTAAATGCCCTTGTATTGATGGAAGATATTGGAGAAAAGACAGCGGCTAGCCATACTTGTTCATTTGGATCAGCAGATGATAGTTATGCATTTAGAATGATGGATCTATTTAAAAAGTCTAAAATCAATTTTATAAGCAACCCAACAGAAAACGCTTATTTACAAGGTAGACAAGATTCATATCCTAAGCGTAGAGGTCTTACTAGGGTAAAAGAGTTTATGGAACAAGATATAAATGTTTGTTTTGCCCAAGATTCAATCAATGATCCTTGGTATCCACTTGGAAATGGTAATTTAATGAACATACTAGACAATGGTATTCATTTAGCCCAAACTATGAGTTTACCTGAAATCCAAGATGTATTAGATCTTGTAACAATAAATGGTGCAAAAACCCTCAATATTCAAGATAAATATGGTATTGATGTGGGGAAACCAGCAAATTTCCTAGTACTAAATGCCCCATCAGTTTTTGAGGCAGTTCGTACTAGAGCAGATGTATTAGCATCTATAAGAAATGGTGATTACCTATTTAAGAGAACAATTCAAGATGATGTTGAGTTAGTACTGTAATTTTAAAGCTTAAATAAATAAGCTCATGTCTAGTAAATTTATTAAACTACTGGATATGGGTTTATTTTTCTTTGTAAAAGAACTTAAAGATCAATTAAAATAACTTATATGGGTATGAATATATTAAGCTAGTAAAAACTTATAATAAGAGGAGGATTACTCAATGAAAGTACTTATAAATGATTTAGCAAAGGAAAAACTAGAGGAGCAAAATTTGAAAGATAAATATATGAGATTATATTATTGTGGTTTTGGGTGAACTGCAGGACTTCAAATGGTATTTGAAGAAAATATAGATGAAAATTACAAAGTTTATGATGTAGATGGATACAAAATAGCCATAGAAAAAGATATAATAGATGATTATGATTATATTGAAATAAAATATAGTGATAACTTTATACAAAAAGGATTTTATCCAAATATATTAGATCCTGATAGTTAAGTATAGGAAATATAGTTATTAAGAAATAGGTCTAGTAAAATTTATACTAGATCTATTTTTAAATTAAGTCTGCTGTTAGAATATTCTAAATCATTGGTTGACAAATATATATAATTGATATACACTCTGAGTTATACCAAAAATTAAATATATATTCTTATCAAGAGAGATGGAGGGAGTGGCCCTTTGAAGTCTCGGCAACCTACTATTTTATGTAAGGTGCTAAATCCAATAAAGATATTCTTTTAAAGATGAGAAGATGATTAATAAAATCCTCTTTTCCTAGAGGGTTTTTTGTATATAAATATTGGAGGGTGATAAAATGAAAAATAATTTTAAAGATGAAACAGCCTTAGTACAATCACTAGAAGAATTTTCAGAGGGAGAAGCTAGGGTATATCCTATAGTTCAAAGCACTACATATAATTATAAGGATCCAGATTTTGTAGCAGAATTATTTGATTTAACCAAAGAAGGACATATGTACTCAAGAATAAGTAATCCTACTGTAGCTGCACTTGAAAATAAAATCGCTCAACTAGAAGGTGGAGTTGGGGCAGTAGCAGTTTCATCAGGACAGGCTGCTACAACTATGGCCATGTTAACTATATGCAATGCAGGAGATCACATAGTAGCTGTTAATACACTTTACGGAGGTAGTTTTAGTCTTTTGGATTCCAGTATGAGAAAAATAGGGATAGAAACGACTTTTATAAATCCTGAGGCAGATGATAGTGAAATAAAATCAGCATTTAAAGAAAATACAAAGATCTTATTTGCTGAAACAATAGGAAATCCTGGAATAAATGTTTTAGATATTGAAAAATTTGCTCAAATAGCTAAAGATATGGGAGTAGTATTTATAGTAGATAATACAGTGGCAACACCTTATTTATGCAAACCAATTCAATATGGTGCAGATATTGTAATTCATTCAACTACTAAATATATTGATGGTCAAGGGTCTAGTGTTGGAGGAATAGTTGTAGATAGTGGAAATTTCAATTGGGACAATGGTAAATTTCCGAATATGGTGGATCCCGATCCAAGTTATCATGGCTTAAGCTATGTGGAAACATTTAAAGAAGCTGCCTATATAGCTAAGGCCAGAACTCATATATTAAGAGATTTTGGCTCTACAATGAGTGCATTTAATGCATCCATCTATCTTAGAGGCTTAGAAACTCTTCATGTTAGAATGGATAGACATTGTGAAAATGCATTAAAAGTAGCAGAATTTTTAGAGGATCATGAAAATGTTGATTGGGTAAGCTATCCAAAATTAAAAAATAGCCCTTATCTAGAATTATCTAATAAGTATCTAAAAAAAGGTGCAAGTGGAATGATATTATTTGGAATAAAAGGCGGAGCTGAAGCTGGGAGAAAGTTCTCAAAGGAACTTCAGTGGATCAATACTGTAGTACATCTAGGAGACGTAAGAACATGTCTACTACATCCAGGAAGCACAACTCACAGGCAACTATCGGAAGAGCAGCAAATAGCAGCAGGAATCAAACCAGAAGCTATCAGATTAAATGTAGGAATAGAAAATATTCATGATATAATAGGAGATTTAAAGCAAGCTTTAGAAGCTTAAATAAATTTATAATTAGAGAGGTAAAAAATATGCCAGTAATAATACCAACAGATTTACCAGCTTATGAAACTATGGAACTTGAAAATATATTTGTTATGGGAAAAGATAGAGCGGAAAGACAAGATATAAGACCACTTGAGATTGCAATAGTAAACTTAATGCCAACAAAGATTGAAACAGAAACTCAATTTGTAAGGTTACTTTCTAATACTCCTATACAGATAAATGTAGATTTTATTCATACTGACACACATGAATCAAAGAATATATCCAAAAGTCATCTAAATAGTTTTTATAAGAGTATTAAACAAGTCAAAAATCAAAAGTATGATGGAATGATAATAACAGGTGCCCCAGTAGAGCTTATGGATTATGAAGATGTAGACTATTGGGATGAATTAAAAGAAATAATGGAATTTTCAAAGACAAATGTAACATCAACCATGTATATATGCTGGGGAGCTCAGGCAGCAATGTATCATTTTTACGGTGTAAACAAAAGAGAATTGGATTCTAAAATATTCGGTGTATTTGAACATAGAAAAAAGCATGAAACTTGTATGCTTTTAAATGGTTTTGATGATATTTTTTATGTGCCACATTCAAGACACACTGAGATTAGCACAGAATCTATAGACAAGATAGATGAGCTTATAATATTAGCTGAATCCGAGGATGCGGGAGTTCATATAGCTGTTACGGATGATTACAACAAGATTTTTGTAATGGGACATGCTGAATATGATCCACTTACTCTAAAAGGAGAATATGATAGGGATGTAAATCAAGGTAAAGATATAAATATACCAAGAAATTATTATCCTGATGATAATCCAGATAATACTCCCTATGTAAAATGGAGAGGACATGCAAATTTACTCTTTAAAAATTGGGTAAATATAATTTATCAAGAAACACCATATAATATAGACTTAATAGGGGAATAAGACTTTAGAGAGAATATATTTATAGTATGGATAAGATAGGACAAGCTAACTATAATAGAAAATACTATATCTGTAAATTTTTATGGATATAGTATTTTCTATTAAAATCTTTATTAGGCAACTTCTCAATGCTAGAAAAGTTAAAAATTAATTAATAATACCCAATTTATATGCTTTTACAAATAATTCAGTAACCTTTGAATAAGTAGCTAGGCCTTGATTTTGATTATTAGCTTTTAGGAAACTATCATTTATTTTATTGTGAATTTCTTTTGATTTTTTATTTTCATGTTTCTTCCAAAAATTTCTTTTCAGATCTATATCATTTAATAGATCCTGGTTTCTAAGAGCGGATATTTCAGAGTAAAGCTCTTTGTTGTTTTTATATAGAGAATTCCCTACATAGCTCATCATTGCTTGAAAAGCAGAATATTTAAAATAAATATTATCAGAATGATAACAAGCTAGAAAGCCTACAAAGTTGGCACTATCTTCAGAAGCAAAACCTCTTTGATGTGCAATCTCATGGCTGGCAGTAAAGGGTATAGAAAACATTGGTATCATAGAGTTGACATTGGCCTCAGATAAAAAGGGAATATAAATACCAGAGTAACCACTGCTGGAAAAAACTCTAGATACTATTAAAGGCTTAACAATTATTTTATCTTTAGAAATAAAGGGATATTTCCTATTAAGATTTTTAAATCCTTTGTAGACATTATTATAGATATAGTCCCTTGTAATTTCTTCATTGTCCTTAGCTAGTATTTCTTCTTTTAATTTATTGCTTTCTAAGACTAAGTATCTATAGCTATTAGCTAGGTCATCTATATCTATATCCTCAGTATGCAAATTAAGATTATCTTCTATAGTCAATCTATAATTGTTTAAACCCCACAGGATTTGATAAAAGCTCAATATAGATAAAAGTATAAGAAAAAGAATTAATAAATTTGCTATAGATCTATAGAAATTACTGTATAATAGATTATATAGTGACTTGAGTAAGAGAATTAAGATAAAAATAACAAGTATAAAGATTAAGATCTCACCTAAAGAAAAACTAAACTTACTACTGATATAGGATAAGGGTTTATTTATATTGTAAAAAAACTTTCTAGAATAGTATTTTTCTATAAAATTAGGATCTTTTTTTGCTATAAATACTATTGAAAAATTAAAAACTACTAAAAATATATTTATAATTATTAAAAATATAGCTTTTTGATCAAATGGTTTTTTCATTATATCACCTATAGTTTATTTTATTTATAGATATATTCTATCATTTATAATACTTAATTGTATAAGAAAATTAAAAAGGAGTTAAGATATGAGTAAAAAAATACGTGGAAATCTAATGCTATTGTTAACAGCCTTTATTTGGGGTCTTGCTTTTGTTGCTCAAATAAGTGGTACAAAAGAAATAGGAGCCTTTACATTTAATTTTTCAAGGAATCTTGTAGCAGGCTTATCTTTAGTGGTCTTGATCCAGCTTTGGCCATATATTATCAAAATACCCTTAAAAAAAGAAACAAAAGATATAAAAAAGTCTACTCTAATAGGAGGAGTAATATGTGGTATTGTACTTACTATAGCCATGTCATTTCAACAACTAGGCTTAACTGGAACTGGTGCAACTACAGCAGCTAAGGCAGGATTTATAACATCCTTATATATAATTATAGTGCCTTTAACAGGGATTTTTATTGGGAAGAAAATCAGTATAAAAGTATGGTTATGTGTATTTTTAGCTACTGTAGGTCTTTATCTATTAAGTATTACTCAAGGGATATCAATTGAAATGGGAGATCTATTAGTTTTAATATCTGCATTTTTCTATGCCCTACATATATTGGTAATAGACTATTTTAGTCCAAGAGCTAATGGTGTTAAGTTAAGCATGATTCAATTTTTTGTTGCAGCTTTTTTATCAGGTATAGTTATGTTATTGATTGAAGATGTTTCAATAGAACTTATTTTTAAAAGTGCACTTCCCATATTATATGCAGGTATGCTTTCAAGTGGAGTAGGTTATACTCTACAAATTATAGCTCAAAAAGATACAGAAGCAACTATGGCCAGTTTAATAATGAGTTTAGAATCAGTTTTTGCTGTACTTGCAGGAGTCTTGATTTTGGGCGAGAGATTAAGCTTAAGAGAAAGTGTAGGTTGTTTAATAATGTTTACGGCTATTATATTAGCCCAGATACCATCTAGGACAGAAAAAGTAAAGGATGATACTGCTGAAATTGGATATGTAATTAATGAGTAGTTACTATTTAATCTTCTTATATAGTATACTATTATAGTAGGAAAATATTGCGCTAAAAACTAAATATGATACAATTCAAATACTATAATATTAAGATAATGTAATATTAAAACTATATAAATTAGGAGATTAAGATGAAGAAATTAATAGTGAAATCTATCTTGACTACAACTTTGTTTTTATTGATTATTCTAGCATTTGTATACAATTTTATATTCAATCCTCTATACCAATCATTAGAAGAAACTTTGCTGGAAAACTTTATAAATATAGCTGAAACTAGTAAAACATCTTTTGATTATATTCTTGCAAGAGGAATAGAAAATAGTAAGAGTATTTCAAGTAGGACAATGATCAAGGAAAAAATTGTAGATTATAATCAAGGCAGTATAAACTTAGAAGAACTTAAAAGCTATACCAGACCTAGATACCTAGAAGGTATCCAAGCATTAGAAAATATAGTATATAGTTCTCGTAAAGTTGACAATATAATAATAGCCAGCAGTGGAAGTAAACCGGATAATATAAGTACAATAGAAAGTGTTGAAAAAATTAAATATGAATTCTTTAAAGAAAGAGATAAAATCAATTTAATAGTTTATTCTCCTATACTAGAAGGTAAAGATGACTTTGTTATTCGATATGGGGGAGATGAGTTTATTATCTTGCTAAAAAATGTATCTAATGATATAGCAGAAAAAGTCATAAAAAGAATAAGTATAAATCTAGAATCCATAGAACTAGCAGATATAAAAATTTCATTTTCATATGGAATAGGTCAATTGGAAAATACTAATAATTTTAATAAGTTACTGGAAAAACTGGATAAAAGAATGTATGAAATGAAAGTCAACTAAATAGAAGTTCAATTATTATTGAGCATAAAACACAGGAGACTGTCTATCCCGATAGACAGTCTCCTGTGTTTTATGGATTTAATTTCTAACTAGATTAAATAATTTCTTTATTCCTTTAGATAATTTTTTTATACCTTCAACAAGAAGATCAATAAGAATTCACATATACAGTCCTCCTTTATAATAGACAATTACCCATAAAATTAGGAAAATTACAATTAAATTTTAAATTTTATAAAGAGAGATAAAAAACAGAATATGAGTTTTAAGACAGCCAAGTTATAAAGACTTCTACTTGTTATTTATTATACTATAAATTTTACTTATAGTAGTTCTAATAGTTATAAATTATAACTATTGTTAAAATAGAAAGAAAAATGTTATTCTTATATTTGCAAATAACTAATTAAATTTTAGGAGGAAAAAATGAATATTAAAGATAGTGTAAATTTAATCCAATCATATTTAGATTTAAATCGTAAGCCAGTAGGTGTGAAGTTCTTCTTTGACAAAAATAAATTTGAAAGTTTTGAAATACCTCAAAAAGATCGTAAGCTTACATATTGCAATTCAGTGCAACTTGCTAGCAAAGGTCATTCTATGAAACTTACTAAAGAAAATCAAGCTTGTCCAAATGGTGCCTTTGCTCTTAACTTTATAGATGTTCCTGAGCCAATAGCCAATGGTAAAGGAAGGTTTAGTAAAAATATTTATTCAGATGTAGATGTTTCAAAATCTATTAATGATGATATGAAGTTTATTGAAAGAAAAGTTTTTGGTATATCAGTTATGCCTCTTGAAAATTATAAAGAAGATCCAGATATAGTTATTGTAGTTAGTAAATCATACAATATTATGAGAATGATACAAGGGCATGGATATTTCAATGGCTATACTAATAATTTAAGAACAGTAGGATTACAGGCAGTATGTCAAGATTTAACGACATATCCTTATAATACTGGTGATATTAATATAAGTTTATTATGTCCAGGAACTCGTTTAGTTGCAGATTGGGAAATGGATGAAATAGGAATGGGGATTCCTTTTCAAGCTTGGAATCAAATCGTTAATGGTGTTATAGAAACAACTAATCCATTTGAAAGAGATGATAAAAAGAAAATAATTATAAAAAATTTAAAAGAAAAAAACTTGGATTATAGTGGAATAAAACTTGGTGAAAATTATGATGATGGTTCATATATTGGTGGAAAAGTAGATATTGATTAATAGTTTTGTAGATATAATAAATTATAACTAAAGGAGAGAATTATGTGAAAGAATTAATTAGAAAAGTTCCTATACCCATGGCTGGTTTGATGTTAGCATTAGCTGCACTTGGTAATCTAGTAGAGTCTTATGGTCAAGTATATAGAAATATTTTTGGATCTTTATCTGCTATTTTATTAGTATTATTATTATTAAAGATGATATTATATTGGGATAGAGTAAAGGAAGATTTAAAAAATCCAGTAGTTGCCAGTGTCTTTCCTACCCTGACCATGGGGATTATGTTATTATCAACTTATGTAAAAGCATTTTTTCCGAATTTTGCATATATAATGTGGTTTATAGGTGTAATAGGACATATAATATTAGTAATAAAGTTTACTATAAATTTTGTGGTAGAATTTAATATGGAAAAGGTGTTTCCAAGTTGGTTTATTGTATATGCAGGTATAGCTGTAGGATCTGTAACATCTCCAGTTTTTGAAATGCAAAGTTTAGGTAAAATATTCTTTTGGTTTGCCATAATATTATATTTTTTATTATTACCTAAAGTTATTAAAAGAGTTAGAACCATACCAATAGGGGAGCCAGCATTAGCAACTTTGGCAATATTTGCAGCACCCGTTGCTCTATGTCTGGCAGGATATATGAATTCTTATGAGAATAAAAATATAATTATAGTAGTAGTTTTACTAGTCATTTCACAGTTTAGCTATGTTTTTGCATTATTACAATTACCAAATCTTATAAAGTTAAAATTTTATCCAAGTTTTTCTGGTTTTACCTTTCCCTTAGTAATATCAGCAATTTCTTTAAAGCTGACTAATATATTTTTGATAAATAGTGGAAGAATTATACCTATAATTTCATATATTGTAAAATTTGAAGAAATAGTTGCTGTCTTAGTGGTTTTATTTGTATTATTTAAATATCTACAATTCTTAATAATTCCTCTAAGAATTGAAAGAGAAGTATATTCCAAGAAACAAGAAAAACTAATATAAGAAATAAGATCTACATATAATTCATGTTAATCTAGAAGCTTTAAGTAAAAAAATCTATAATAAATTATAAAAAATTAGAATAATAATAAAAAACTAGGGTAATTGTATATTAAATGACAAAATATAATACAAAAGGAGAATTCAATGAAATTAGAAAACAAGGTATGTATTGTAACAGGAGCAAGTTCAGGTATAGGCTTTGAAGTTGCCCTAGCATATGCTAAAGAAGGTGCAAAAGTTGTTGCAGGAGCCAGAAGATTAGAGAAATTAAAAGAACTTGTAGAAGAAAGTAAAAATTTACCAGGTGAAATATATGCAGTTGCTGTAGATGTTTCTAAGCAAGAAGATATAGACAAAATTGTGGATATAACTGTTGAAAAATATGGTAGAGTAGATGTTTTAGTTAATAATGCTGGTATCTTAGATTCCTATAAATCAGCAGTATCTATTACTGATGAGATATGGGATAAAATGTTCAAAGTTAATGTAGATTCTGTAATGAGAGCATCAAGAAAAGTTTTACCATTAATGCGTGAGCAAAAATCAGGAGTAATCTTAAATACAGCTTCTATAGGTGGTATTCGAGGTATGAGAGGTGGATTAGCTTATGTTGCTACAAAACATGCTGTGGTTGGTATGTCTAAAAACATAGGATATGCTTATGCAGATGAAGGTATTAGATGTATTGCAGTTGCTCCAGGAACTGTTAAAACTGAAATTGGAAGCAATGTAGAAGACCCAGATATGGAAACACTAGGCAAGCTAATGGAAGGATTTAAGAGCTTTCCTCATGAAACTACATCAAAAGAAATTGCTAAAGTATATGTGTTTTTAGCATCTGATGATGCAAACTTTATTAACGGTACTACAATAACAGTAGATGGTGGTTGGACATCATTCTAAGTATAATATAGAATTTATTTTCTATAAATATTTAAATAACTTATAACAACTCTAAGGATACCGAAGTTTTATATTTCGGTATCTTTTTGAATTCAAGAGACTAGATATAGAAGTATGAAATGTAAATACTTGAGGATATTAAATTTATTGATATAATATAGCTATATCCTTATAATAGATTAGAAAGCTGGAAAAGAATTAGTAAGAAAATATATAAAAGAGGTGTAATATTTGCTAAAAACAAAATATTTAATTATAGGAAATGGAATAGCAAGTTTATCTGCAGCAAGAGAAATAAGAAAAAATGATGAAGAAGCTAGTGTAAGTATAGTAAGTAGTGAAGATATGTTAACATATTATAGAATGAAACTTACAGACTATATTGCAAAAGATTTTGAAGATGAGGATCTTTTAGCAACCAATGAAGATTGGTATAAAGATAATAATATAGACTTATATTTAAATAGGGATGTAGAAGAAATATATATAGAAAAAAATAAAATAGTATTAGATGATAAGAGAGAGATACAGTATGAGAAATTATTGCTAGCAACTGGTAGCAAGCCATTTTTACCAGCAATAACAGGTAGATCTAAAGAAGGTGTTTTTGCCCTTAGGACCTTGGATGATCTTAAGGAGATTAAAGACTATCTTCAAGATGTAAAAAATGTTACGGTAGTTGGGGGAGGCTTATTGGGAATAGAAGCAGCTTGGTCCCTGAAGAAATTGGGAAAAGAAGTTAATATTATACAATCTGGCTCACATCTTTTATCTAGACAATTAGATGAAGAAGTATCAAAAAAACTTGAAATAGAGTTGGAAAGAGAAGGGTTCAATCTAATTTTAAACTCAAGAACCAAGGAGATACTAGGGGGAGAAAAAACCGAGGGTGTAAGATTAGATGATGGAAGAGAGCTAGAGACAGATGTAGTACTACTATCTACAGGTGTGAGATCCAATTTAGATCTAGTTAAAGGAACAGATATAAAACATAATAGGGGTATAATAGTAGATAAACACTTAAGGACTAATATAGATAATATTTACGCTGCAGGAGATGTTATTGAATTTAATAAAATGACATTGGGATTATGGACAGTTAGTAATGCAGAAGGTAAAATTGCAGGTGCAAATATGACTGGAGATAATCAAGAATATACAAATCCCAATATATTTACTAATTTAAGAATAGGAAATATAAAATTATTTTCAGCAGGTATAATAGATGATTTTGATGAAGCTTATGAATATAAGGAAGAAGATATTCATAATAAAATATTTGTAAAAGAAGGCAAGATAGTGGGATCTATCTTATTTGGAGATTTAAGTAAGATGAATATTATTAGAAAAGCAGTTGTATCTAATGAAAGCATAAAAGAATTTTTAAAAGAAGATAAGAGTTTTTCAAAATTAAATTAAAATTAAACTATAGTATTTATTCATAAATACTATAGAAGATAAAAATAGATTAAAGAAAATTTTCTATAATGTATTGTTTTAGAAAAGATAGAATAGGTATAAGTATAGAAAATGGAGGAATTAATATGTATAATGTGAGAAAAGTAGTAGAAAACTTATATTCAATTGGAGGAGATGATAGGGAACTTTCACTTTTTGAAAATATTCATCCTATTCCTGAGGGAATTTCCTACAATTCATATCTACTTTTGGATGAGAAAACAGTCTTATTAGATACTGTAGATATATCCATAGTAGATAACTTTATAGAAAATATAGAAGACGTATTAGATGGAAGAGATTTAGACTATTTAATAATAAATCATATGGAACCAGATCATGCTGGGAGCATAGGTTTAATACAAAAGTTATATCCAGGGGTAAAAATAATTGGAAATAGTAAAACTTTTGAATTCATGGAAAAATTTGGATTTGAAGTAAAAGATAATGTTATAGTAGTAAAAGATGGTGATAAGATTAGTTTTGGTAAACATGAGTTTATGTTTCTTTTAGCTCCAATGGTACACTGGCCAGAAGCTATGGCGACATTTGACATTACTAGTGGAGCCTTGTTTTCAGCTGATGCATTTGGAACCTTTGGGACTTTAGATGGGGCCTTATTTAATGATGAAGTAGACTTTGAAGAAAAATTCTTAGTTCCTGCTAGAAGATATTATAGTAATATAGTAGGAAAATATGGACCTCAAGTTCAAAATCTACTGAAGAAAACTGAAGATCTAGATATAAAATATATTTGTCCCCTACACGGACCAGTGTGGAGAACAGATTTAGAATATATTATAGACAAATATCAGAAGTGGAGTAAATACGAGGCAGAAGAAGCTGGAGTATTAATAGTATGTGGTTCAATGTATGGAAATACAATGAAAGCAGCTGAAGATCTAGCTAAGAGATTAGTTGATAAGGGAGTAACAAAAATAGATATGTATGATGCATCAAAAACGGATTCCTCATATCTGGTATCAGATGCCTTTAAATACAGCCATATAGTAATAGCTTCACCGACATATAACTTAAAAATTTATCCGCCTGTAGAAGATTTTTTAAGAGATATAAGTGCTTTAAACTTAAAAGATCGTACAGTTGGTGTAATTTGGAATGGATCTTGGGCTCCTATGGCTGGAAAATTAATAAAAGAAAAATTGGAAGAAATGAAAGATATGCAAGTATTAGATGAAAGTTTCTTAATAACTTCAACTATGAAGCAGGAAGATGCTCAAAAGATGGAGGCTCTTGCTGATAGTATAGTTAAAACTTTAAAATAAATTTTTATGACTAAAAATGATAAGCAAAAAGACTCAAATCTTTCAAGGATTTGAGTCTTTTTAGATATAGTTTATAAAATCTATAAAAGATATATAAGAATTTTGATTATATAACTTAATTTACTCTATCACTAGCCATAAGGGATTTTTATTAATAGTTGTGAAAATGGGTAGAGATGATATAGTAGATATCTTTAAGGATTTATAGACTAGAAAGGATGAAAAAAATGAAGGATTTATTTAACATTGATTACTTTGATCTAGCCAGTAGTTCTCTGGAAGAGATCAAAAGTTGGTTTAATGTTAAAGAAGAAGGACATAACAAGGAAAGTGCAGCGAGGGTAAGAGAAAAATATGGAGACAACGAAATTGACTATGGAACTGAGAAGCCATTGTGGAAAATAGTTGTAGATGCATATTTTACTCCCTTTACCTTAGTATTATTTGCCCTAGCAGTTGTTTCTTTTTTAACAGACTTTATATTTGTTCCTGTGGAAGAGCAAGAAATATTTGGACCTATTATTATTATAGTATTGGTTCTTTTAAGTGGAACAATGACCTTAATTCAAACTCTACGTTCAAATCGATCCGTAGAAGAGTTGGAATCTATGGTAGAGGTAACATCAGCCATTAAACGTAATGGTAAATATAGTGAAATTCGTACAGAGGACATTGTAGTTGGGGACTGGGTAAGATTGAGTGCTGGAGATATGATTCCTGCAGATATTAGATTAGTTGATACTAAGGACTTGTTTATTTCTCAAACCTCTTTAACTGGTGAAAGCTATCCAGTTGAAAAAAGAGCACAGATAGAGATCACAGAAGTTACAAATGAAACCGCTTATGAAACTTTGGCCTTCACAGGAACTGAAGTAGTAAGTGGCAGTGCCCAAGGAATTGTTGTAAGAACAGGTAATAATACTTTATTTGGTGATATTGCAGACGAACTAGCACATGAAGAAGCAGAAACAAGTTTTGATATTGGAATTAAAAATACATCCTTATTATTGATTCGTTTTATGATTGTAATGGCTTTAGTTGTAATATTGATCAATGGTTTAACTAAGGGTGATTGGCTACAAGCTTTAATATTTGGAGTATCAATTGCAGTTGGGTTAACTCCAGAAATGCTGCCAATGATTGTAACTACCAACTTAGTTAAAGGTGCAAATGACATGGCTAAAGAAGGTACAATCGTTCGTAATTTACACGGTATACAAAATTTTGGAGCAATTAACCTTTTAGTTACAGATAAGACAGGAACTTTAACACAAGATAATATCATTCTACAGGCCCATTTGAATATAGATGGATTAGAGAGTGAAAGAGTTTTACGTCATGCTTATTTAAATAGTAAGTATCAAACGGGGCTTGGAAATCTTATGGATAAAGCAATTATTAAAGCTGCTGAAGAAGAGTTAAATACAGATGAGTTTAGTTATAGAAAAGTAGATGAAATACCATTTGACTTTGAAAGACGTCGTTTAAGTGTGGTAGTTGAAGATAATACTGGGAAAACTCAATTGATTACAAAAGGTGCAGTTGAAGAAATGCTAGATGTTTGTAGCCATGTGGACTATGATGGAAAGATTTATGAATTAACTGATGATAGGCGTACATTTGTTAGAAATCAGATAGCAGACCTAAATAAAAAGGGATTACGTGTTTTAGGAATTGCTCAAAAAACTAATCCGCCTCCAGTAGATGAATTTTCTGTAAAAGATGAAACCAATATGGTTTTAATAGGCTATCTTGCTTTTTTAGACCCACCTAAAGAGTCAACAAAAGAAGCTATTGAAGCACTAAAAGATCATGCAGTGGATGTAAAGGTAATGACTGGAGATAACGAATTAGTAACTATTGCAGTTTCTAAACAAGTTGGCCTACCTACAGATAGGGTAATTTCAGGAGATAAACTCTTAAATAAAACAGATGATGAATTAAAAGTAATTGTAGAAGAACATGACTTGTTTGTTAAGTTAAATCCAACACAAAAATCTAAATTAGTAGGTATTTTAAGAGAAAATGGACATGTAGTTGGATTCTTAGGAGATGGAATCAATGATTCACCTGCACTTAGAGCTTCAGATGTAGGTATATCAGTAGATAATGCAGTTGATATAGCAAAGGAATCAGCAGATATTATATTGTTAGAAAAAGATTTGATGATTCTAGAACAGGGAATCCTCTCAGGAAGAAAAATATTTGGTAATACAATGAAATATATTAAGGCCACAACCAGTTCAAACTTTGGTAATGTATTTTCTGTATTGCTTGCTAGTCTTTTCCTACCATTTTTACCAATGTTGCCAATTCAACTCTTGTTTCTAGGCTTAATATATGAGATTTCATCAATGTCTATTCCATGGGATAATATGGATGAGGAATATCTTTATAAACCTAAAAAATGGGAAGCTTCAGGTATTAGAAAGTTTATGGTATGGTTTGGACCAACTAGTTCAATCTTTGATGTTACTACTTTCTTAATAAGCTTTTTCTTAATAGCGCCGGCTATTGCAGGAGGAAGTTATAGCTCAATATCAGGAGAAGAACAAGCTATATTTATAGCGGTCTTTCAATCTTCCTGGTTTATTGTTTCATTATGGACTCAAACGCTTGTACTCCATACATTGAGAACACCTAAGATACCTTTTGTAGAAAGTAATGCATCCTTTATTATGACTACTATTACCTCCCTTGGAATTATTATAGGTTCCATTGCTCCTTACACAAAATTAGGAGATCTATTGGGTTTGGCACCATTGCCAATGAGTGCCTGGTGGATGCTCTTTGTAACAGTAGTGGCTTATTTAATACTTGTTCAAATAGTTAAAAAATTCTATGTTAAAAAACATGGAGAATTATTATAATAAGTATAAATTAAATATATAAACTTAAAGCAGTATGGTATATATTGAATTATGACCCATACTGCTTAAGATTTATATAAAATCCTCTGTAGACTATGCTTATCCTATAAAAATATAAGGTATATTAAAAGTAAATTTTAATAGATAGTATTTACAAGCTTAATATGCTATAATAAAATATATACATTAACACCAATATCAAGAGTTAGGGTAGAGATTTAGCTCTATGACCCTATACCAACCTGCATTACGTAAGGTGGTTCAGCTAAAAAATCGATAAGGAGGTGAAAATAGCTAGTTCTAATCTTCTTGTCTTTTGATAAGAAGATTTTTTGTGTTTAAATATCTTAAAGGAGATGATTTTGTGAATACTTCTGGCTATATTAGAGGCTATCAAGCAAAAAATATGAAAACAGAGGATTTTATTAAGGTGGTTATAGAGACTTTGAATCAAGAATTCAAGGAAATAAAAGAAGGAATAAAACTAGAAAAAATAAATGATAAATTTGTAATAAAAATGGAAGAATATAGGATTACTATGAGCATAGAACTTCTTGATAAGCTTAGAGGTCCTTATAGTATTGATAGATATATACTAAAAGAACTTGAAAGACAAGGTTTTGTTTTTGATAGAAAAAGAAGTCAATATATACAATATTGTTTTGGAAACTACCTAGGAGCTCAAATAATTTAAAGATTCTCTTAAAATCTAATAGAAGAGCAGGCAAAGTTTTGTAAAATTACTTGAAATATTGCTCTATAGGATCAAGAAAAAGGAGGCTGTTATGAAGAAAAATATACTTTTATTTATAATAATATCTACTTCTCTACTTCTTGCTTGTAAGAGAGATCTTGTTGAAATTACTGAAGCAGAAGCTATAGTCAATGAGGTGGATATAGAGAAAGAAAGTCTTTTAGTTGAAGGTGTAGGTGAAAACAATCCTTTAGGAAATTCATCTATAATTGATATTAAGGGATCAGAAATTAAAAAGTTAGGTAAAAAAGCTGATATCTCTGATATTAAAGCAGGGGATAGAATAGTCTTAGAGATTGGAGAAGTAGCAGAATCTTATCCTACTCAAGCTAAAAGTATGAAAGTTAATATTTTAGAAGAAGCTAAGAATGACAGTGATGAAATCTTAGAAAAAGAGGAGATAGGAAGGTTATTTATAAAAGAATCTCTAGAGGAGATAAGTATATATTCCCAAGGACTTAGTATATCAGATTTAAAGTTAGTATCATTAGAATACAATGAAGACAAGGATATATTACAAGAAAAAGAAATTTTAAAAGAAAAAATAGATTTAAATATAGGGGAAAAGACTACTTGGGAAGTTGTCTATGGTGAGGGAGTTCCTAGTATGAAACTTCTCTGGGAGCTTTCAAATGGCGAAAATGGAGAATATATTATATCCTATAATGGGAAATATGGTAGGAATCCAGATAAAACAATTATATATTATAACAATGGAGAAAAGACAGTAGAATATGAAAAGATGGATGAAGAAGAAAAATCTGAACTTAAGAAAGTTAAACTATATTTTATATTATTTGATGATAAAGATGCTTATTTAGTGGAGGAAGTCCATGAGGTAAAAAACGTTTCTGGAATAGCCAAACTAACACTAGAGACTTTAAGAGATATTGATCCAAAGACTAAAGATGCTATAAATCCAATTCACAAATCAACCATGATCAATAGTATTTATGTAAAAGATAGGATTATAGTAGTTGACTTTTCAAAGGAAATTGAAAATAGTAATTTTGGTTCAACTGCAGAAGCACTACAAGTTCAAGCAATAGTGAATACATTGACACAATTTCCTACAGTAGATGGTGTAGTATTTAAAGTTGATGGAGATGAAGATATAGAAGGCTGGCTATCACATATAGGGAATATGGAAGAGCCTTTTAGGGAAGATATGTCAATAGTTAAATAAAAGCTGGTTTCAACCAGCTTTTATTATGAAGTTCTATAAAATCTTAGAAAGAGGGAGAAGATATAATGCTATATATATTTGAAAATAAAGAAGATGGATATATAGAAATTAAGGGAAGGAGTATAGATGGTTTTAAAGATAGTAATGTTTGCAACTTATGCGAAAAAGAAAGATATTATAGTAGAGTATATGATACATACTATTGTCCATCCTGTGATGAATGGTTAGAAAAAACCTGCGGTGATGGAGAGTGTGAATTTTGTAATTCTAGGCCAAAGAAGCCATCAGATTTATGGGAAATAAACAAGTAAAATAAGAAAGAATTTGAAACATATAAAAAATTATAGAAATATGATATAGTATATTAAGATTATGGAAAGGAGATTAACAACTATGTGGCTATTACTATTAATTCCGATACTTATTATACTAGCTATAAGAGCTGTAATAATAGTTACTTATGATGAAATAGTTAAGTATAGAGAAGAGAAGGATTATAACAAGATAAAAAAGAAGTTAAGAGAAGGTTCTGAAGCTAGATTGAAAGAACGCAATAGACTAAATGAACTAAATAAAGAAAGATCAATAAAAGAATAACTAATATATAACTTTACAGGATTGCATTAGAATTTGTGTCACATATGTTTGTATTCTCTAGAATACTATTTTAGTATATCGTTTTTTATACTTGACTCACAGACCTATACATGCTACTATATACTAGTAATAACTACCATAGAATATGGGGGTAGATGAGTTCTGGTGGGCTCTCTGGTCTTCAAAACCAGCACGAGGGGTTAAGAGCTTCTTGGGTGGGTTCGATTCCCACGTACTCCCGCCATATAGCAATATCAAAGGCTAGCAGATTTAATGCTAGCCTTATTTCTTTGCCTTTTACATTTAATTATCCTCAAATTATCTTTTTTCGTACCACTTTTCGTGCCATTTTGCAAAACACCTTGAAAACCATTGGCTGATTCCTTATCTAACTCTGGTATTGGATGAGCATAAAACTAGAATATAGATGTACTTTAAATTATGATAATTATAGTATATAATATATCTATGACAAAGGTCTAAGTATACAATCATAGTACTTTGAGTAGAGTTTAGCTCTACTTTTTTAATAAAAAAACGATTTAACTAACAATTTAAAAATAAATAATAGTAAGGAGATTAGCCAATGATAATCAATGCAAATGATAAATATGCTTTTATTAAACCATCACTTGATGCTCATACTTTAGGTATAAATGCAGCAGCAGAATTACTTCGTGACTGTGGATATGAAGTTATGATTGCCGATGATAATATATCTCAAGCAATCAATGATTATAAATATGAAATAAATAGAAAAAAGATAGTAGATTGGGTTATAGATAATGAAATAAATGTAATTGGTCTTAGCTATAGATTAGATAAAGATAATGCCATAAATATGCTAGGATATCTGATTGAAGAACTTAGAAATAACAATCTTTTCGACTATCAAGGTGGAATTGTAAAGTCAATTTTGTTTGGTGGACTACCAGAAGCTGCGCAAGCTATGGAAAAAGAATTTAAAGGATTGGTTAAAACTTATATAGGTGGAGAAACTGCAGAAGAAACTCTTTTAAAAATGGGAGTACCTAAGGATAGAATTCCTAAAGATATATTAGAGGGTAGCAAATATGATGATTCACTTTTGGAATTTGGTAAAAAAATAATAGATAGTGGAGAATATACCAGTCATAAAGCTATTGATAGATCTAATTATCCGGAATTTGGTAGCAAGAAAGATACAGTTGTAAAGAGAATAGATTCCAATATGAAAGATTCTTTTATTCCATTAATGAGAGCACATGTAGGACCTTATTCCTCTAATGCAACAAGAATGGAATCAGTTGAGGAATTTATATCTTGGACAAAAACTTTGGCAAAGACTGGTTTTTTAGATATATTATCTATAGGAAGCTCCCAACTTACTCAATCAAATTTTGGAGAAGATTGGGAAGATAGACCTAATGGTGGAGGAGTTCCTGTAAACTATCCTGAGGAATATAGGATGATCTGGCAAGCTTCAAGACCACTTTTGGTTAGAACTTATGCTGGAACTAAAGATATATCAGGATTAGCTAAGATGCATGAAGAAACATTAAATATGTCTTGGCATGCATTGTCCCTATGGTGGTTCAATAAGCTAGATGAAAGAGGACCCTATGACTTGTATACTAACTTAAAACAGCATATGGATACAATAAAGTATATAGCTACAACTTCTAAACCTTTTGAAGCAAATGTTTCTCATCATTTTGCATTTCGTGGGGCTGATGATGTTTCCTATATAGTTTCTGCCTATTTAGCTGCTAAATTGGCTAAGAGTCTTGGTATAAGAACATATATATTACAAAATATGTTAAATACACCTAGACTTACTTGGGGAATACAAGATTTAGCAAAATCTCGTGCCCTTATAAGTCTTGTAAGAGAATTAGAAGATGATAATTTTAGAGTTATACTACAGCCAAGAGCTGGACTTGATTATTTTAAGCCAGATTTATATGAAGCTAAAATACAGTTAGCTGCAGTAAGTGCTCTTATAGATGATATAGACCCTCATAATGAATCTAATCCTTCTATTATACATGTAGTTAGTTATTCGGAAGCATCTCATTTGGCTACTCCAGATATTATAGATGAAAGTATACAAATAACTCAACATTCCATACAGAAATATAGAGAATTAAGGCGCATTGGCAGTGTTGAAGATATGAGTAAAAATGAAGATGTAAAGGAAAGAATGCTAGAGTTATTTAACTCAGCCCAGATAATGATTCAAGCAATTGAAGAATCCATAGATAATCCATATTCTCCAGAAGGCTTTTATAAGTTGTTTTCTGCAGGCTTCCTGCCAGTACCATATCTATGGGGCCAGGTAGAGGAGTTTAAAAATGCTAAATCATGGATAACAAAGCCAATTAAAGGTGGAGTAAGAGTGGTAGATGAAAATGGAATACCTCTAAAGGCTGAAAGGGTTGCAGAAATTGCCAAGTCAAATCTTCCAGATGCTATATATAATCTCAAGCAATTGACTCTTAAAAATTTAAAAATATAGATTGAAAAATAAAAGCTTAAGAAAATTTAAGCTTTTATTTTTATTATAGAAGCTAGTAGAATGAAGATTAATCTATGTAATTGAGTAATAGTGTTATTTTATTATGTATTTGGGTATAAGACTATAGTAAGGACAATATTAACAGAAGAGGTGTGTTTATTATTAAAAGAAATATTTCAAAGATAATAAATCCTATATTAATAGGGAACAAAGTATTCTAATGTTTTAATTAAGCAATCATAAGAATACTTTGTTATTACTAAATATAAATAGGAGGAATAGAGATTGAAAAATAATATAAATAATGATTTAGCTAGTGCAGCACATTCACCAAGATTTGTAAATATGGGTACCTTTATGAGAATGGAAAGAATAACAAGCTTAAAGGGTTTAGATTTTGCTATTGTAGGGATACCATTTGATACAGCCAGTTCTTTTAGAACAGGTGCTAGGTTCGGGCCTTCTGGAATAAGAAATATTTCCACCATGATAAAACCAAACAATGGGGTGCTTGATACAAATATATTAGAAGAATTAGAAGGTGGAGACTATGGTGATATAAATATAGTTCCAGGCTATATTCATCCAAGTTATGAAATTATAGAAGATGAATTAACTAAAATATTAAATGAAGATGTAATTCCAATTTCACTTGGGGGAGATCACTCTATATCTCTTGCAGAATTAAGGGCAATTCATAAAAAACATGGTCCAGTTTCATTGGTGCAATTTGACTCCCATGCTGATATAAATGAAGAAGTTTTTGGAGAAAGATATAGTCACGGTACTCCTTTTAAAAGGGCAATAGATGAAGGACTTATAGATCCACATAAATCTATTCAAATAGGACTAAGAGGTTCACTATATGATCTTGATGAACATAAAATAGGTGCAGAGCTTGGTTTGAAAATTATTCCAGCTCATGAAATGCGAGAAATGGGATTTGATAGAGTTATAGAAGAGATAATTAAAAAAGTAGATGGAAATAAAGTTTTCCTAACTTTTGATATAGATTTTGTAGATCCAGCATATGCTCCTGGAACAGGTACTCCAGAAGTAGGTGGATTCTCTTCTTATGAATCTTTAAAGATAATAAGAGGAATTAAAGATTTAAATTTTGTTGGATTCGATGTAGTAGAAGTAGCACCTCCTTATGACTTTGGAGAAATTACTTCACTTTTAGCTGCTAATATTGTATTTGAATTCCTATCTATATTAGCCTATAAAAATAAAAAGAAGAATAAATAAATTTAAATTTATGATCTATCTATAAATACTTGTATATATTTATTGTTAAATGATATATACTGTATAAGTAATGTAAAAAAATAGAAAAATGAATGTAAATCATAGAGCATTTAATTCACTTTTGTGATATTTGCTCTATGATTTTTGTTTGTAAAGGAGAAATAAAATTTGTTAATAGAAGAATTAAATTTAATAGAGCCAATTCAGAGGGCTTTAAAATCTGAAGGATATACTGATGCTACACCAATACAGATTAAAGCTATTCCAGAACTACTTAAAGGAAAAGATTTACTGGGTTGTGCACAAACTGGTACTGGAAAGACAGCAGCTTTTTCTATACCAATATTACAAGGACTTGAAGAAAGAAAAGATAAGTCTAAGGAAAAAAGAGTGACTAGATGCTTAGTAGTTGCCCCTACAAGAGAGCTTGCTATTCAAATTTCAAATAGCTTTAAGGCTTACTCACAAAACTTAGAGCTTAGAACAGTTCCAATCTATGGTGGTGTTTCTCAAAAACCTCAAGTAAAAAGATTGGCAAAGGGCGTAGAGATAATAGTAGCAACTCCTGGCAGATTACTTGATCTAATAAATCAAGGATATATTCATCTAAAAAATGTAAAGTATTTTGTTCTTGATGAAGCTGATCTAATGCTTGATATGGGTATGCTTCAAGATGTAAAGAAAATAATAAGATATCTACCTGAAAAAAAGCAAACTATGTTCTTTTCAGCTACTATGCCAAGTGAAATTGAAAAACTTGCAAATAAGATACTAAAGAATCCAATAAAAGTTGTAGCTTCACCTGTATCTTCTACTGTAGAATTGATAGAACAAAAATTTTACTATGTAGATAAAAGCAATAAGGTTAGCTTGCTTATTCATCTGCTTAAAAATAAAGATATAGATTCAGCTTTAGTCTTTTCCAGAACTAAGCATGCTGCTAATAAGATAGTAAAACAATTAGAACAAGCTGGAATTAATGCTGCAGCAATACATGGTAATAAATCACAAAATGCAAGACAATTGGCTTTAAATGACTTTAAAGAAAAAAGAAGCAGAGTCTTAGTTGCTACAGACATAGCAGCTCGTGGTATTGATATAGATGAACTATCCCATGTAATAAATCTTGACTTGCCAGAAGTTGCTGAAACCTATGTACATAGAATAGGACGTACAGGACGTGCTAGTCATGGAGGAACAGCAATATCTTTTTGTAGCCACCCAGAAAAACCATTGCTCCTAAGCATAGAAAAACTTATTGCTAAAAAAATCATTGAAATAGAAGATCATCCATATCCACTAAGGGATATGAGCATTCCAGAAAAGAAAAAAACTAATAGGAGATCTAATAAGAACAGAAGCAGCACTAGTAAAGATAAATCAAAAGAAAATAAATCCTGGAGAAAAGGAAGATCCAATAAGAGTAAATCAAAAACTAAATAATTAAATCCAATAAACTAGATCTGGTTGAGAAGACCTCTTTAAGTAGATAATGTTAAAAACTACTTAGAGAGGTTTTATTTGTTAAGATATAAAAAGAAATATTTTAATAATAGGATAGATATGTACTCTATTTATTATGATATAATAGAGGCAAAAGGAAAATTGAATAAATAAAAAGGATGTCGATTAGATAATGAAGGAAAATTTTAAAGACTATAAATTAAGTGAAGACATATTAAAATCAATTGATCTACTAAATTATAAAGAGCCAACTGAAGTACAAAAAAAGGTAATACCTCTAGCTTTAGAAGCTAAAGATATAGTTGTAAAATCTCAGACCGGAAGTGGAAAGACAGGAGCATTTGCAATACCTATCTGCCAAATGATAGATTGGGAAGAAAATAAACCACAAGCTTTAATCCTGACTCCTACAAGAGAGCTTGCTATGCAGGTAAGGGAAGATTTTTTTAATATAGGCAGATTTAAAAGATTAAAAATAGTATCTGTTTACGGTAGATCGCCCTTTTATAATCAAGAGAGGGCCCTCAAACAAAAGGCACATGTAGTAGTTGCTACTACAGGTAGGATCAAGGATCATATAGATAGAGGTACGATTGATATATCTATGATTAAATATTTAGTAATAGATGAAGCAGATGAGATGTTTAATATGGGCTTTTTACAACAAGTAGAAGATATAATAAATCTACTTCCAAAAGAAAGAATGACAATGCTATTTTCTGCTACCTTAGCAAAGGATATAGAAGATCTTAGCAAAGAGTATATGAAAGATCCTAAATATATTGAGATTGAAGATGAAAGTGCAATAGAAGATAAGATAGATCAATGGGGATATAGAGTAGAAGAAAAGGAAAAGATAGGACTCTTAAAGGATATAACTATTGTAGAAAATCCGGATAGCTGTATAATATTTGCAAATACTCGTGAAAGGGTAGATGAAATATTTGAAGAATTGGGGTTAGAAAACTATACTTGCGATAAAATTCATGGTGGAATGGAACAAAGAGATAGAACAAAGGTTATGGACGATTTTAGAAGTGGATATTTTAGATACTTGATAGCAACAGATGTTGCAGCTAGGGGAATAGATATAGATAATATTACCCATATTATAAATTATGATGTGCCCTTAGAAAGCGAATCTTATGTTCATAGAATAGGTAGAACAGGAAGAATTGACAAGACAGGAAGAGCTATTACTCTTATATCCAATAGGGATGCTAGGATTTTAAGAGATATAGAAGAATATATAGATATGGAAATTCCTATAGAAGAAAGACCTTTAAAAGAAGAAGTAGAAAAACTGGAAGTCCTATTTAAAGAAAAAATGTCAAAGAGGCCAGAAGTCAAAGAATCAAAAACTGAAGAACTAAATAAGGATATTATGAAAATACATATAAATGCTGGTAGAAAGACAAAGATGAGACCAGTAGATATTGTAGGAACATTATGCAATCTAGATGGTATGACAGCGGATGATATAGGTATAATAAATATTTTAGACATATCTAGCTTTGTAGAGATATTAAATGGTAAGGGAGAAATGGTTTTAGATCAGCTTCAAACTACAACAATAAAGGGAAGACTGAGAAATGTAAATAAAGCTAATGAATAGTTTGGAAATTTTAAGACTCATCTCTATGCAGATCTAAAATAAAATCCAATAGAATAAGAGGGGATGAATTTTTGAAAAAACAAAGGAAAAAGTTGATAGCGCCTATTATAATAACTATTTTAATTGTTTTGTATTTTATATTTTATATCTTTATGGGAATATATATAAGTCAAGATATAGCTTTATTTATTAGAATATTAATATTGATTTTACCAATAATTTTTATAGTATTAAGTATATATATGTTGTTTGAAAGAATTGATGAAATAAAAGGAGGAGAAGAAGATGATCTTAGTAAATACTGATTATATAAGCGGTAAGAACTTAGAAATGCTTGGACTTGTAAAGGGAAGTACTATTCAGTCTAAAAATGTTGGACGAGATATCTCTCAAGGATTTAAGACTCTTATAGGTGGGGAGCTTAAAGCTTATAATGACATGATGAATGATGCAAGAGCTCTTGCAACAAAGAGGATGGTTGAAGAGGCCACTAAGCTTGACGCAGATGCAGTTGTGAATATAAGATATTCTTCAGCAGCAATTATGGCAGGAGCAGCTGAAGTAATAGTTTATGGTACCGCTGTTAAATTTAATTAATAGAAATAGCTATAAATATTAATATTTATAGCTATTTCTATTTTAGGAGAAAAAGTTATTTATAATAAATTCTAATTTTCTTGTAAAAGTTTTCTATTAATCTATCTAGGGAGTTTAAAGAGACAGTTCCTTGAATTTGCTTACTATTTCCACCGCCTTTAACCTTAATATCCTTAGTGACTTGCTGGAATATAGTTTTTAAATCAATATCTAAATCATCACTTCTAGTTATTAAAAAACTACCCTGATCTTCATGGCTTAATTTATATATTTGTATTAGATTTCTATTCTTATTTAAATAAGAGGATAGTAGAGATAAATCTTGTCTATTAATGTTTTTTAAATCTTCAATTATATAATCAATATTATTTATAGATTTCTTGTTTTTTAAAAGTTCATTTCCATAGCTAGAGATAAATCTTTCATTTAGATCTCTATATTTTCCTTCTAATTTTTCCTTATCTTCTTTTAGTTTATGAAATTTATCTAAGATATCTACAGTTGCTGAGGATAGTGAAAGAGATATATCTTTGATAATGTCATTTTTTAATTGATAATCTTTTAAAGCTCTATTTCCGCATAAGAAGCTTATCCTTATTTTGCCCTTATACTTCTCAGAATCTATGATTTTCAAGAGACCTACTTCAGCTGTACTGCTTACATGTGTACCACAACAAGGGGTAGAGCTAATATTGGATATATTTACCATTCTTATGCTATCAGCATCTGTGGAAAGTTCAATATGATCCGAATCCTTTATTTCATCAAACTTTAAAATATCAGTTCTAATATTAAAATTTGACTGTATAATCTTATTTGTAAGAATTTCAATCTGAAGTGTTTCAGATTTTTCGATACTATCAAGCTCTATATCAATGCTTGTATAGTTTTTACCTAGGTGAAAACCTACAGTTTGGGCATTGAATAATTTTTCAAATGCAGCCGATAGTATATGCTGTCCTGTATGTTGCTGCATTAAGTCAAATCTATTATGCCAATCAATAATTAAATCAACATTTTTTGTATCAATATCTTCCTTTAGCACATGAATTATTTCCGAATTTTCTTCATATATGTCAATTACTTCTTTGCCTTCAATAGTTCCTAAATCTCTAGGTTGACCTCCAGACATATGAGGGAAAAAAATAGTTCTATTAAGTTTTATTAAGTAAGCTCCATCACGAAAAGACTTGTCTGTTATGCTAGCATGAGTTTCTTTTAAATAAGGATTATCTATATATAGTTTTTCAGTCAATTTAAAATCCACCTTTCAAATTATCTTGTGTTTTACCTCCTTAAATTATGATATAATATTTAAAATACATATTTTAGGAGAGTCCAATGAAGAGATCTTTTACTAATTTATTATTATTTTATATACTAGGTATTATAATCTTTTATTTTGTAAATATTCCTTCTAAATTGATACTTTTAATGTTTTTTATATCAATTGTCTGTTTATCTTATAATATAATAAAAAAGACTTTAAATCAAAGAGTTTTATTGGCTTTCATCTTTATATTAGCTATGCTTATAACTTTAGTAAATGAAAGTGGAAAATTAGAAAAAAATATAGATCAAGAAGTTTATATAAAGGCGCTTGTAGAAGATTTAAATAAGAAAAACTTAGATCTAGAAAAATATGTTATAAGCGTAAGAGAAATAAACGGAGAGGCAGTAGGTTCAGAAAAAGCTCTTCTTACTATTATTGGAGAAAAAAACTTAAAGCTAGGTAGTGAAATTTATTTTAAAGCTAGTCCAAAGCTTCCAATGGAAAATACAAATCCAGGACTCTTTAACTATAGGTTATACTTAAAAAGCAAGAAAATCTATAGCACTATGACAGTGGAAGCCCATACTATAGAAAAAATAGATATAGATAATATAGCATTTAAATACAAACTAAAAGAAGGATCTATTAATAGAATAGAAAAACTTTTTGAACCCTACTTAAATGAAAAAAACAATCTGCTAATAACTTCTATTATACTTGGAAATAGTGATTATTTAAATAAAGAAGATGTTCAGCTCTATAGAGATATGGGACTTGCACATATACTTGCAGTATCAGGACTTCATATAGGTATAATTTCTTCTTTTTTAATGTTTATTATTTCAAGACTTGGCATAAAAAGAAAGAGTAATGTTATTATAACTTTAATATTTATATGGACATATGGCTATATAATTGGCTATCCAGACTCTATATTAAGGGCTAGTATACTATTTTCCTTTCTTTATCTATCGAAAATCCTACATAGAGTTTTTGACTCCATAAATATACTTTCTTTGGCCGCCCTGATACTTCTTTTTATAAACCCCTATAGTTTGTTTTCTGTTGGATTTCAGCTTTCTTTTGTAGCTAGTGGCTCTATAATAATTTTTACCCAGAGAATAGTTGATCTATTGTATCCTTTTAAAGGTAAAGTTATAGACACTATATCCAGCCTTCTAGCTGTTAACATAGGGGTTCTTCCTATACAGGCATATTATTTTAATAGGATAAGTATTCTAGGATTTTTAGCTAATATCATTATAGTACCTATATTGTCTTTTTCTCTTATAATAGCTTTTATAATGGTAGGATTGGAACTAGTCTTTCCTAGTTTCAATATAATATTAGCTAGAATATTGAACTTATCCTTAAGTTTTCAATTTTTCATATTGAAATTATTGGAAAGCTTCCCTAGAAATATTATTAAGATACATTCTCCAGATATAGCTACTATTTTGTCTATATATCTTATTGTATTTATAATCTTTGATTTAATAGATATAAGATCTTTTGGAAAGAAAACTGAAAAAGCAATTATAATATATTTGATATTTTTAATATTTTTCAATCTTGTAAATATAAAAGAAAGCATGGAAATTCATTTTATAGATGTAGGTCAAGGAGATAGTATACTTATCAAGCTTAATAAAAAGAATTTATTAATAGATACAGGTGGAAGTATATTTAAAAACAACAATATATCAGAAAATATAGTTCTTCCCTACTTAGAAAAAATAGGAGTTAGAAGTTTAGATGCTATATTTATTACTCACTTTCATGAGGACCATTGCCAGGGTTTGCCCCTTATGTTACAAGAATTTAAAGTGAAAAATATCTTTATCAGCCATACTCCTACTGAGGAATATTTAAAATTAATGGATAAGAATAAATTTACTTTTTTAAGAAAAGGTAATAGTATTGATATAGATAAAAATACAAGTTTTAAAATTCTTTGGCCTATGGAAGAAAGAGACTATGAAGAAAATTTAAATAATAAATCTATGGTAGGACTTTTAAACTATAAGGGTATAAAGGCTTTGTTTACAGGAGATATAGAATGTCAAGTGGAAGAAAAACTTTTAGATAATATAGATAAGGTAGATATACTAAAAGTAGCTCATCACGGCAGCGATACATCTAGTATTAAAAGTTTCATAGAAAAAACAAATCCAGAAATAAGTCTTATATCTGTAGGTAGAAACAATATCTATAGTCATCCAAGTAAAGAGGTCTTAGATGAGTTAAAGGAAGTTAGTCAAGTATATAGAACAGATAAGAATGGTTTGGTTAAAATTATAATAGAAGATGGTTATAAAGTAGATCCATATTTAATAGAAGGGGAAAAACAAGATGTGAGCTTAGAAGATTATCTATTAGGAAATCATAATTTCTTCTTATGTAACTTATTGTTTTTCTTAATTAGCTATTATTTAATTAGGGTTTATGCAGGAGCTTTAGAGGAGGAATTGATTAATGATTTATAAAGAATTTTTTTCAAAGATAAAGGAAGATACTATAGAAAATTATTATCTATTTACAGGTGAGGAAGAGTATATGATGAAGCTTGCATTAGAAGAGCTTAAAAGTAAATATATAGGTGATGATTTTGAAACATTAAACTATACATCTATAGATGGTAAAAATGCTGATTTAGATAATCTAATAAATGCTTCTGAAACATTACCCTTTATGTCTACTAAAAAGATAGTGGTTTTAAAAGATATTTCTATTTTTTTAGAAGAATTAGAAGATTCATCTAAAAATAGCCTATATAAACTTATAGAAGAGCTAGGAGAATTTTTAATTTTAATATTTATGGATTCCAAATTTGCTCTTAAAAAGAATACAAAATTTTATAGGTTGATTAAGAAGAACAATAGACAGGTAGAGTTTAGCAAGCTACTTGGAACAGATATGGATAATTTTATTAAAACCCTAGCTAAAAGAAACAATAAAAATATAACTATAAAAGATTCTAAATACTTTATAAATCAAATTTCTTATAATAGTAGAAATGTGGATTTAAATCTTTATGATATAGAAAATGAATTTTTAAAGATAATAGATTATTCAAAAGAGGAGAGAATAACTAAGAAAGATATAGATAATATACTTATAAAAACAGTAGATACAAATATATTTGATTTCTTAGAAGCTTTTAGTAGTAAATCAGTAGAAAGATCTTTAATGCTACTAAATCAAATGTATAATTCTGGGGAGCCAATTCAAAGAATGTTTTTTATGATGATTAGGCAAATAAGACTTATATTAGCTTATTTAGCCTATAAGAGCAAGGGATATGATAATAAAAGCATACAGGATAAACTAAGTATAAAGCCTTATGAATTTAGTAAGATAAGCTCTCAAGCTAAAGCTTTTAATTTAAATGAGTTAGAAAACATAATGAAGAGATTGGTAGAAATTGATAAATTAATGAAGACTACTAGTAGGGATGATAAGTTGATTATAGAGTCATTTTTAGTAGAAATGGGAAATGATATTTATAGGTAAAAAAATAAAACTTCGGATAGCCGAAGTTTTATTTACATTGCATTGTTTAATTTTTTAGTTAGGTTGCTTAATTGTCTAGAAGATGCATTTTTATGAAATATATTAAGATGAGTAGCTTGTTTTAATTTCTTATCAATTACTTTAATTAGTTCCTTAGCTTCGTCTATATTTTCATTTTCAATAGCATGATCAAATTTCTTTATATAAGATTTGATTTCTGTTTTTTTGCTTTTGTTTAATTCAGTTCTATATTTAGCGATTTCAATTCTTTTCTTAGCTGATTTTATATTAGCCAATACTTTCACCTCCATTTAATCTAACACAAAATATTTTATCATGTAAGATTGGAAAATGCAAGGAAAAATAAATTAATAATAAATATAATTTAATGAAATATGGAATATAATTTAGCTAATAAAGATAATATTTTTATGATTTAAAAAAACATTTTGTTTATTACTTATAAATGATATAATAGGAATATGGGAAGGAGTGTAATACTTTTGAATAAAGAGCTAAAAGAAAACAAAGAAGAAAAGAAAGAAACTAACTATGTTATGGATTGGATAAAAAGTATAGCTTTTGCAATAATAATTGCTCTGTTTATTAAAACTTTTCTATTTAACTCTACCTATGTATTAGGGAATTCTATGTATCCTACTTTAGAAGAGGAAGATAGACTTTTTGCTGTAAGATTCTCACTTTTTTTCAAGGGTCCTGAAAGAGGAGATATAGTAGTCATAAAAGCTCCTGACAATCCTAAGAAAGATTATATTAAAAGAGTAATAGGATTAGAAGGAGATCTAGTAGAGATATTAGAAGGAAGAGTATATTTAAATGAAAAATTACTAGAAGAAGATTATATAGAAGAAGACTCATATACACATATATATAATAAGGACACTTGGGTAGTTCCAGAAGGTGAAGTTTTTTTATTAGGAGATAATAGAGATAAAGATGCCAGCAAAGATAGTAGAAGTTTTGGTACAATAGATGTTAAAGATGTTAAGGGCATTACTGGATTTAGATATTACCCTATGAATGATAGATTTGGTTCTTTGGACTAATGAGTTTATTACTTTTAACTTGTTAGCTTTGATAAGAAACAAAGAATAAAAGAATATAGGTATATCAAGCATTAGAGTAGGCATAAACAAAGAATATCTTGCAAGATATTCTTTGTTTATATTTGTTTTACATATATAGCAAAATTTGCTATAATGACTAGGAATGAATTAAAGGAGGACATAAACCTTAAATGAATAAAATTAAAAAAGAAAACATAAGAAATTTCTCTATAATTGCCCATATAGATCATGGAAAATCTACACTTGCAGATAGACTTATAGAAGAGACTGGCATGATAACTTCACGTGAAATGCAATCCCAAGTATTGGATAATATGGACTTAGAAAGAGAAAGAGGAATTACTATAAAATTAAAAGCTGTAAGACTTACTTATAAGGCTAAAGATGGTGAAGAATACATATTGAACCTTATAGATACACCTGGACATGTGGATTTTACTTATGAAGTTTCAAGATCTTTAGCAGCATGTGAAGGTGCTATTTTAATAGTAGATGCAACACAGGGGATTGAAGCCCAGACCCTGGCAAATGTTTACTTAGCACTAGATCAAGATTTGGAGATAGTTCCTGTTATAAATAAAATAGATTTGCCAAGTGCAAGACCAGAAGAAATAAAAAAAGAAGTAGAAGATGTAATTGGAATTGATTGCTCTCAAGCACCTCTAATATCAGCTAAAAATGGTACAAACATAGTAAGTGTATTAGAGGAAATAATAGAAAAGGTTCCGGCACCAACAGTTGATGTAAATGCACCTTTAAAAGCTTTAATATTTGACTCAGTTTATGATAGTTATAAAGGAGTTATATGTTATATAAGAGTATTTGAAGGAACTATAAAGCCAGGTATGGAAATAAAGCTTATGGCTACGGATAAAACATTTGAAGTGGTAGAAGTTGGAGTTATTACTGGAGAACATCTTGTATTAGATAAATTAGAAGCTGGAGATGTAGGTTTTGTAACAGCCAGCATAAAAAATGTTAAAGAGGCAAATGTAGGAGATACTATAACAGAAGCAAACAACCCTACTAAAGAAGCCTTACCTGGATATAAAGAAGTTGTACCAATGGTTTATAGTGGGATTTATCCATCAGAGGGGGAAGATTTTAATTCTGTTAGAGATGCCTTAGAAAAACTACAAGTAAATGATGGGGCCTTAATATTTGAACCAGAAACATCAGCAGCACTAGGTTTTGGATTTAGATGTGGTTTCTTAGGCCTTCTTCATATGGAAATAATACAGGAAAGATTGGACAGAGAATTCAATTTAAATATAATCGCAACCGCTCCAAGTGTTATATATAAGGTTATGAAAAATGACGGTGAGATGTTAGAGATTCAAAATCCTAGCAATCTTCCACCACTTACAGAGATAGAATATATGGAAGAACCTATAGTAGAGGCCTCTATAATGACACCTACAGATTATGTAGGTGCTATAATGGAGCTTTGTCAGAATAAACGTGGTAATTTTATAAATATGGAATATCTAGAAGAAACTAGAGTAGTGCTTCATTATGATATGCCTTTAAATGAGGTTATATATGATTTTTTTGATGCCTTAAAATCTAAGACAAGAGGATATGCTTCTTTTGATTATGAACTAAAGGGATATGTAAGATCCGAACTTGAAAAGCTAGATATACTTATAAATGGGGAATCAGTAGATGCCTTCTCGCTTATAGTTCATAAAGATAAGGCATATGAGAGAGGTAGAAATATAACTGAAAAATTGGTAGATGTTATTCCAAGACATCAATTTGCAGTTCCTATTCAAGCGGCAATAGGATCTAAAGTAATAGCTCGTGAAACCATAAGGGCACTTAGAAAAGATGTAACAGCTAAATGTTATGGTGGAGATATTTCACGTAAGAGAAAACTACTAGAAAAACAAAAAGAAGGTAAAAAGAAAATGAGACAAATTGGTTCAGTAGAAGTACCTCAAGAGGCATTTTTAACTGTACTAAAATATGATGAATAAAATACGTACCCTAGGGTGCGTATTTTTCAATTAGGAGGAAGTATGAAGGAGTTAGGGATGTATATTCATATACCATTTTGTAAAGCTAAGTGCCATTATTGCGATTTTACTAGCTTTTCAGGAGAAGACAAGATAATAGATAGATATATAGAAAACATGATAAAAGAACTAAATATATATAAAAACAATATAAAAAACTTTAGAATAAAAACTATATTTATAGGTGGGGGTACACCTTCTCATATAGATGTAAAATATATAGAAAAGATATTAAAGTTTATAAGAGAAAATTTTAATACAGAGAATTTACAGGAAGTAAGCATAGAAACAAATCCTGGAACTATAAATTTTGAAAAGGCTAAAAGATATAAAGATGCAGGAATAGATAGAATCAGTATGGGGGTACAAACTTTAAATAATAGTCATTTAAAGAATATAGGAAGGATTCATAGTGAAAATGAAGTTTATGAGTCTTTAGAGATTCTCAAAAGGGCAGGCTTTACAAATATCAACTTAGACTTTATATTTGGTCTTCCAGATGAAAGTATAGAAGATGTGGAAGAAAACCTAAGGAAAATAGAAAAATTGAAAGTCTCTCATATATCTTATTATGGTTTAATACTTGAAGAAGGAACCCCTCTTTACGACTTAGAAAAAAATGGGAAATTAAATCTAGTAAGTGATATAGAAGAAAGAGAGATGTACTATCTTATAAAGAGAAAATTAAAGGCTATGGGATATCATCATTATGAAATTTCAAACTTTGCAATAAAAGACCATGAATGTAAACACAATATTCTCTATTGGGAAATAGAAGAATATATAGGAATAGGGCTTTCCAGCCATTCTTTTTTAGATGGAAGAAGATATTGGAATAGAGATAAGTTTACTAGTTACTTTTCAGATATAGAAAAAGAGATCTTGCCAATCCAAAGTGGAGAGGACATAAAACTTGAAACTGAGATATCAGAATTTACAATAATGGGCCTCAGACTTATAAAAGGCATAGATAAAGAGTTGTTTAAAAATAGATTTCATAGAGATATATATTATTATTATAAAGAAAACATAAAAAAGCATATAGATAATAAACTGTTAGTAGAAGATGATAGTCATATAAAGCTTACAGATAGAGGAATGGATCTATCTAATCAAGTAGAAGTAGATTTTTTATTAGAATAGTTTAATGTAAAAAAGTCAATTATTGACTAAAAAGAAATAAATGGCAATAATTTGCATAAGATTCAAGAAAAAAGGAAAAAGCTATTGACAAAGTTAATAAAAAATGATAATTTAATATTATAGTAATTAGCACTCTATAGTTAAGACTGCTAACAACATCCAAGATATAGATCCCAGAGGTGAGAACAATGTTGGATGAAAGAAAATTAAAAGTTTTATATGCTATAATAAATAGCTACATTGATACAGCAGAACCAATAGGTTCTAGGACAATTTCTAAAAATTATGATATGGGTGTTAGCTCTGCCACAATAAGAAATGAGATGTCAGACTTAGAAGAACAGGGTTATTTAAATAAACCTTATTCTTCATCAGGTAGAATCCCTTCTGAAAAAGCTTATAGATTGTATGTAGATGAATTATTAAAATCTCATATATTGCTAAATAACAATTTGGAAAATTTTGATATAAAAAAAGTAGTAGCAAAAGAGGGAAATGATATAGAGGAATTTATGCAAAATGCAGCTAAAATCCTATCTACTTTTACAAACTACACTTCAATTGTAGCTTCTCCAAAATTTAAAAATAGTATAATAGAACATGTTCAATTGGTGCCTTTAGAAAATGTAGGTATATTGATAGTAATAGTTTTAAACAATGGGATAATTAAAAATCCTGTATATAAATCAATAAAAAAATTTGATTCAGATGAATTAAATACTATATCTAATATTATTAATGAAGAATTAAAGGGTAGAAATTTAGAAGAGCTTTTTATAAAGTTAGAAAATGGATATCCTTATAGGTCAGACAAAAAGACAATTCATAAATATAAAGATATAATTGATAGTATTTTTCCAATAATCTTAAATTCTATAGAAGATTTAGTTTCTATAGAGTTATACTTTGAAGGTCTTACTAATATTTTTAATTTTCCAGAATATAAAGATATAGAAAAAGCCAAGTCTCTTATGTCCTTTATAGAAAACAAAGATCTGATTTTAAATATGTTGGCGGATACATCTTCTAAAGAGGATATAGACATAGTAATTGGCAATGAAAATATTTATTCTCCTATAAAAGATATAAGTATAATAACTACCACTTATAATACAGGGGAAAAAGTATTTGGTAGAGTAGGTCTTATAGGACCTATGAGAATGGATTATTGCAATTTAATCAATACACTAAAAAAATTCTCTAGAGATATCAATGAAGCTATGAATTTTTTATTGGATGATTAGATATAGATAAATAATTAAATCTGAGGTGAAAAAATGAATTTTGATAAAGATCAAAAAGAAGGTCTAAATGAAAAGAATTTAGAAGAAACACAAGACAATATAGAAAATGAGAATGAGGAAGGTTTTTCAAAAGGCTTATTTAGAAAGAAAAAACAAGAAGAAACTTCAGATTCTGATAATCTTGAATTAGATAAGGCTTTAAAAGAAAATGAAGAACTTAGTACAAGATTGCTAAGATTGCAAGCAGATTTTCTCAATTACAAGAAAAGAGTAGAAAAAGAGAAATTAGGACTTGTAGACTATGGTGTAGAAACATTAGCACTTGAAATACTACCTATGCTAGATAATTTTGAAAGAGCCCTAGAAGCTGAAGATGATAAAGAAAGTCAGTTTTATAAGGGAGTAGAGATGATCTATGATGGAATAATAGGTGTTTTAGATAAAAATGATATAAAAGAGATTGAATCTCTTGAAAAACCATTTGATCCAGATTATCATCATGCTGTAGGTATGGAAGATACTGATGAATATGATAAAGATACAGTAATTAGAATTTTACAAAAAGGGTATATTATGAAAGATAAAGTTATAAGACCAACAATGGTTATAGTTTCAAAATAAATATGTTATATTAGGAGGAAATTTAAATGGGAAAAATAATAGGAATTGATTTAGGTACAACTAACTCTGCTGTAGCTGTAATGGAAGGTGGAGAAGCAACCATAATACCTAATGTTGAAGGAAATAGAACTACTCCATCAGTAATTGCATTTACAAAAGATGGTGAAAGATTAGTAGGAGAGACTGCAAAGAGACAAGCTATAACAAATCCAGAGAGAACTGTTCAATCTATAAAGAGAGAAATGGGTACGGATTATAAAATAGATATAGATGGAAAAGAACATACTCCGCCAGAGCTATCAGCTATGATTCTACAAAAAATAAAAGCAGATGCTGAAAGTTATCTAGGTGAAACAATTACAGAGGCAGTTATTACTGTTCCTGCTTACTTTACTGATAGCCAAAGACAAGCTACTAAGGATGCTGGAAGAATTGCAGGACTTGATGTAAAGAGAATTATAAATGAGCCTACTGCTGCAGCTCTTGCTTATGGAATGGATAAAGAAGAAGGACAGCATAAGATAATGGTCTTTGACTTAGGTGGAGGAACATTTGATGTTTCTATACTTGAGCTTGGGGATGGAGTATTTGAAGTACTTTCTACTAGAGGTAACAATACTCTTGGTGGAGATGACTTTGATGATAAGTTAATTGAATATATAAATAATGAATTTAAGAAAGAAAATGGTGTAGACCTTACAAAGGATAAAATGAGCCTTCAAAGATTAAAAGAAGCTGCAGAGAAGGCTAAGAAAGAGCTATCCTCAACTATGTCTACAAGTATAAATTTACCATTTATAACAGCAACTCAGGCTGGACCTGTTCACTTGAATATGGATATAAGCCGTGCTAAGTTTGAAGAACTTACTTCAGATTTAGTAGATCAAACTATGGAACCTGTGAAACTTGCACTTAAAGATGCAAACCTTAAGGCAGGGGATATAGAAAAAGTATTGCTAGTAGGAGGATCTACTAGAATACCAGCTGTTCAATCTGCAGTTAAAAACTTAATAGGAAAAGATCCACAAAAAGATATAAATCCAGATGAATGTGTTGCACTAGGTGCTGCAATTCAAGGTGGAGTTTTAAGTGGAGAAGTAAAGGATTTATTATTACTAGATGTTACACCACTTTCATTGGGTCTTGAAACCTTAGGTGGAGTAACTACAAGGTTGATTGAGAGAAATACAACTATACCAACTAAGAAGTCTCAAACATTTACTACTGCTGCTGATCAACAAACTTCAGTAGACATACATGTTCTGCAAGGTGAAAGAGAAATGGCCGCAGATAATACCACACTAGGAAGATTCCAACTTACTGGAATACCAACAGCACCAAGGGGAGTACCACAAATAGAGGTTACTTTTGATATTGATGCCAATGGTATAGTAAATGTTAGTGCTAAAGACCTAGGTACAGGTAAAGAACAAAAGATAACTATAACAGCTTCATCAAACCTAACGGAAGATGAAATAGACAAGAGAATAAAGGATGCAGAAAAATTTGCTGAAGAAGATAAAAAGAAAAAAGAAGCTATTGAAGTTAGAAATACTGCAGATACTTTAGTCTATCAAACAGAAAAAACCTTAAAAGATTTAGAAGATAAAATATCAGAAGATGAAAAATCTTTAGTAGAAACAAAGCTAGAAGAATTGAAAAATGCTTTAGAATCTGATAATATGGATGATATAAAGAAAAAGACTGAAGAATTAAACGAAGAGTTCTATAAAATCTCTGAAAAACTATATGCTGATGCAAGTCCAGAAGATGGTGGACAAGGTGGAGAAACTCAGCCTGAAGAAGACGTAGTAGAAGGAGATTATGAAGTAGTAGATGAGGACGAAGACTAAGATTTACAAATCTTAAACTAAGAACAAATAAAATTCAAAGCTAAATCCTATGATTTAGCTTTGAACTTTTTAATGCTAAATTTTACAGTTTTAAGAAAGTGAGGAATCATGTTTGAGAGATTATTATGAAATACTGGGAATAGAAAAAAATGCTAGTGAAGATGATATCAAAAGAGCATATAGACTTATAGCCAAGAAATGTCATCCTGATTTAAACCCAGACAATAAAGAGGCTGAACAAGAATTTAAAGAAGCTACAGCAGCATATGAGATACTCGGGGATCCGGAAAAGAGATCTCGCTATGATAGATTTGGTCATGCAGGAGTAGATCCCAATGCTCAAAGCCAAGGTTTTGGAGGATTTGGAGATATATTTGACGATCTTTTTGATATATTTGGTGGTGGAAGTTCAAGTGCGAGAAGACGTGGCCCCGTACAAGGGCAAGATCTCAGATATGGTTTAAATATCGATTTAAAGGATGCAGTATTCGGCACTGAAGAAACTATAAATATTAGAAGACAAGAAACTTGTTCTACATGTAATGGTGACGGAGCAAAGCCAGGTACAGATAAGAAAACATGTACAAGATGTAATGGGTCAGGTGAAGTGAGATTTGCTCAGCAGACACCCTTTGGACAAGTTGTAAGAAGTGCTAGCTGTGACACTTGTGATGGAACTGGTAGTATATTTGAAGAGAAATGTGAAACTTGCGGAGGACTTGGAAAAGAATATAAGAATAGAGAAATAAAGATAAATATTCCGGCAGGAGTAGACAACGATTCAGTTATATCTATGAGAGGCCAGGGAGAGGCAGGAGATAGAGGTGGTCCACCAGGAGACTTATATATATATATAAGTGTGGAAGAAGATCCTATCTTTAAAAGAGAAAGAAACAATATCTTTGTAGAAATACCTATAAGTTTTCCAGAAGCAGTGCTTGGGGCCCAGATAGAAGTTCCAACACTTGAAGGAATTGAAAAATTTGACCTTCCAAAAGGTACACAAACAGGTACACAGTTTAGATTGAAAAACAAAGGTGTACCAAATTTAAGAGGAAGTGGCAAGGGAGACTTGTACTTTACTGTAGTAGTTCAAGTGCCAAAAACTGTAAATGAAAAACAAGAAGAACTTTTATTGGAATTTTCCAAAGGAATGGGAGAAGAGCTCCATAAACATAAAAAAGGATTTTTTGATAAAGTAAAAGATGTATTTAAATAAAAAACTATCTCTCTAGAGAGATAGTTTTTTTATTTAAAAGCAATATATTTGTGATATAATTATATAGAATATAAAATAGGAAGTGTTTAAAATTGAAATGGATAGAAGTGAGTATAAGTAGCAGCAAAGAAAATGAAGAAGATATATCAGATATATTATATAGTATAGGTGCAGACTCTCTAGAGATACAAGATCCTAATGATCTAATAGATCTAGCTAATAAAAAAGATAAATGGGATTTTTTTGCTATTGATATAAAAGATTTAGATTTGGATAAATTGATTATAAAGTCATATTTTTCAGAAGAAGAAGATATAGAAGTAATATTAAAAGATCTAAGGGGAAAAATAGAAGAAAAATCTCTTGGTAGTATTGAAACTAGAGAAATAGAAGATGAAGATTATTTAAATAATTGGAAGAAATATTTTAAACCCTTTAAAATAGGAGAAAACATAATTATAAAACCTTCCTGGGAAGACTACGAAGAGAAAGAAAAGGATATAATCATAGATATAGATCCTGGAATGGCTTTTGGCACAGGAACTCATGAAACAACATCCCTTTGTGTAGAAGCTTTGGAAGAACATGTTGAAAAAGGAGATACTGTCTTTGATATAGGATGTGGAAGCGGTATACTTAGTATAGTAAGTAGTAAACTAGGTGCTAAAAATATACTTGCTATAGATCTAGATCCAGCTTCTGTGAGGATTGCAAAGGAAAATATATTAAAAAATAGATTAGAAGATAAAATACAAGTAAAACAAGGTGATTTACTGGATGTAGTAGAGGGAAAAGCAGATATTATAGTAGCAAATATAATAGCAGAAGTAATTCTTCTGATGACTGACAATATAGGTGATTATCTAAAAACAGGAGGTAAATTTATAGCCTCAGGTATTATTTTAGATAAAAAGAATGGAGTATTGGATTCATTAAGAGAGAATAATTTTACAATAGAAGAAATAAAAATACAAGGTGAATGGGTATCTATAGTATCCATTAAAAATTAGGTGATAGTATGCATAGGTTTTTTGTAGATAAAAAAAGTTTTATAGATAACAAAATATTTATTAAAGATAAGGATTTCAATCATATAAAAAATGTATTGAGGATGAAGATAGGAGAAAAGATAGAAGTTATTTCCCAGGGAAATATTTATTTAGGAGAAATTGACAGTATCTTAGAAGATTCTATAATTGTAAATATATTAGAAAAAAAAGATCAATCAAAAGATGAAAAAATTCAGGTTAATTTATTTCAAGCAATAGCTAAGGGAAGTAAAATGGATTTAATAATTCAAAAGGGAACCGAAGTAGGAATTACAAACTTTCACCCTGTTTTAACCCATAGAACCATAGTTAAAATAGATGATGAAAAAAAGAAGAAAAATCGTCTTAAAAGATGGAATGCTATAGCAGAAGAAGCAGCAAAACAGTCAAAGAGAGCTTATATACCTGAAGTTAAGGAGATAATAAACTTTAAAGAAATGATAAATTTACTAGATAAAGAAAATACAATCATAGTACCCTATGAAGATGAAAAAAATATTGCCCTAGGTAATGTTTTAAAAGAAATAAAGACTAAAGAAGAAAAAGAAATAAACTTAATAATAGGACCAGAAGGTGGATTTGAAGAAGATGAAATAGAAGAAATAAAAGCTATAGGTGGTAGGGTTGTAACACTTGGATCTAAAATTTTAAGAACTGAAACCGCAGGTTTAGTTGCTTCTACAATTATTCTTTATGAACTATCTGGATTAGGAGTGATTTAATGAAAAAAGTAGCCTTCCATACTTTAGGTTGTAAAGTAAATCAATATGAAACTGGAGCTATGGAAAAACTATTTGAAAATAGAGGATATTCTAGAGTAATGGAAACTGAATTTGCAGATGTTTATGTTATAAATACCTGTACAGTTACTAATCTATCTGATAGAAAATCTAGACAATTTATAAGAAGAGTTAAAAAATTAAACCAAGAAGCTATAATAGCTGTAGTAGGTTGCTATTCTCAAGTTTCTCCTGAAGAGATTGAGAATATAGATTTTGTTGATGTAATAATGGGAACGACTGAAAGAAATAGAATCGTAGATCTATGTGAGATGGCTAAGCAAAAAAATGAAAAATTTAATATTGTAAAAGACATAAGAAGCAATAAAGAGTTTGAAAAACTAGAAATAGATAATGTGAATTCTAAAACAAGAGCCTATATAAAGATTCAAGATGGCTGTAATCAATATTGTTCCTACTGTATAATACCCTATGCTAGAGGACCAATAAGAAGTAGAGAATTATCGGATATAATAGAAGAGACAGAAAATTTATCTAGGGCTGGATTTAAGGAAGTAGTTCTTACAGGAATTCACGTTGCCTCCTATGGAAAAGATCTAGAAAATCTTTCCCTCATAGATGTAATAGAAGAAATATCTAATATAGAGGGTATAAAAAGAATAAGACTAAGTTCTGTAGAACCAAATTTAATAGATGAGGAATTTATGGAAAGACTGGTTAAAACAAAAAAAGTATGTGATCACTTCCATTTATCACTTCAAAGTGGTTCAGATTCAGTTTTAAAGAGAATGAATAGAAAATATAATTCTAAGGAATTTGAAGAAAAAATTGAAATAATTAGGAATTTCATGCCAAATGCAGGTCTTACTACAGATATAATAGTAGGTTTTCCTGGAGAAAGTGAAGAAGAGTTTCAAGAGACCTTAGAGCTGGTAGAAAAGATAGAGTTTTCCAAGATACATGTTTTCAAATATTCCCCTAGAGCTGGAACCCCTGCGGCCCAGTCTAAAGACCAGATAAATGGTCTTATAAAGAATGAAAGAAGTAAAACACTTATAGACTTAGGTGAAAAATTAGTGGAAAAATTCAATAGTCAATTTATAGGTAAGGATCTTGAAATATTATTTGAAGAAGAGATAAAAGAAAATTTATACGAAGGTTATACAACTAATTATATAAGAGCTAGACTTGACTGGGATTATGATATAATAGGAGATATAAGAGAAATAAACATTTTTAAAAGAGATGGAGAAGTATTAATCGGGAAATAAGGAGGTGTAATAATGGATAATTGCTTATTTTGTAAAATTGCAAATAAAGAAATAGAAAGTGAGCTTATATATGAAGATGAAGAGATAGTAGCTTTTCATGATATAAATCCTACGGCTCCTGTACATGTTTTAATTATTCCTAAAGTTCATATAGCATCTGCAGATGATATAGTTGATGAAAATGCTCACCTTATAGGGAAAATATTTTTAGTAGCTAAAAAGCTTGCAAAAGATTTAGGCCTTGAAAAGGGATATAGAATAGTAAATAATTGTAAAGAAGATGGTGGACAAAGTGTAGATCATATTCATTTTCATCTATTAGGTGGAAGGCCAATGTTATGGCCAGCAGGTTAAAAATATTCTTGAATTAAATTTAAATATAATGTATACTAGATTAGTATCAGAGTTCTACCAATATAAATAGTATGGCAACATTCTAATGGGTAGAGGGGAGGGAAATATACATGTCAGAAATAAAAGTAGGCGACAATGAATCTCTAGAAAGTGCTTTAAAAAGATTTAAAAGACAATGTGCACGCTCTGGAGTAATAGGGGAAGTAAGAAAAAGAGAACACTATGAAAAACCAAGTGTTAGAAAAAAACTTAAAGCTGAAGCAGCAAGAAAGAAAAAAAATAAAAGATTTTAATTAAAGTGAGATTTTAATTGAGAAGGTGAAAATATGTCCCTTGAAAAAAGGCTTATGGAAGATTTGAAAACCTCCATGAAAGAGAAAGATACTATTAGAAAAAATACTATAACATTGGTAAGAGCAGCTATAAAACAAATTCAAGTTGATGAAAGAAGAGAATTAACTGAAGAGGAAATAATTGAAATAATTTCAAAACAGTTAAAGGAAAGAAGACTTTCAATAGAAGAATTTAAAAAAGCCAATAGACAAGATCTTATAGATAGTACAAGTAAAGAAGTGGAGATATTATTAAATTATCTTCCAACACAACTTACAGAAAAAGAATTAGAAATTATAGTAGAAGATACAATAGAAGATTTAGAAGTTTCTTCTATGAAAGATATTGGACTTGTTATGAAAAATGTTATGCCTAAAGTAAAAGGTAGAGCAGATGGAAATATAGTAAGTAAAATAGTTAAAAATAAATTAACTTAGCCTGGAATTATATCCAGGCTTTTTTTTTATTAATTGAAAAATTTTTTAATGGGTAAATATTGATAGTAGACTAGAAAATAAGTAATAATAATTATATTTTAATAAGAATAAAGAAAATGGAGGTGTATTTATGAGAAAAACAAGAATATTTATATTTATGCTTATGTTAGTCTTAGTCTTTTCTTCAATAGTTTTGGCAGAAGACAGCGATGATGTCTATGTAATTCCAATAAATGGTGAAATAAATAGAGCTACTGCAAATTTTGTAGTAAATGCCATAGAAGAAGCTAATGAAATAGGGCCTAAAGCTATAATATTTGAAATAAACACATATGGTGGACTAGTAGATCAAGCAATAGTGATAAAAGATGCCATCCTTTCTACAAATATACCAACTATATCATTTGTAAATAATAAAGCAGTGTCAGCTGGTGTCTTAATAACTATAGCAAGCGAAAAGGTTGTTATGGCTACTAACTCTACAATTGGTTCTGCTGAAACAATTCCAAATACAGAAAAGAATCTTTCCTTCTGGAGATCAGTACTTAGGGATACAGCTGCTTTTAGAGGAAGAGATGAAAATATTATACAAGCTATGGCTGATAAAGATCTAGTAGTAGAAGGACTAAACACTCAGGGCAAACTTGTAAATCTTACTTCAAAAGAAGCTCTAGAATATGGAATAACAGATCATATATCCAATGATTATAGGGATATATTGGCCAAGTTTAATATTGAAAATGCTAATATAGTAGAGTATGAAGAAGGATTACAGATAAAACTTGCTAAATATATTGCAACTCCTGCACTTAGTAGCTTACTTTTAACTATAGCATTTGTAGGACTAATAATAGAAATTTTAACACCAGGCTTTGGAGTAGGTGGAACTATAAGTCTACTTGGTTTTGGTTTATATTTTGCAGGAAACATTCTTTCAGGAAGTTCAACTTGGACAGCACTGGCTTTATTTGTACTGGGTCTTATATTGATTGTTATAGAAGCAATAGTGCCAGGTTTTGGTTTACCAGGTATAAGTGGTACAATACTAGTAGTAGTTGGAATAGTTTTAGCTACAGATTCTTTATCCGTAGCATTAATTTCTCTAAGTATTGCAATTATAATTACTACAATTATAACTGTGATTTTAGTTAAGCTAGGATACCGAAGTAAGCTTTTAGACAGATTTATCTTGACTGGGGAGAAAGAGAAGCAAGAAAGTTATTTGGTTGAAAGATCAAAAGCTTCTTATTTAAACAAAACAGGCATAACAGCTACCGAACTTCGACCTTCAGGGTTTATAAATATAGAAGATAAAAGAATAGATGCGTTATCTGATGAAGGATTTATTCCAGCTGGAGTATCTATTGAAGTGATAAGGGTCGAGGGAACAAAAATATTTGTTAGGAGGAAATAATATGGATTTTGGAAGTTTTTTACCAATCATTGTAGCTATCTTAATAATAATTGGAGTAATGTTATTTTTTACATTTATTCCATTTGGTTTATGGATAACGGCATTTTTCTCAGGAGTTAAAATTAAAATATTAACTTTAATGGGAATGAGACTTAGGAGAGTTGCCCCAAGCAGGATAGTTAATCCTATGATAAAGGCTACAAAGGCAGGATTGAAATTAAATGTTGATGAATTAGAAGCCCATTATTTAGCAGGAGGTAATGTAAATACACTTATAGATGCTTTAATAGCTGCCCAAAGAGCAGAAATACCTTTGGACTTTGATAGAGCTGCTGCTATAGATTTAGCAGGAAGAAATGTATTAGAGGCAGTGCAGGTAAGTGTTAATCCTAAGGTGATAGAAACGCCTCTAATAGCTGCAGTATCCAAAGATGGTATAGAGGTTATAGCTAAGGCTAGGGTAACCGTTAGAGCGAATATAGAAAGATTAGTCGGAGGTGCTGGAGAAGAAACTATTATAGCTAGGGTTGGGGAAGGTATAGTAACCACAGTAGGTAGTTCAGCAAATCATAAAGAGGTATTAGAAAATCCAGACAGTATATCAAAGAATATCTTAGGTAAAGGACTTGATGCAGGAACTGCATTTGAGATTCTTTCCATCGATATAGCAGATGTTGATATAGGAAGAAATATAGGGGCCAGACTTCAGATGGATCAAGCAGAAGCTGATAAGAGAATAGCAGAAGCAAAAGCTGAAGAAAGGAGAGCAATGGCTGTTGCTAAGGAACAGGAAATGAAAGCTGAAGTTCAGTCAATGAGGGCTAAGGTTGTAGAAGCAGAAGCAGAAGTACCACTAGCACTTGCAACTGCCTTAAAAGATGGTAAAATGGGAGTTATGGATTATTACAACATGAAAAATGTATTAGCCGATACAGACATGAGATCCTCAATTTCTAAGATTACAGACGAGAACAAGAATGATAAATAGGATGTGATGGAATGAATCCTTTAATATTTTTCGCAGTAGTTATAGTTATAGATTTAATTTTAAAGAGTGCAAAAGAAAAAAAGAAAATAGAAAAGACCAGGGAGAGGAAACTCCAACAATCAAGCAAAGAAAAAAAAGTTGAAGTTCCTCAAACAAGGGAAAGAAGAGTTAAAAGAGAAATACAAAAGAATCCTAGTCTATCAAAAGAAAAGGATAGCTTTTTTGGAGAAGGAAAATCTTATAGGGAAGATTATGAAGGCTATGAAGAAAGATATGAAAAGAGATATGACAAAATAGATCAGACTTATAAAGATAAAGATATTAGATCCGATAGGCAGGCTAAGAGTTTATACGATAAAAATGCAATACAAGTTAGTGATAAAAAAGACTATGATAAAAAAGATGTAAGGAACTATGGTAGAGATAAAGAAAAAATTGAGCTACCAATCCCTACAGCCTCTACATTTAAAGATGATGTATTAAAGGGGATAATATTCTCAGAAATCTTAGGAAAACCAAAGAGCATGCAAAAAAGGGATATATAATAGATGGATATAAAAGAGCACACAAAAGATTTCTACTATTTTGTGTGCTCTTTTATGGGCTTTTTACAGTAATATAAAAATATGGAAATATCTATTGCTATATGTTATTATTAGGAGTGAGAGTTTTGAATTTAAACAAGCTTCACAATGAAATAAATAAGTAAGATATTAAATATTCTAAGTTTAAAATTAAAATAGAATATTTAAAATTAAAATCAGGAGGACGAATTTGCAAAATAAAAAAATAGAAACAGAAATTAAAATAGAAGATAACAATATAGTCAATGAAATCTTTGGTGGATTAGATGAAAATCTTGATATAATAAAGGAAAAACTTGATGTAAATATACTTTTAAGAGATGGAAAGATAAAAATAATAGGAAATACAATAAATGTTAATTTAGGTGAAAAGCTTATATATGATTTAATAGAGATTATTAAGTCACAAAGCAAACTAGACAAGCATGATCTCCTATATTCCATAGATTTAGTTTTAAAAGGAGAAGAGGGAAGAATAAAGGAATTATTAAATGAAATAATAATGGTAACTTCCAGTGGTAAAACTCTAAAGCCCAAGACACTTGGGCAAAAACACTATATAGATACAATTAAGGAAAAAGATATAGTATTTGGAATAGGGCCAGCAGGTACTGGTAAAACCTATCTTGCCATGGCTATGGCTATAAAGGCATTTAAAAATAAAGAAGTAGATAGAATAATTCTTACTAGGCCTGCTGTAGAAGCGGGAGAAAACTTAGGCTTTCTACCAGGAGATCTACAAGAAAAAGTAGATCCCTATCTAAGACCAGTTTATGATGCCTTATTTGATATAATGGGATCAGATCACTATCTTAAATATTTAGAAAAAGGCCTAATAGAAGTTGCTCCTCTTGCCTATATGAGAGGTAGAACATTAGATAATTCTTATGTTATCTTAGACGAGGCACAGAATACCACCAATGAGCAAATGAAAATGTTTTTAACACGTATTGGCTTTGGATCTAAGGCTATTATAACTGGAGATATAACTCAGATAGACTTGCCTAAGGGAAAAGAATCAGGCCTTAAAAATGCCATAGATGTATTGAGTGAAATAAAGGGTATTGGTATGGTTTATTTATCTGCTGCAGATATAGTTAGACATCCCTTGGTTCAAAGAATAGTATTGGCATATGAAAAACATGAAAAAACAAATAAGAAATAAAAAGGTGGATAATTATGGAGGTTTTTTTAGATAATAGGCAGGCAAAGATAGAAATAGATGAGAAAATATTAGATACTTTAATTCTTGTAGTGGAGGAAAGCTTAAAAGTAGAAGGACTTGACAACAACTATGAAGTATCAATTTCTTTTGTAGACAATGAAGAAATCAGGATTCTAAATAGAGATTATAGAGGAATAGATTCAGAAACAGATGTCTTATCATTTCCACTAGATCAAGATCATTTAGTTCCAATAGCACTTCTTGGAGATATAATTATATCAGTGGAGAAAGCCCTGGAACAAGCTAAAGAATATGGCAATACTTTAGAAAGAGAACTTTCTTATTTGACCTGTCATAGCATGTTGCATCTCCTAGGATATGATCACATGGATCAGATAGAAAAAAAAGAGATGAGAAAAAAAGAAAAGAAGATCATGAAGAATTTAGCTTTATTTAAAGGAGAAAAGGAGATCTAGATATATGAAGAGAAGTATAATCGATAGTTTTAATTATGCTGTATCTGGTATTATTCTATCTATAAAAACTGAAAGGAATATGCTAATTCATTATATAATTGCTATTGTAGTTCTTTTTTCTAGTCTGCTTTTTGGATTTAGTCGTATCGAATTTTTAATACTCTTATTTGCCACTACACTTGTAATAGTTATGGAACTTATAAATACTGCTATAGAGAAAACTGTAGATATGATTACAAAGGAATACCATCCTCTTGCCAGGCTGGCAAAGGATATATCTGCTGGAGCAGTTTTAATAGCAGCTATAAATGCTATGCTAGTAGGCTACTTGCTATTTTTTGATAGGCTTAATAATTTATCAGAAGTAATAATATTTAAAATAAGAAACTCCAGTGTTCACTTAACCTTTGTAAGTTTAATATTGGTAGTACTTTTAACAATAGGGATAAAAGCTAAATTTTATAGAGGAAGAGGAACTCACTTCCAGGGTGGAATTGTTAGTGGGCATTCTGCTGTATCTTTTTGTATAGCTACTATAGTAGCTTTTTTATCAGAAAACATACTTGTTATTACCTTAACATTTGCCCTTGCCTTGCTTGTTGGTGAAAGTAGAATAGAAGGTAGAATACACACTTTTTCTGAAGTCCTTTTAGGAGGAATACTTGGAACTATAGTAGGGATTCTTATATTTCAATTAATTGGGTAAAGGAGACTTAGGAATGGGAAGGAATTTTAAATATTTATTGTTGTTAATTTTTATAGTAATTCTTTTACCTGGGTGCAAAAGAAAGGATAACAAGATAAAAGAAGAAGCTATAGGAGAAAAAATAAATTTAGAAAAAGATATAGAAGAAAAGCAAGTAGATACAAATAAAAATAAGTCTAGATCACCCTTAAGTGGTATTTTTGTAGAAGAGAACTTGTTAGATAGGAGAGTAATGGGTGTTATGTTTGATAATCACCCAAGAGCGAGGTGGCAAGCAGGCTTGAAAGATGCAGAAATCGTATATGAATATGAAGTAGAAGCTCCCTACACAAGATACCTAGGATTGTTTTTAAGTAATGATCCTGAGACCATAGGGCCTATAAGAAGTGCTAGACCATACTTTATAACTACTGTTTTAGAACATGATGCTCTTTATGTAAGGGTTGGTGGAAGTGGACAAGCTGAAGAAGAAATTATAAAATATAATGTAGACGATATAGATGCTAGAAGTAGCAGATCAAGTATATTTTGGAGGAAGTCTCATAAAAAAGCTCCTAATAATTTATATTCTGATATGACTACACTTAGAGATGAGGCTGAAGAAAAAGATTTTAATAGAAAGAAAAATAAAAAAGTATTCTCTTTCAATAGAGATGATAGAGATTTAGATGGGTTTTTAGCAAATGAAATAGATATTACTTATAACACTACTAACAATACATATTATTCATATAACAAAGAAGAAAAAATATATTATAGAAAAAAAGATGGACAAGAACATATAGATGAAATAGATGCTAGACCTATAACAAGTAAAAATATAATTGTTAGAGAAGTAGAAAAAAACATATTAAAAGATGGCAAAAAAATAGAATTGGATTTAGTTGGTAGAGGAAAGGGTAAATACTTTACCAATGGAATGGGTGTAGATATAAATTGGAGTAAGAAGTCAAGAGAAGAAAGAAGCATATATACTCTTGAAAATGGACAAGAATTAAGATTAAATCCAGGAACTACATTTGTTCAGGTAGTAAGTCCAAAAGCAAGTATAACTATAAAATAATATTAGGAGATAAAAAAATGGATAAAAAAACTCTTATAAAAAAAGCATTAGAATCAAAAGAAAAAGCTTATGTGCCATATTCTAACTTTCATGTTGGAGCAGCACTTTTAACAGAAGATGGAAAAGTATATACAGGATGTAATATAGAGATAGCTTCTTATTCACCTACTATATGTGCAGAGAGAACAGCTATATTTAAAGCAGTATCTGAAGGTAGTAAAAAAATAGATACTATAGCAGTTGTAGCTGATGGAGAAGATACTTTTCCTTGTGGTGTTTGTAGGCAAGTAATAAGGGAATTCGGGAAGGATGCAACAATAATAGTTGCTAATTCTGAAGAAGACTATAAAGAGTATAGCTTAGATGAACTTCTTCCTCATAGTTTTGGGCCAGAAGATTTAAAAAAATAAAGGAAGTGATAGTTAAGATGTATAAATCAGGATTTGTAAGTGTTATAGGCCGAGCAAATGTAGGAAAATCTACTTTATTGAATCAAGTTATAGGAGAAAAGATATCTATAATATCTGATAAAGCTCAAACTACTAGAAATAAAATACAACTTGTATACACAGGAGATGATTTTCAATTAGTTTTTTTAGATACTCCTGGGATTCAAATGCCTAAAAATAAATTAGGAGAATATATGTTAAAACTTTCTAAGGGGAGTTTAGAAGAAGTTGATGTAGTTACTTTTATAGTAGATGAAAGTATGGAAATTGGAAAGATGGACAGCTATATTATAGATATATTAAAAGAAGTAAATACACCAATAGTTCTTCTTATAAATAAAATCGATAAGATGGAAAGAGAAGATATAGCAATACTTGTAGAGAAATATGCTAATATGAACATTTTCCAAGAGATTATACCAATCTCAGCTTTAAACAATGATAATGTAGAAAAATATATAGATATACTAAAAGATATAATGCCAGAAGGTCCACAATATTTCCCAGAAGATATGATAACTGATCAGCCAGAGAGATTTATAATATCTGAACTTATAAGAGAAAAAGCTCT
>CAZBAK010000005.1:21990-64268 GCA_964489715.1 uncultured Tissierella sp. | reverse complement strand
TTACATTCCCTTTTCTATTAGCTTCATTTTAATTTTCTCTGGTGTCAATGGAAGTTCTCTAACTCTTATTCCCACTGCATTATAAACTGCTTCTACTATAGCTGGCGCAACAGGATTTAGGACTACTTCCCCTATTGACTTAGCACCAAATGGACCAGTTTTATCATAACCCTCTGCAAACTCAACTTTTATTTTATTTACATCAAGTCTACAAGGTATCTTGTATTCCATAAAGCTATTTGAAATGAGCTTTCCACTACTGGTATATTTTACGTCTTCAAAAAGAGCCATGCCAATTCCTTGAACTATACCACCTTCAGCCTGAACCCTAACTAAATTAGGATTTATGACCTTTCCGCAATCTACAACTGCTGTAAAGTCTACTAGCTCTATTTTCCCAGTCTCTGTATCAACTTCAACTTCTGCAAATCCAGACATATATGGTGGTGCTACATCTGTAGTATCAAAGGATCCTGTAGCTGTTAATTCCCTATGAGGACGCTTATAGGTTAATTTCTTACTTAAATCCTTTAAGGAAATCTCTTCTTTTCCATCCTTTGTCCTTATGTTGACTCCATCATAGTCTATATCTTCTACAGTTACTCCAAATTCCCTAGCTCCTTCTTCTAAGATCATAGCATTCATCTTTTTACTAGCTTCTCTTATTGCATTTCCACTAAAGTATGTTGTTCCTGAAGCATAGGCTCCTACATCAAAAGGTGTAAGATCAGTATCCCCTGAGAATACAGATACTCTTTCAAATGGAACACCAAGTCCTTCTGCTGCAATTTGTTTTAATATGGTATCACTTCCTGTACCAATATCTGCAGCTCCTGTTAAAAGTAAGAATGTACCATCTTCATCTAGCTTTATAGTAGCAGATGCAGTGTCAATTCCAGGTATACCAGAACCTTGCATAGCTATAGCCATGCCTACTCCTCTATATTTTGTATCAGAAATTTTATTTACCTTGATCTTTTCATCCCACTTAAATATTTCCTTACCTCTTTCAATACAATAATCAAGTTCACATCCATGTATAGTTACAGGTCCCTTTGCACCTATGGTTGTAATATCTATTATTGGAGATGTTTCTCCTTCTCTTATTATATTTTTTTCCCTTAAAATAGTTGGATCCATATCTAACTCCTGGGCCAATTCATTTACAGCACATTCTAGGGCAAATATACCTTGAGTAACTCCATAACCTCTAAAGGCTCCTGCAGATACATGATTTGTATAGACAGCAGTTCCCCTATATCTAGCTGCATCATATCTATTGTATAGTGGAATAGACTTATAGCCAGTAGCTCCCATAACTGTAGCAGCATGTTCTCCATATGCACCTGTATCAGATAAGGTATTCATATCTATAGCTTTTATATTTCCTTCCTTATCAGAGCCAAGTGTAACCTCTATATCCATAAGGTGTCTGGTGTTTGAAGCTTCAAATGTCTCCTTTCTACCATAGACTATCTTAGATGGCTTACCTGTTATATAGGTAACCAAGGCTGGGTAAAATAAAACTTGTGAAGTTTGCTTTCCACCAAAACCTCCACCTATTCTAGGCTTTATAACTCTGACCTTGCTTGCTGGAATTCCAAGTGCCTGAGCTACTTGACGTCTTTCATGAAATGGAATCTGTGTTGAGGAAACTACTACAAGCTTTCCATATGCATCCATATAGGCATAGGATCTATAGGACTCCATCATTCCATGGGCTACTGCTTGTGTCTGATATTTATGTTTAACCACTACTTCACAAGTCTTTAAGACCTCTTCTACATCTCCAGATGAAAAATCAGATATAGCTGCAATATTTTTTTCTGGATCAAAGCCCTTATCCATATTTGAAAAAGTTCTCTCTTTAAAGTGTATTTTACTCTCGCTGCTTTGAGCCTCATTCATATCCAAGACAGGTTGGTAAACTTCATATTCTACCTTTATCATCTTTATAGCTTTTAAAGCTATCTCTTCTGTTTCTGCAGCTACTAGGGCAACTTCATCACCTACATATCTTACATATTCATCTAATATATATTTATCATAGGTTGAAGGCTCTGGATAAGATTGTCCAGCCCTTGTATATAGATTTTTAGGTACATTTTCATGGGTAAATACAGCTTCAACTCCAGCTAACTTTTCAGCTTTTTCAGTATTTATACTTTTTATCTTGGCAAAGGCGTGAGGACTTCTAAGTATCTTTATAATCAAACACTCTTCAGGGGCAATGTCATCTGTATATACTGGATGACCTGTTACCAATTGCATCCCATCAACTTTATTAAAAGCTTTTCCGACAGCATGTCCTGTTTGTTTCATTATATTACCTCCAAATATTTCTTTATAGCTCTGAGCTGGCTTTCATATCCTGTACATCTACATAAATTTCCTGTTAAATATCCCTTTATCTCCTTATCGCTAGGATTTACAAGTTCATTTTTCATAGCTACTACAGTTAGGATCAATCCTGGACTACAATATCCACATTGATCTGCCCCTTCTTCTACAATATACTCTCCTATTTTTGCCTCATCTTTAGATAGACCTTCTACTGTTCTTATTTCACTTCCCTCGGCCCTAACAGCCAGGTATGAACAAGATAATATGGCCTTTTCATTTAAGAGAACCGTGCACAATCCACATGAACCTGTTTCACAGGCCTGCTTAACACTTAGAAATCCATCTCTTCTAAGCACATCTACTAGGTACTCATCTGCTTTAATATCATAAGTTTTCTTTTCACCATTTACTTTTACATTTAAAATCATTTTATCACCTCTAATATTGCTTTTTTTACCAGTACCTTACACAGTTCTTTTCTATATTCAGCACTTCCTCTATCGTTAGATCCAAAATGTAGTTCTTCAGCTGCCATTTCTCCAGCTTTTTTAGCAGTTTCCTCTGTTAATCCTTTTTCCTGTAAATATTCCATGGCCTTATAGGCTAGGCTTGCTCTTCTAGGTCTTGCACCTACTGCTATTCTATATTTTCCATCTATCTCAGTAAAGGCTACAGAGAGAATAGCATAGTCAACATTTGAATTTCTCATGGTTTGGAAGCTTCCAGAAGTTAGATTTTTCTTTATAATTATCTTTTCTAAAATATCTCTTCTCTTGGTGTTATCATTTACATATTCTTCCAAAGAAATTCTACCTTCATTATGTAGTACTATATCTGCATCCAATGCAAGTAGAGATGTCAGTGGGTCTGAAAAACCATATTTAGAATATACTGTAGCACCAATTGTAGCTATATTTCTAAGTTGAACACCTATTATATGCTTTACTGAATCTCTTATTATATGACCAAAGTTTTCCCTTAGAAGCTCTGATGTTTCAAATTCTCTAAGGCTTGTCATGGCACCTATTTCAATTTCAGATCCTGTATCATTTATATAATCAAGACCTGCCTTGGATAGGTCTATAGCCAGTGGTATTTTCTTTTTTCCCATTCTCATAAAACAGCCACCACCTATAACTTTTGCGGTTTTTTTAGAAAGTAAAGCTTCATATGCCTCTTCTACAGATTCGGGAGCCATATAATTTTTAAATGTTATCATATTTTTCTCCTCTCTCATTCTAAAAATTGATTAAATATATGAGAATATTCTAGAATATTCTCATATATTTATAGTATTATTCTTCTAAATCTAATTCAACAGGAATTTCAGTCTTGTCCCTAGGTAGAATAAGATTTAATATGATAGCAACTAGAGCTGCAATTACTACTGAGGAACTACCAAAAACAGTTCCTACCCATGCTGGGAAACCTGCAAGTGAGTCTGCAACTGAAGTAACTCCTACTCCTAGAGCTACTGATAGACCTGCAATAGCTGTATTACGTGGTGTAAGTTCTGCTGAAGCTATCATTCTAACACCTGTCATAGTGATCATAGCAAATACGGATATGGTTGCTCCACCTATAACTGATTGAGGTATTGTGGTTAATATAGATGCAAATTTAGGAACTATACCTGCTATTAGAAAGACAACTGCTGCAAATAAAAATACCATCTTATTCACTACACGATTTACTGTTACTATACCTACGTTTTGACTATAGGTAGCAGATGGAAGTCCTCCAAAAAAAGCACTTACAATACTTACAAATCCATTTGCCTTGATACCACCTGAAAGTTCTTTATCAGTTGGCTGCCTGTCAAGTCCACCTATGGTCAGGGAGGTTAAATCTCCTATTGCCTGAACAGCATTTACTATATACATTATAACCATAGAAATAATAGCGCTTATCTCAAATTTTATGCCAAAATGCATAGGACCAACTAGTTGGAACCATCTTGCATCATTAACTGCATCAAACTTTACCATTCCCAGTGCAAAGGCTATTATATAGCCTACTATCATACCTATTAGTATGGCTGCAAGCTTTGTAAAACCCTTTGTAAAATAAGTAAGAAAAATAACTACTGCCAGTGTTATTCCTGCAACAAGCCAATTTCTAGGAGAACCAAATGTAGGATTTCCCCCTCCACCTGCCATATATCTAACTGCCACTGAATAAAGTGAAAGTCCTATGGTAAATATAACAGTTCCTGTTACAATTGGTGGGAAAAATATTCTCAATTGCTTTATAAACATACCCACTATAAAAGCTGCTGCCCCTCCTGCTATTTGTGCCCCAAATATTTCAGCTATACCAAACTGACCACCTATAGCAAGTAATGTAGGAACATAGGCAAAACTCATACCTATAATAACTGGTAGGCCTGAACCAACTCCTGCTATTGGGAAAAGTTGAAGCATGGTAGCAAGGGCTGTGGCTATAAGAGAGATTTGAATCAATATTGTGGTATCGGCTGCACTTAGACCTGTAACGTTTGCAACCAATATAGCTGGAGTTACAATTCCCACTATAGCTGCAACAACATGCTGAAAACCTAAAGGTGCAACTTGATTAAGTGGTGGTCTTCCGCTTACTTCAAATAGAGATCCAGTATTTTTCATCGCACTATCTTTCATATTTACACTTCCTAACTGTTTATTTTAGTTGCAAGCTCTTTAACAATATCTATACTTATTTACAACTAATTACTCTTAATTTACACTTTTTTAAATAAAATTAATATACTGATATTATACAATTTTTTTCAATAAAATGACCTCTATTTCATTATTTAAAAGCTAGTTTTTTATATATTCAGTTTATTTCCTTTAAAGTCTATTTGAAGATAACTAAATTAGCCAATTTCTTCTATATATTTTTTCAAAGAAAAAAAGCATCTCTTTGTATAGTTTACACAAAGAAACGCTTTTCTTTTTATATGGAAGACACAAATATAAGCCTTTTAATTTATTTATCTAAAGTTTATACCCTTATCATTTATAGAATCTATAATAGCTAAAGACTCTAATTTAATATCTCTTTTTCTTAAGCCCTTGCCACCTTCTTGATAGCCCTTTTCAATAGCTACTCCAACTCCTATGAGATTTGACTGGGCTTTGTTTATTATATCTATAAGGGCTTCTACAGCCTTTCCATTAGCCAGGAAGTCATCTATAATAAGTATATTTTCATCCTTGCTTAGGTATCTCTTAGAAACCATTATTTTATAGGTTTTTCTCTTTGTATATGAATATACTTCAGTTTCATACTTATCATTGTCTAGATTTTTTGATTCTGTCTTTCTTGCAAATACCATTGGTACCTTGAAATATTGAGCAGCAATAGATGCTATGGCTATACCAGAGACTTCCGCAGTCAATATCTTATCTATTTTTTCATCTTTAAATCTCTCTTTAAATTCTTTTCCTATTTCATTTAAAAGATCTACATCTACTTGATGATTTAAAAAACTATCTACCTTTATAATTTCCCCTTCCATTACCTTGGCATCTTCTCTTATTCTTTGCTTTAATATATCCAACTTCCACACTCCTTATATTTTTTATTTATCTTTATGGTAAAAATCTAAAAAAGAATATTTTTCTTCATCATATTGAAAACCAAGTACTCCATTTATATTGACATTTTCTGCTGCCTTAAATATTGACTTATCTACATTGTCAAAGGTCTCTTTTAAACTTTCTATAAGTTCCTTTATCTCATTTCGCTTGCTTCCTATTTTTTTAGCTGCCACTGTGCAGGCACAGTCTAGGGGAATTAGACCACTATTTTTGATAAACCTTTCTATATAATCCTCTTCTATGTGATAGAGAGGTCTTATAAGTTCCATATTTTGGAAGTTTTCAGCCTTTAGCTTTGGCATCATAGTCTTAAAATTTGCTGAACAAAGAACATTTAGCATGGTTGTTTCTATAACATCATTAAAATGATGGCCTAGGGCAAGCTTGTTGCAGCCCAACTCCTCAGCCTTGGCATATAAAAAGCCCCTTCTCATTCTAGCACACATAAAGCAGGGATTTGCACCTGCTATTCTATCTGCTACTTGGAAGACGTTTGAATCATATATCTTAACAGGTATTTCCAGATAGTCACAATTTTCCTCCAGGAGCTTTCTAATATCCTTATTGTAGCCAGGATCCATAGCTATAAACTCTAGTTGGAAATTTTTATTTCCATATCTATATAGTTCTTGAAAGAGTTTGGCAAGTAGGAGGCTATCCTTTCCACCTGAAATTGCTACAGCTATCCGATCACCATCTTCTATAAGTTTATATTCTCTTATGGCCTTTATAAACTTGGCCCATATATGTTTTCTATAGGATTTTATTATACTTCTTTCTATTTCTTTTAAGGGTTTTTTATCAGTAAAAGTAGTTGCTTTTTTGCAAGTCAGCTCTGCTTCTGACCTCAATTGTTTTTCTTGCACAAATATCACTCCATGAATTTTTAGTCTTCCTTATAGTTTATAATAAAAAGTTCTTTTTAACAACTAGTTTAAAATATTTTTTGCCACAGGCTTATTTTTATAGTATAATATTTACTTGCGAAGAAAAACTATATTGCTTAAAATAGTTTTTATAAGAGCTTGAGACTTACCCACTAGTTATACAATTTAATGCCTCAGTTTTATACTGATGTATTGTTATTTATAAATAAGGTAAATATTAATATAGAGGAGATTTTTTATGAAACTTGGAATTGTAGGTTTACCAAATGTAGGAAAGAGTACACTTTTTAATGCTATTACAAAGGCAGGAGCTGAGTCAGCAAACTATCCTTTCTGTACAATAGAGCCAAATGTTGGAATGGTATCTGTGCCTGATGATAGGCTTGAAAAACTAGCTGAAGTTTATCCATCTAAAAAAGTAATACCAACGGCTATAGAATTCTACGACATAGCTGGACTGGTAGAAGGTGCCAGTACTGGAGAGGGACTTGGAAATAAGTTTTTATCTCATATAAGAGAAGTAGAAGCTATAGTTCATGTAGTTAGATGTTTTGAAGATGAGGATATTGTCCACGTAAATGGAGATATTGATCCTAGGCAAGACATTGAGATAATAAACTTGGAACTTATGCTGGCGGATATTGAAGTTCTACAAAAAAGACTTGAAAGTGCTAAAAGAGCTTTAAAGGGAGATAAGTCCCTGGCTCCAGAAATAGATCTAATAGAAAGAGCTCTTGAAAGTTTAGAAGCTGAAAGATCAGTTAGAACTTTAGAGCTGAACGAGGATGAAAAAAAGATACTTAGAAGTTTAAATCTTCTAAGTGCTAAGCCTGTTATCTATGTTGCAAATGTATCTGAAGAAGATCTAGTAAATGAAGAAGAAAATAAATTTGTTAAAGAAGTAAGAGACTTTGCTAGCACTGAAGATGCTGAAGTAATAACTGTAAGTGCTCAAATTGAACAAGAGATAGCAGAGCTTTCTGATGAAGAGAAGGAAGAGTTCCTACAAGAGCTAGGTCTAGAGTATTCAGGTCTTGATAAGCTTATACAGGCCAGCTATAGACTCCTTGGTCTTATGAGCTTCTTGACAGCAGGTCCTATGGAAGCTAGAGCTTGGACTATAAAGATAGGAACACCAGCACCTGAAGCTGCAGCTAAGATACACTCAGATATTCAAAGGGGCTTTATCAAGGCTGAAGTAATTTCATTTGATGACCTAATGGCTTCTGGCAGCATGCTAGCAGCTAGGGAAAAGGGCTTGGTTAGAATTGAAGGAAAAGAATATATAATGCAGGATGGGGACGTAGTTTTATTTAGATTTAATGTTTAAATAAAATTTTAGATAAAAAATGCTAGCTATATAAAATATGGCTAGCATTTTTTATTTCTCTATTTATATCTTATTTATCCTCATCTATAATATGAAGATCTCTTTGTGGGAAAGGTATCTTTATATTGTTATCTGCAAAATTTTTGATAATTTTAAAACGTAGGTCACTGGGTATTCTAAATTCTCTTTCATCACTTTGAGAATCTATCCAAAACCAAACACTAAAATTTAGACCTGACTCTCCAAATTTTTCAAAAAAGACTCTTGGCTGAGGCTCCTCTACAATATTTGGCCATAGCTCTTCTTTTAATTCATAGACAGATTGGCTTAGTACCTTTTTAACTAATTCAACATCACTGCCATAGGCCACCTGAACCTCAACCGGTATACGCAATCTTTTATCTGCATAGGAACGATTGACAAAGACCTTTTCTAAAAAATAAGAATTAGGTATGATCATACGCTCGTTAACCCTTGTACGCACAACTGTTGCACGAATCTTTATTTCTTCTATATTTGCTATTTTATCATTGATAATAACCCTATCACCAACTCTAATTGGACGCTCAAATAGGATGATCAAGCCTGATATAAAATTTGACATTACATTTTTTAAACCAAAACCTATTCCAACACCTAGGACGCTGGTAAGAATAGTTAAGCTGCTTAGATCAAAACCAATTGAAGAAAGTGCTATGATAACAGATATAGCCACAATAAAGTAATTAAAAAAAGTGTCTAAAGAAGCCTGTATTCCCTTATTTAAGCTATATCTTTCGTAGATAATGGGAAATATAAATTCTCTAATAGCCTTAGAAAATTTAAGGGCTAGTATAAGGGAAAATACAATAGTCAAAATAAGGATAATTGTAATTCTAGTATCTCCAAAGACAAAAAGTGTCTTGTATATATAGGGGGTCTTTAAGAAATAAGTAAAGAAATAGACAATAAAGATAAATAGGGTGATCCAGTTAATAACAGTATCAAAAAACAAGCGCATTTTTTCTGTTTTTAACTTCTTTCTAATGACTTTTTGCAAGGCAAAGCGAATAATAAGGATCAATACTATTCCAAGTGCTGCTCCTATCCAAAAGCCCATTTCATTGTCCTGTAGCCTTTCTATAAATCCTATTAACTGATCCATTTAATCCCTCCTGCTTTCTACAATAAATCTTTCCTAGCTTAGATCTATATGCCCCAAAATAATTCTATAGTTTCATCTGATGGTCTTTTAGTAAAGTTGGATACCAGTATAAATGCTAGAAGTGATATCGCTAAAGACAAGACTATAGGATGCATGCCCAGTGGTCTTTCCCACAGATAATTAAAGGCAATATAACTTCCTATACCTGTTATCATACTGGCTAAGGCTCCTTCTTTATTGGCCTTCTTCCAATATAGACCTAGTATAACTGGCCAAAGGAAGGTTGATAGTTGACCTGCTGTTGCAAATAAATTTAGCCACACCATAAGATTTGGTGGATTCATAGCTATTAAAAATATTATGACTCCCAGAGCTAGAGAAGATATAGTTGTAGCCCTTGAAGTTTTTTTAGGATCCCTAGCCATATCTGGCCTTATATAGTTGATAATCAAGTCATTTACTATGGCTCCTACAACTACTAGAAGTTGGGAATCCACAGTGGACATTACTGAGGCCAAGGGTCCAGCCAGGATTATACCTGCTAAGACATTTGGAAGTAACTCCACAGCAAGGGTTGGTACCACTAGATCTCCTGAACCTATTCCTGTAACAAGTGTTGTACCAAATGCTCCTACTAGGTGCATACCTAAAAGCAAAAGAATGGAGACTACAGTTCCATACTTTATACCTGAGTGAAGACTCCTAGAATCCTTATAGCTCATAGCTCTTTGGGCCACACTTGGAAGACCTATAACTGCAAATCCAACAAGTATCCAAAATGAAGTTACCCAGGTTTTGGTCATAAATCCGTCTACTACTCCAAAGGGACTTATTAAACCCTCATCTATAGCCTTCATATTTTGAATTATATTTGGAACTCCTCCACCCTTAAATACAACCATGGAGAAAAGTGTTATTGTACAAATTGTCATTACTATTCCTTGAAGAGTATCGTTTAAAACTACCCCCCTATATCCACCTATTGCCGTATGTACTACTACTGTTACTCCAAAGAAGGCTAGGGCAAATATATAGCTAAGTCCAGTAGAACCCTGCAATAGTCTGGCTGCTCCTATCCACTGTGCTGCCATTGCAGCTATTAGGAAGAATATAATTGATAGGGAGGATAGGATTACCACTGCATCACTCTTATATCTATACTTAAGAAAGTCTGTTATGGAATGAGCATTTGTCTTTCTTGAAATAATTGCGAACTTTTTCCCTAGTACAGCCAAGGTATAGTAACCTGTTGGCATCTGGGCCATTGCTAGAAATACCCAGGCCAAGCCATGAGTATATGCAGTTCCAGGTCCTCCTATAAAGCTACCTGCACTTAGATAGGTGGCAACCAGAGTCATGGCCAGAACAAATCCTCCTGTATCTCTTCCACCTGTCATAAACTCCCCTATAAAAGCTTTGTCTTTTGTAGTTTTCCTCCTGGCCTTTTTTAGTCTATTAAAGGCATATATTCCAATCATATATATAAGTATAAAATAAAGAATTATAGGTATAAGTACTTCAAAATGTATATCTTTCATCTCTTTTTACCTCTGTTTTCTCTTTCCATTAGATATTCTTCAGCTTCTTCCTTGCTAAATCTATCTAGGGGCATATTTTCTAACTTTTTATCCACCATTATAAATGTAAGTGCTATAAATACTATAGAGCCCAGTATACAGCTCATGAAAAACCAGGCTGGAAATCCTAGTATATACTTGTATTCACTTACAGGTCCCCTTCCAAGCCCATATCCAAAAATATACCACCAGACTAAGTTTAACAATCCTAATCCTACCCCATAGAGGGCCTCCTTATTACACTGGGCATATCTAGGATCTTCATAAAAACCCTCTTCAGATTTTTTAAGTATGTCCTTATTTCTCTTCTCTGACAATTTTATCTCCTCACTTTATCTAAATAATAGCTTTTGCTTATTGCTAATATTTTACCTATAAAGATAAAAGAAGTCAAAAGTATATTATGGCTAGTTTTGACTTCTATCTCATTTAAAATTCTCTAGTTACTTCCACTGCCTCTAACATACCTTCATAGTCCATGCCTCCAACTACTCGGCCTACAAATAAACCTTCTTCGTTAATGAAATAGGTGGAGGGAAGATTTGTTGCCATATAGTTTATAGAAATTTCTCCTTCTTCATCTAAGACTACTTGAAAGTCATAGCCACCATCTTTAATATACTCTTCTACTATGCTCTTTTTCTCATTTACATTTACTGCCACTACTATTAGGTCTTCATTTTCCTTATCCAGCTTATTTAAATCAGGCATCTCTTGGACACAATAAGGACACCAGGTTGCCCAAAAGTTTAGTATTACTATTTTTCCTTCTAACTCTCTAAGATTTATATTTTCACCCTTTAAGTTTTGGAGAGTAAAATCAGGTAGTTTTTCACCTACAGCTATATCAGGAAATTCACTAGGATCCCTAGCTTCTTCAGCTTCTTCATCTTCTAGCTTAGGATCATCTTCCACAGTAACTCTATCTTCTTCACTATTAGTATTTTCTAGCTTATCTGTATTTCTATTCCATAGCAAATAGATCAAGCCAAGGATTAGTATTGCCAGTATAGCTCCATATATCCATTTTTTCTTCATATTTTATACCTCCTATACTAGAAGTCTACTTATATCTACAACTCTATCAAAAAATACCAGTAGACCAAATAAGACCAGTAAGCTTCCCCCTACTATATTTATATATTTTAAATATTCTTCGTACTTGTCCATCAGTTCTATAAATTTATTTATAAAGAGAGCTGTCAAAATAAATGGTATAGCCATGCCTATAGAATATATAAGGAGAAGTAGTACACCTTGACCCACTGTTTCTGTTCCTCCTGCATATACTAAAATAGCTCCTAGTACAGGTCCAAAACAAGGGGACCAACCAGCAGCAAAGGCCATACCCATAAGAATACTTGAGAACCAATTAGTTATTTTTTTAGGTGCTTTTATATTGATCTTTTTTAAGACTCCAAAATTTAATAGGCCTATCATATTTAATCCAAAGAGAATAATAAGCAGTCCACTGATTTTAGAGAATATATCCCTATTTCTAACAAATATCCTACCTATAAAGCTTACAGAAACACCCATTATCATAAATATAATGGTAAATCCTAATATAAAGCCCAGAGTACGGGTTAGGGCAAAGATCCTTCTTTTATTTACCTCTGCTTCAATACTAGTTCCTGTTATATACATTATATAGGCAGGAATCAAGGGAAGTATACAGGCAGAAAAAAAAGATAGAAAACCAGCAAGAAAGGCCATTCCCCATGAAACTTCTTTTAAAAACATAAACTCAACTCCTTCTTTCTCATCTTATAAAATATACCCTTTATTTTTCTTTTCTACTCAGATATCTCTTAGAAGATAAGCTTCTTTTGGATGGTCCTACTTATTATCTAGAAAAATAAAAAAATCCAATTAAAAAATTTAATTGGATTTTTTCCTAATTACTATGAAATTTTCTAGTATTTATTTTAAATTATACTTTACTATTATATCCTCATCTAAAACTCTAAAGGTAAATGATTCTTTAACAAAGAATCTTACAGTTTTATTTGTATGATTTTGATAGCCTATGGAAAAATCTCTTCCTATGGTAAGTTCAAGATCTTCATTGTCATATGGAAGTAGATAAGCACCTTCTATGGCTTGATTTAAAACTATTTTACCCTTTATCAATTCTTCTATTCTTTCATCTAGTGGATAGCCAGTTTCTTCAGAAAGTATTCTTTTATAGGCTTCAGGAGATACAACCAATGTATATGGTGCATTTACATAGGCTTCTCTAAGCTTTATAATTCCCTGGGTAATAGAGTCCATTATTGCCTTGGCATCTGAACCAAAGTCAAGCTCTTTTCCACTTTTTTCTGAATCTAGACCTTCTATAATAGCCTTGTCTAAACCATCAAATATAGCTCTTTCTTCAAATAGGGCAATTTTTTTCATAGCTTCTTCCAGTGGTTCATAGTCTATATCCTTACTTCCACGAGCTAAGTTGTCCAATTCCCATCTATCCATTTCAAATTCTATTCTGCTTTCAGTCAATGGAACTACTTGATAGTTACCATAGGATACTCCCTCTTCTTCTCCTAGGTTTGTAAGTCTTCCCTCTGGTATAGCATTGTAGTCTAAGCCCTTAGGACCTACCACATGTACTACTCTTCTAGCTGATAAGTAGGATTTTAAAACCTCTGCTGCTCTTTCATCTATTTCTTCCCATACATCTTGACTTATTGGCGCCATATTTCTATATAACATAAGTTAACCCTCCTATTTTAAATCTCCAATTTCTAAACTAGATCCTTCATCTTTAGCTTCTCCTGATCCTTGTCTGCCCATAGCTATATCTTCTAACTCTGTAATTGAACCTGATTTAAAAAGATAAGTTTTTAGTTCTTCATCCCAAGCATCCATATTTCTTCTAAGCCATTCTATGGTCATAGCAGCATGTTCTATTTCTTCATCTCTATTGTGAGCCATAATAGCCTTAAGCTCAGGACAACTTGAAGCTGCTACCCTTTGATTGTACCAATCTACTGCTTCAACCTCTTCTTTTAAACTCATAAGTGCCCTTGTTATATCTCTTGCCTTTTCATCTAATTCTTTTACTGGTTCATGATATTGTGACATATATATAGCCTCCTTATATTATTTTTCCATCTTTAGGTGTTTTACCCTTGAAGCCTAAAATTTAAACAATCCTCTTAAACTTTTTCCCAATCTATATATTTATTTAAGCTTTCCATAAATTCTATAAAATATTTCTTTTCTAAGTCTGTAAATCTTGCCTTTATTGGACTATCTAAATCTAAAACCCCATAGACCTTATTATCCTTGATTATAGGTAGGACTAGCTCTGATTTTGATGCACTATCACAGGCTATATGACCTGGAAAGAGATCCACATCTTCTACCATTTGGATTTCCCTTGTTTCCACTGCCTTTCCACATACACCCTTGCCGATCTTTATTCTATTGCAGGCTGGCAAGCCTTGAAAGGGTCCTAAGACTAGTTCCCCATCTCTTAAGATATAAAAGCCAGCCCAGTTTAGATCCTCTACTATATTAAAAATTAAGGCAGCTCCATTTGCAATATTGGCAATAGGATCTCTCTCACTTGAAAGCTGGCCCTTTAACAAAATATTCATATACTTATATCTTTCTTCCCTGCTCATGTTTTTTATTGGTTCTAAATTTATCATCTTTCTACCTCTCTTATCTCTTTCTTCCTCTGGATTTATTAGATCCTGCTTTCTTGCCCTTGCCTCCAGATTTTTTATTCCACTTGCCCTTTGATTTAGGCTTTGAATTTCTAGACTTGTTTTTACCCTTTTCCCTTACCATGTCCTTGCTCTTTAAGGTGGACTGTATCTTTTTTTCTATGGTAATTAAATCTTCTTGGTTTTTAGGAGTTACAAAGGTATAGGCCTTTCCTTTTTCTCCAGCCCTTCCCGTTCTACCTATTCTGTGTATATAGGAATCTGGATCCTCTGGTATATCATAGTTAAATATGTGGGTTATTCCCTCTATATCCAGTCCACGAGCTGCAACATCTGTAGCCACAAGAAGTGGAATCTCCATCTTTCTAAAGGACTTTAAAACCCTCTCTCTCTTACCCTGACTTAGGTCTCCATGGATTTCATCAGAGATAAAGCCTGCTTCCTGTAGGTGTTGGTTTAAAGTTTTTACCCTTCTCTTGGTTCTACAAAATATAATAGCCATAAAAGGATTTTCTTCCTCGATTATCTTTATAAGAGTTTCTTCCTTTTGCCTATCTGTAGTTCTTATAACTATTTGATCTATTTCCTCTAGGATTATATTATCTTTTTGAATCCTAACTGTCTGAGGCTCTTTCATATACTTCTTAGCTAGATTTCTAAGTCCCTTTGGAATTGTAGCTGAAAAAAGCATGGTTTGGCGTCTCTTTGGAGTTTGAGATATTATATCTTCCATATCATGTAAGAAACCCATATTTAGCATAATATCAGCCTCATCTAGGACCAGGTATCTAGTAGAGCCTAGATTTATACTGCCTCGCCTCATGTGATCCAGTAGCCTGCCTGGAGTACCTATAACTAAATGAACTCCATTTTTAAGTTTTCTCAGTTGATTAAATACATCTTGTCCACCATAAACTGCAAGTATATTGATATCAAAGGCTTGAGTCAATCTCCTTGCTTCTTCAGTAATCTGAATTGCCAACTCACGAGTTGGAGCCATTATTAGGGCTTGCACTTGATTTTTTTCTATATTTATTCCCTCTATTATAGGTAGGAGAAAGGCCAGTGTCTTTCCAGTTCCTGTTTGAGCTTCACCTATAACATCTTTTCCATCCTTAATAAGCGGTATGGTCTTTTCCTGTATGGGAGTAGGAGTCTTTATTCCATTGTTGGCAAGTAGATCTACCAATTCTTTTTTTATTCCCAATTCCTTAAAATCTTTTATCATTTATTTTACCGTCCTTTTTTTCTTAGTCTTTTTAGCTGATTGTATCTATTCTATCAAATATATCTACTTTATAAAAGAATTATAAATTTCTCCAAATTTTCTAGGCTTATATTTTTTTATTTTCTATCTTTTTTCTTGATAAGTGAATAGAATATAGATTAATGGGTAGAAAATAGCTTTAGGAGCCTTTCATTAACATCTTAAATTTTGCAAATCACCTGTATATGATGTATAATGGAAGTATATGTAACAAAAAGAAGGGGATAGTGTTGTGGCCAAAACTATGAATGACCCAGTAACTATGTATTTAAAAGAAATCGGTAAAGTCCCTCTTCTCAAAAAAGAAGAAGAAGTGGTGCTTGCTAAGCGTATAGAACAAGGTGATGATACTGCTAAAAGTGAACTTGCAGAAGCTAACCTTAGGCTTGTAGTGAGCATAGCTAAGAAACATATGGGAAGAGGTATGTCCTTTTTAGATCTTATTCAAGAAGGTAATATAGGACTTATGAAAGCCATAGATAAGTTTGATTATACTAAGGGTTTCAAATTTTCTACCTATGCAACCTGGTGGATAAGACAGGCTATTACTAGGGCATTAGCAGACCAAGCTAGGACTATAAGAGTTCCAGTCCATATGGTTGAAACCATAAACAAGCTGGTTAAGGTGCAAAGAGAACTCTTACAAGATTTAGGCAGAGAACCTACTCCAGAAGAAATTGGTGAATTATTAGATATGACTCCTGAAAAGGTAAGAGAGATCCAAAAAATAGCTGAAAGACCAGTTTCACTTGAAACTCCAATTGGGGAAGAGGAAAGTGAACTTGGAGATTTTATTGAGGATGATTTTATAAAAACTCCTGACGAAGCTACATCTTTAGTAATGCTTAAAGAAGGACTCTTAGATGTATTGGATACCTTATCTGCTAGAGAACAGGAAGTTTTAATATTGAGGTTCGGTCTAAATGATGGTAGGGCAAGAACTTTAGAAGAAGTAGGAAACATATTTGACTTGACTCGAGAGAGAATAAGGCAAATTGAAGCAAAGGCACTTAGAAAACTCCGTCATCCTAGTAGAAGTCAAAAAATTAAAGATTTTTTAGATTAGAATATCCCAAGCTTTTAAAGCTTGGGGTATTATTTTTTTATGTAAAATAGGATTTTTAAATAGTTTTAAATATTTATTTTAGAGTATAATTAATGATGGAGAGGTGATTACATTGTTAGATCAAATTTATTATTCAAAGAGAAAGTTCTTTGACGAAAACAATACTATATCCTATGATTTTAGATTAAATAATCTACTAAAGTTAAAAAAGTCCATAGAAGAAAGAGAAGAAGAGATAATGGAAGCCTTGAGATTGGATTTAAACAAGGGGGAGTTTGAAGCCTATGTATCGGAAATAGGTATAATATATGAAGAATTAAATGCAGCTATAGATAATCTCAAGACCTGGATGAGTGAGATAAGGGTTGAAACTCCCATACATCTACACCCTGCCAAGAGTTTTATTAAAAGAATGCCCAAGGGAGTTGTCCTTATTATAAGCCCTTGGAATTATCCTTTTCAGTTGACTATTTCTCCTCTTATAGGTGCCATAGCTGCTGGCAATTGTATTATACTTAAGGGCTCCAGTAAATCAAAACATACAAAAGAGATAATGAAGAAAATTATAGGAGAATCTTTTCCTAAGGATTATATAGAGTTTGTAGATGTAGAAAATCAGCTTATAAATGATCTAATAGATAATTATCCACTGGATCATATCTTTTTTACAGGTAGCCAGGGAGTAGGAACCCAGATATATAAAAGAGCTGCAAATCACTTAACTCCTGTAACCTTAGAGCTAGGTGGAAAAAGCCCAGCCATAGTTCATTATGACGCAGACCTATCCTATACGGCTAAGAGTATCACCTGGGGTAAGTTTTTAAATCTTGGTCAAACCTGTATAGCACCAGACTATCTTTTAGTTCACCAAGATATAAAAGATAGACTTGTTGAGAAGATTATTGATTCCATAGAAAAATTTTATGGAGATGACGAAGAAAGATATGAAAGCCTTGGAAAGATAATAGATGAAAAAAACTTTGATAGAGTGGTAGGCCTTTTAAGCGACGGAAGTGTGCTAGAAGGTGGAAACTACAATAAGGAGAATCTATTTATAGAGCCAACTCTTATAAAGGATGTAAATATGGAAGATAGGATTATGAAGGAAGAGATATTTGGTCCTCTTCTGCCTATAATTGTCTATAGGGATATAGAGGAGTGTTTAGCCATCATTAGAAGAAACAGATATCCCCTAGCCCTATATCTTTTTACAAAAGATAAGGAAATAGAAGACTTTGTCTTAGATAGGATTGAATTTGGTGGAGCTTCTATAAACAGCACTATAAATCATATAGCAAATCCTAACCTCCCCTTTGGTGGAGTTGGAAGAAGTGGTATGGGCAAGTATCACTCAAAATACACCTTTTTTGAGTTTACAGATGAAAAGAGTATATTTAAGTCTATATCCAAAATTGGTGAATCTATAAAATTCCCACCCTATACTTCTAGAAAATTAAAACTGGTTAAAAAAATAATGAAATAATCATTAAGAAAAGCTCCAAGAGAGGTAAATTTACTTATCTCCTGGAGCTTTGTTTTTACTTACTATCTTGTACTTCTTCTAGAATCTTATCTGCTACCCTTATGCCATCTATAGCTGCAGACATGATGCCTCCTGCATATCCTGCTCCCTCACCTAGAGGGTAAAGGCCCTTTATATTTGATTCTAAACTCTCCCCTCTTTGTATTCTAACAGGTGAAGAGCTTCTAGTTTCTACTCCTGTTAGGATACTATCTGGATTGTTAAAGCCTCTTATCTTTTTATCAAATTCTTCTATAGCCAGCTTCAAGGTATCTGTAACATAGTCTGGTAGACAAAGTCTTAGATCAGTCATCTTTACTCCTGGATTATAAGTTTTTTCCACACTTCCTATTTCTTCAGAAGGCCTATCATTTAAAAAGTCTTCTACTCTTTGTGCAGGAGCCCTGTAATCAGATCCTCCTAATTTAAATGCTAGAGATTCCCATTTTCTTTGAAATTCTACTCCTGCCAGGGGATGATCGTCTTTAAAGTCAGATGGATCTACTCCTACAAGTATGGCACTGTTTGCATTTTGACCAGATCTTGAATGCATGCTCATACCATTTGTAACTATCTTGCCTTCTTCTGAACTGGCCCCTATGACCATGCCTCCTGGACACATACAAAATGAATAGGCAGATCTTCCATTGGGAAAGTGGGCTGAGAGTTTATATTCTGCAGCACCTAGTTTTTCATGATCCTTAAACTTGCCATATTGCTTTTCATCTATAAGTTCCTGAGGATGTTCTATTCTAACTCCTATTGAAAAGGCCTTTTGCCTTATTTCTACTCCACTATCTAGGAGCATTTTAAAAGTATCCCTGGCGCTGTGACCTATGGCTAGTAGAACTCTATCAGTCTTTATTTCCTCTTCTCCATTGATCCTAGCTCCTATTATTTTCCTATCTTCAATTATTAGATCCGTTAGTTTACTTTCAAATCTAACCTCTCCACCTAGGGATATAATAGTCTTTCTAACTTCCTTTACCACATTTCTAAGTATGTCCGTTCCTATATGAGGCTTGTTTATATAGAGTATATCTTCAGGTGCCCCATTTTTAACGAATTCTTCTAGGATCCATCTTGATCTAGGGTCCTTAACAAGTGTTGTAAGCTTGCCATCAGAAAATGTACCAGCTCCACCTTCTCCAAATTGTACATTTGACTCTGGGTTCAGCTTTCCATCCTTCCAAAAGAAACCCACATCTAGGGCCCTCCTGTCTACATCCTTACCTCTTTCCACTAGTATAGGCCTGTATCCTGATTTAGCCAAGACTAAAGCTGCAAAGAGTCCAGATGGTCCAGCTCCTACTACTAGGGGCCTAGGGGTCCCCTCTGGGGCTAGAGGCCTATATTCTCTCTTAGTATCCTTTACCTTGTTTACACCCCTCTTTGAATGTCTCTTAAGGATCTTTTCTTCATTTTTTATCTTACAATCCAGGGTGTAGACAAAGTGGATCCTATCTTTTCGCCTGGCATCTATTGATTTTTTAAATATTTTAAAGTCCACTATATCCTTAGGAGATATATTTAGTTTTTTAGCCAATAGCTCTCCCAACTTGCTTTCATCTTCATCTAAATTTAACTTAATTTCTGGAACTCTTATCATTTTTCTATTCCTTTCATTCCTGGTCTAAGTATTTATATCCCTGACCTATTCAAAATATCTTTCATAGGAAATATCTATAAAGTTTCCCTCATCAAATAATATATTATTTCTCATTTTAAGCTGAACCTGGTTTAAATCTTGAAATAAGACCTCTCTTTCATTGTTATCTATCTTAAATTCTATACCATACTTATATAGCTTCTTAGGCAATTCCTCTGTCCATACTGCACGACCATAAAAGACCATTTCCTTATCTATTAGATTTGTAACAAATTTAAAGAGAAGTTTTTTCTCAACAGGAAATCTTATATTGGAGACAAAGCATAGGCCTCCTGGGCCAATATCCTTGACCAATACTTTTGTATTACCTATATTTACACTTTTACCTGCTATCTCTAAAATAGTTAAGTCTGTCTCTAGGAGATTTAAAAAATCTATTCTAAAAAACTTACGCCTATCATTGCTGCCCTTGTGTAAGTTTACATCTACAATAGAAGGTTTACATACTCTTTTTGCTAGTATCTTTTCAAAGTCTCTCACTTGTCTTGCCGTACTATATAGGTGTCCCTGGCCTGCTATACAATCTATTCTCTTTAAAAATTTAAGTTGTTCTAAATTCTCTATTCCCTTGGCCACAAATTTTAGTCTAAGCTCTCTAGCTAGTTTTGCAGAGGCCCTGGTTATGATATTTGAATTCCTATCTAGGGGAATCTTATTTACAAAGCTCTTATCTAATTTTATAATATTCACTGTATAGGGATTTAAGTATGATAGGGAGGAAAATCCTGTTCCAAAATTATCAAGAGCTATTTCTATGCCCATAGCTCTCAATCTTTTAATGTCTTCCATGGCCTTGTCTTGATTTTTAAGAAATATATTTTCATTTACCTCCATAATTAAGAAATCTGGAGTTAGATCATAACTCTTTATAATCCTATCTATATTTTCTATAAAATCTTTCTGGAAAAATTCCACACAGGAAAAGTTCACAGAGATTTTAATCTTTGTCATCTTATTCTTTTTCCATCTTTTATAATTTTTACAAACCTGATCCAATACCCATCTTCCAATATCTATAATCAGTCCTGTTTCTTCAGCTATAGAGATAAATTCATCAGGAGGAACAATACCCCATTCAGGATGATTCCATCTAGTCAAAACTTCTCCAGCTATTATCTCACTTGTCTTTAAGTTTACAATTGGCTGATAGTATATCTCTAATTGATCTTTTTCCATAGCATGGTATAGGTCACTTCTAAGTGTAAACTCTTTGTAAAATTCTATATTTAATTTAGAAGAATAGACATCATATGTATTTTTTCCCTGCTTTTTGGAATTTATCAAGGCTATCTTAGCACTGTTTTTCAAGGGTAAATTATCCCTATCCTTCTTGGGAAATATACATATCCCTATATTGACACTTAGATTTACTTCATAAGAATCTATCTTAAAGGGATCTGAAAAGAGTTTAATTATATTTTCTGCTAGGGCTTCATAGTTTTTGCTTTCCTTTCCCTCTTTAGCTATTAGGGCTATACTATCCTGCGAATACCTACTTATGTGTTCATTGTCTCCTAGCAAGGTCTTTAATTTATCAACTATTTGGATAAGTAGGCTATCTCCTAGGTCATCACCTAGAGAGTAGCTGGTATTTTTAAATCCCTCAATATCTATAAAGATAAGTCCGTATTTTTCAGCCTTCATCTTTGCATCTTTTTCAACTAGCTTTAATTCTTCTAAAAAATAGCTGGGAGTTTTAAATCCTGTAATAGGATCATATTTTTCATAATTACCCTGATCTGAGTTTAAGGCCTTATATTCTGTAATATCTTGTAGGCTTCCAACTATCTTCATGGGAGCTTTATTTTCATCATAGATTATCTTGGTCTTTTCACGTAGCAACTTTATCTTGGATCCTTCAGTTATTATCTCATATTCTATATCGTATTCTTTTCCCCTTAGAGCTCCTTCTATATGCTTTACTACTCTTTCTCTGTGCTTAGGGTGAATATAGTCCTTAAATCTATCTAATTTATCGCTGACATCCTTATCATTGACTTCAAATATCCTATAGATCTCCTCTGAGAAAAAAGTTTTTTCTTCTTTTATAAAATGGGTCCAACTAGCTACTGCCATTAATTTTTGTCCATAGTAAACGTTTTCTTTTAAATCTTCAAAGTCCACCTGTATACTTTGACAGTCTTCTTCCACTTCTTCCTCCATATTTTTTCTAAACATCCTATTAAAGGGAAATGTCATCTTTACACCTTCCATCTTTAAATTTTTCGTACATTTTACATGTTTAATGAGATTATACCATTTTTAGAGCTTGTTTTAAAGAACTAAAGCCCTTAGGCCCATTTTTATTGTCTATTCTTTTACAATAGGCTCTTTCTTATTATATAATGGGTATAAGAGATATATGGAGTTTTAAACTAGGAAAGGAGGTAAATAATGAAAAGTTGGATTAAAAAAACAATATTTTCCTTGGTCTTTATCTTTATTTTACCTAATAATGTATTGGCAGAAGAGGCTAAAAACACAAGATTAGGTGGGGAAAACAGAATACTTACTTCAATAGAAATCAGTAAAAATGTATATGATAAGTCTGACACTGTGATATTGGTTGAATATAATAGCCAATTAGAAGCTCTCTTGTCTACCATTCTATCTAAGAAACATGATGCTCCCATATTGATTAGCTCTTCAGATAAGCTAGCAGCTAGCCTACTAGCAGAGATTGAAAGATTAGAAGCTAAGAATATAATCCTAGTAGATAAGGAAGCTACTTTTTCAAATAATATAAAGGATTCTCTTGCAAATTATCAAGTATCCACTATAAGTGGAGAGAATATTGAAGATCTTGCCATAAAACTATTAAAAGAAGTCTATGGACAAGAAAAAGATGAGGTCTTCTTGACCCTTGGCTATGGAGTTTTAGCCGATGCACTTTCTATAGGAAGTGTTTCTGCAGATAAGGATCTACCCATACTTTTAAGCCACAGCAATAGGATTTCAGATACCACTCTAGCTGCTTTAAAGGATCTAGGAGTAAAAAAAGTCAATATAGTAGGTGGCAGGCTGGCCATATCTGAAAGGGTAGAAGAACAGCTCCTCTCCCTTGGTATAGTTTACCAAAGAATTCAAGGTTCCAATAGGGAGGATACAGCCCTTGAAATTTCAAAAGCATACAAACAGGATAGAGAAAATATAGTAGTAGCAAATGGCTATAATTATGCAGATGCAGTAACTGGAGGCTACTTTGCCTACAAGAAAAATGCTTCCCTCCTTCTCACTCAAGAAAAGAAGGTCAATCTAGATACTTTAGACCATATTAGTGGAGATGTAGATAGACTATATATTTTAGGCAGGGAAAAAGCTGTAGATCCTATAGTTGAAAGGGATTTAAACTATAGGCTAAATGATTATATTATAAGGGAAGAATCTAATAATCTTCCTATAGCCTATAAGACTATAAATATAGATGACACTAGTCTTGAAAAGGGAACTAAGAAAGTCAAAACCGAGGGTATAGATGGAAGCAAAACAGTTTTAGATAGAGTAGTTTTAAAGGATGGAAGAGAGATAGAAAGAAGAACTCTTAGAGAGGCAACTATTAAAAGTCCTCAAGATCAAGTAATACTAAATGGAAGTAGGGAAATAGAAATGTTGAAAAAAGAAAAGCTCTACTTTATTACTGAAGATATCTATCTTAAAGCCAAGGCGAATAAAGATTCTAGATCCTTACTTAAGATTCCTAAGGGAAGCCACTTACAAGAGCTCTCTAGCTATAATAAGGACTGGTATAAACTTACTTATAATAATAAAACAGGCTATGTCCAAACTAAACTCATAAAAAAAGCCACAGGCTATAAAGTTGCTAATACTATTATAGTAAATAAGGGCTATCCACTTTCCAGCTCTTTTAATCCTGGTATAAATCCCCAGGCCTTAAAGGCAGTAAATATGATGATAAGAGATGCTAAAAAAGATGCTATAAAGTTAAATATATTTTCTGATTTTAGATCATATAATTATCAGAAAAATCTCTTTAATAGATATGTTAAGAAAGATGGAAGAAAAAAGGCTGAAACTTACTCAGCAAGGCCAGGTCATTCAGAACACCAAACAGGACTGGCCTTTGATATAGGAGGGGCCAATTCCAAATACTATACTTCTGAAAAACTTGGTCAGATGAAAGAAGGGATTTGGATGGCTAAAAACTCATATAAATATGGGCTTATATTGAGATATCCTAAGGACAAGGAAGATATAACAGGCTATAAATATGAGCCTTGGCACTTTAGATATGTTGGTGTTGATCTAGCTAAAAAAATTAGGGCAAGTGGCCTTAGCTTGGATGAATACTTTCATGCAGTAGAGGCAGATTATTAAAAGAGAATATTAGAAAGGAGTTTTTTTATGAATGATAAATTTAAAGCAGTGCTTATAAGTGAAAAAAGTGATAAATCTTTTAAGAGGGAGATTGTCTCTAGGGATATTGAGGACCTTCCCCAAGGAGATCTTTTAATAAAGGTTAAATATTCTTCCCTAAACTACAAGGATGCACTTTCTTCTATAGGAAATAGAGGGGTAACAAGAAACTATCCTCACACTCCTGGAATAGACGCCAGTGGAATTGTGGTAGAGAGTAAAAGTGATAAATTCAAGGTCCATGACCAGGTAATTGTAACAGGCTATGACCTAGGCATGAACACATCAGGAGGATTTGCAGAGTATATACGTGTTCCTGCAGATTGGGCTGTTTTTCTACCTGAGAAACTAAGTCTAAGGGAAAGTATGATCTATGGTACTGCAGGCTTTACTGCTGCTCTTTCAGTTTTTAGACTTTTAAATTCTGGTATTAAGGCTGGAGATGGTGAAATCTTAGTTACTGGAGCTACAGGTGGAGTTGGAACTAGTGCAATCTCAATCTTAGCTAAACTAGGCTATGATGTTATAGCTGCTACGGGAAAATTAGATGAAAGAGAAAGATTAATAAATATGGGAGCAAAAGACATAATAGACAGAAATGAATTAGATGAGGATTCTAAAAAAGCTCTCCTAAAGGGTCGTTGGGCTGGAGTTATTGATACGGTAGGAGGAAATATACTATCCAATGCAATTAAATCAACCCATTATGGTGGAAGCATAACTTGCTGTGGTAATGTGTCTTCAGGCCAACTCCATACTTCTATCTATCCATTTATTTTAAAAGGGCTTTCTCTACTTGGAGTTGACTCAGTTAATTGTCCTATGGATAGGAGGCTTGAAATTTGGGAAAATCTATCAGACAATTGGAAGGCAAGTAATATAGAGGACAATGTAGAAGAAGTATCTTTAGAAGAAGTCTTCCATAAGATAGATCAAATGTTAGAAGGAAAGCATAAGGGAAGAACCATAATCAATCTTGAAAAATAAATTTAGAACTATATCCTTGAAATATCAAAGGGCTGGCTAGATAGCCAGCCTTTTTTATTTTAATAATAATTATTATTGCCCTATTTCCACATTATTCCTATCTGCTAGTTCATTTATTTCTTCCAAGTAGTCACGCATTTGTTTTCTGGCTAAAGTTAATTTTTCATTTGCTTTAGCTACTTCATTGCCATCTTGCGTTGTAAGGGCTTGAAGTATCATGGTAAATCCTGCGTGTTGTTCATTGATAGCTGAGATATATATTTCATGAACCCTTCTTACTTCTTTAGTATTTGGCCGAATATCTTCTGCCATGTCTATAAGCTGTAAAGATGCAGGAATAACCTCATCTTCCACCACATAATACATTGTCTCATCATCCATATAATTCTCTCCTGAAACACTTTCATAGATTTCTATAACTTCACTTTCTATTGGAACTATAATAGGTAATTCTACATTCAAATAGTGGATCAGATCTTCTTGAACCCTTCCCCCACTACTAGAACTACCAGTACAAGCTAGCAAGCCCATAGCCATAAGCAGAAGTATAGAGATAATCAATGTCTTCTTCAGCTTCAATTTTATTCCTCCTTATTTTTAAAGAAATTACATTAATCATATCATAAAACTAGTTCCTAATCCTAATAAATATAAGAAGCAACTTATACGATTTATTTAATATAATATAGGGATCAAAAGGGCAACTAAAAATACAATTTTTTGCAGGTAGGGAAGATCTCAGATCTCCCGGCTTTTGTGCTTTATGATAAATGATTTAAACATTTTATTCTATCTATTTTGTCTAGTTAAAGATATATTATGCTATGGATTGAAAACATGAATTGTTTTAGTAGGGGCGTACCTTTGGTCGCCTGGTTTAGTACAAGGTAAAATGGCCAAGAAGCTATAGTTTCCTTGATAAGAATAATGTTTTCACTTTGAAGAAAAGCAAAATTACTATGGATGCAATAAATTGGGGAAATAAGCCCTGACTTATGAAAGGTGCTTTTCCTTTCATGGAAGGGCGTTTTCCACGATTTATTGTATCCCTTGATATAGCTATTATATTTGATATTAGAAAAGTGGGCGACCACAGGTGCGCCCCTACTCATATTTAATTGGCTTTTGATCCCTATTCCCTCTTTAATTTAAATTTTTTATCCCTATTTATGATAGGGTTCGTTTTTCATTATCCTAAAGGATCTATAAATTTGTTCTAGAAGTATAAGTCTCATAAGTTGATGGGGAAAGGTCATCTTTGAAAAGGAGAGTTTTAGATTACTTAGTTTTTTAACTTCTTCTGACAAACCAAGGGAGCCTCCAATTATAAAGCTTATATCATTTATTCCATCTACCATTAGATCCTCTATCTTCTCTGATAGCTTTTCTGAGGTCATTTGTTTTCCTTCTATTACTAGGGATATTATGAAGGAATTTTGAGGGATCTTTGAGATAATCTTTTGACCTTCCTTTTCCATAACCATCTCCATCTCTTTTTGAGATAGATTCTCTGGTGCCCTTTCATCTGGAATTTCTATTATCTTTAATTTTACATATCTAGAAAGTCTCTTAGAAAATTCAGCTATAGCTTCTCTTGTGTGTTTTTCCTTTATTTTTCCTACTGCTATTATATTTATATTCATATTTTCTCCTTTACTATTGGATTAATTTTTTCAACATAGAAAGAGAGATAAAGTTAATATAGCTCTATCTCTCTTTGATTTTAAAATTTAAACTTAACTTATTAAATTTTTTATCTAATTTATCAAATATACTATTCTATCCACTCTTCTACCCTGTCTAAAAGTTCAAAATTTGTCAGGTCATAGTGGAGGGGTGTTATGGTTACATAGCCCTTATTTATAAAATATCTATCGGTTCCCTCAGTATAGTCGATCTTATTTCTTCCTTCAATTTGAAAAGTTCTTTCACCATTATCAGATATCTTCATTACATAGTAGTCCAGTACTGTATCTCCTATTCTACAGACTTCTATACCCTTGGCTTGGTCTACCAGGGGAACATTTACATTTAGTAGTAAATTTGAATACTTATGGTTTTCCTTTGTCTTGTCTATTACTTTAGAGGCATATTTTGCAGCTAGATCAAAATTGCACTTTCCGTTTTTAACTTCAGCAGATATGGCTATAGAGGGTTTATTGTAAATATTTGCCTCTATAGCAGCTGAAACAGTTCCTGAATAAAGTATATCCATACCAGCATTTAGGCCTCTGTTGGTCCCAGATATAACCAGGTCTATATCTCCTTCTATCAACTTATCAAATCCTACTCTTACACAGTCTGCAGGTGTTCCAGAAACACTATAGGAGCTATTCTTAAGACCATTTACCTGTACTTCTTTTACTATTAGAGCACTACCTATAGTAATAGACTGACTTTGTGCACTTCTTTCACTATCTGGTGCTATTATTATAACTTCATGTTCTTTTTCAAGTTCTTTGGCCAAGCTATAGATTCCCTCTGCCATTATTCCATCATCATTTGTCAGTAATATTCTCATAAATACCTCCTGAAATCTTGTCTTCTATCTTATCTTGCTTAAAATTCATAGACACAAGTAGTCTTATCCCTAAAGGAAAGTCCCAGATCTATATCTTTTTTTACATTTAATCCCTTTTTAGTCAGTATGTCACTAACTGTATCCAGGGCCAATTCTGGAACATTGTTGTCCTTGCTAAGATGGGCCAATACTATCTTTTCATTTTCTCCTTTTAATATCTTTGAAAGGGTATTTCCTGCATCTTCATTGGAAAGATGCCCTTGGGCGCTCATAATTCTCTTCTTTAAATACCAAGGATACAAGCCTTCTTTTAGCATAAATTCGTCGTGATTTGACTCTATAAAGTAAAGATTGGAATCTTTTATCTTCTCTAGCATATTCTCGCTTATTATTCCTGTATCTGTTACTATACTTATCTTTACACCCTTGTAAAATACTATATAGCCTACAGGCTCCCTAGCATCATGGAAGGTAGGTATAGGATAAATACTTATATCTTTTAAATCAAAGAATTTTTCTGTTGAAAATATTTTTATATTGGATTCTCTTATATCTCCAATTTTTTCTTCCATACCCAGCCAGGTATTGCTATTGGCATAGATAGGTAGATCATATCTTCTAGATAGGACTCCTACTCCCTTTATATGATCTGAGTGTTCATGAGTTACAAGTATTGCATCTAGATCCTCTGCTTCCACATCTATATTATTTAAAAGTTCCTTGGTTTTTTTACCACTAAAACCACTATCTATCAATATCTTTAAATTATCTGTTTCTATATATTGACAATTTCCACTACTACCACTTGATAGTGAGCAAAATCTAATTCCCATTGTTTTTTCCTCCTAATATTTAGCTCTCCTTAAATTATCTATTAATATGGAGAGGATGTCAATCTATTAGACTTTTATTATTTTACCTTGAAATCCTATTTTTATTGATATTATCTTTTCTTTAGTGTATAATATCCTTATACATAAAGGGGAGTAGCTTACAAAGAATTAGTCGTCAATACGGAAAAGTCCCGGCTAATTACCTGGTTTCTAGGAAGCAAGACCTTTGTTTAGTAAACACTCTAAACAAAGGTCTTTTTTTATTTGTTTTCTCTCTAATCGTATAATGTTAACAAAGGAGGAAAGAAAAGATGAAATGGTATATGCAAAGCAATGGAGAAGTAATAGAAAAGCTTGACACAGACATTGAAACAGGTCTCACTCAAGGAGAAGTAGATTCTCGTATTGAAAAATATGGACCTAATTCTTTAAAAGAAGAAAAAAGAAAAAGTCTCTTTTCTAGAATAATCGCTCAATTTTCAGACTTTTTAGTATTAATTCTAATAGCCGCAGCTATTATCTCTGTCTTTGTAGGAGAAAGAACCGATGCTATTGTAATATTGGCTATAGTAGTATTAAATGCATTTTTAGGAGTATATCAAGAAGGTAAGGCAGAAAAAAGCCTAGATGCACTTAAAAAAATGTCTTCACCTACTGCTAAGGTTATAAGAGATGGAAAAACTTCAACTGTTAAGGCAGATACTCTGGTTCCAGGAGATGTAGTACTCTTAGATGCAGGGGATATTATTCCAGCGGATCTAAGATTTATTGAAAGTTCAAATCTAAAGATAGAAGAAGCTTCACTGACTGGAGAATCTGTTCCTGTGGAAAAAGATAGTGGGGAAGAGTACAAGGAAGAGGTATCCTTAGGAGATAGAAAGAACATGGGATACATGAGTACTATAGTAACCTATGGTAGGGCCAAGTCCCTAGTAGTATCTACAGGAGCTGATACTGAAATAGGAAAGATAGCCACAGCTATACAAACCACAGATACAGAGGTAACCCCTCTCCAAAGGCAATTAAATGGACTGGGAAAAGTACTGGGTATTGCAACTATAATAATATGTGTCATAGTCTTTGGAGTAGGAATCCTACAGGGTAAAGAGGTTCTAGAGATGCTTTTAATTGCAATTTCACTTGCAGTAGCAGCTATTCCAGAGGGACTTCCTGCTATAGTAACTATAGTTTTAGCAATTGGAATGAATAGAATGGTTAAGAGGCATGCCATAGTTAAGAAACTATTGGCAGTAGAAACCCTGGGAAGTACAACCGTAATATGTTCAGATAAGACTGGTACTTTAACTCAAAATGAGATGACAGTGGTTAAGGCCTATACTGATGAAACAATTATAGATGTAAGTGGAAGTGGATACTCCTCTCAAGGTGAATTTTATATAGATGGAGAAAAGATAGATCCACAGTCTATCCTAGATCTAAGAACCCTTCTTTCCATTGGATCACTTGCAAATGATGCTGAAATAGAAGAGACTGAAGGTGGTTACAAGGTTATAGGTGATCCTACTGAAGGTTCCCTAATAACACTTGGTAGCAAGGCAGCTATAGATAAAAAGGTCATAAATAAAGCCCATCCTAGGATTGAAGAAATACCTTTTGATAGTGCTAGAAAGATGATGACTACTTTTCATAAAGACTTTATAGCTGGAAAGATAGTTTCATTTACAAAGGGTGCACCAGATATAATAATAGATAAATGTTCTTATATAAGCTTAAAGGGAAGACCCGTGCCCTTTGATGATGAATTAAGAAAACAAACAATGGAGATAAATAGTGAATTTTCAAAGGATGCCTTAAGGGTACTTGCATTTGCCTATAAGGAATATCCTGCACTTCCTTTGGATATAGTTCAAAGTGAAGTAGAAAGCGATATGGTCTTTGTAGGCCTAGTAGGTATGATAGATCCAGCAAGACCTGAGGCAAAGGACGCTATAGAAAAATGTAAGCATGCTGGAATAAAGACTATTATGATAACAGGTGACTACAAGGAAACTGCCTTTGCTATAGCAAAGCAACTTGGTATGGCTGAAGATGAATCCCAAGCTATTATGGGTAGTGCCTTAGATAGTCTTGATGATAAAGAGCTTCAAGAGAGAGTAAAGATAACTAGGGTTTTCGCAAGAGTATCTCCCGACCATAAGGTCAGAATAGTAGAAGCTCTAAAGAGAAATGGAAATACAACAGCTATGACAGGTGACGGAGTAAACGACGCTCCTGCCCTTAAAAAGGCAGATATTGGAGTTTCTATGGGTATTACAGGTACTGATGTTGCTAAAAATACAGCTGAGCTTATTTTAACCGATGATAACTTTGCCAGCATTGTTTCTGCTGTTGAAGAAGGAAGAGTTATCTATGACAATATAAGGAAATTTGTTTACTTTTTACTTTCCTGTAATATAGGTGAGATAATAGTCATATTTGTAAGTATTTTGGCAAATTTACCTGTACCACTTCTTCCTATCCAATTATTATGGTTAAACTTAGTTACAGATAGTTTTCCAGCCCTAGCCTTGGGTATGGAAAAAGGGGATCCTGATATAATGGAGAAGAAGCCAAGAGATCCTAAGGAGCCTTTACTAAATAAGGATTTAATATCTAGAATAGCAGTTCAAAGTATTGCCATAGGTGCTACAACCTTAGCAGCTTATTTAATAGCCCTAAGAACTTATCCAGATAATATAGTAGAGGCTCGTAGTATAGCCTTTACAACCTTAATAATGGCAGAACTTTTAAGATCATACTCAGTAAGATCCCAGTCACATACCATATTTGAAATAGGTTTATTTTCAAATATGACCCTGGTATATGGAACTCTATTTTCATTTGCCCTAACCATGGCAGTGGTTTATATACCTTTCTTACAACCTATATTTGATACCTTCCCTATGGGTCTTTCAGATTGGAGTATAGTTATTCCATTCTCATTTATCCCACTAATCGTAGGAGAAGTATCCAAGATTGTAAGAAGAAAGCTAAAAAAGTAATATGCTAGCTAAAAGAAATACCTGTTAAGATTTGCCTAGTGAAGCAAGGATTGAGGCTATCTTTGCTTCGCCTATAGATAATTTACATAAATATACCACAATCAATATAAGTTTTTGTGATATATTTAAATATATAGGCTTGAGTTTTAGTCTTAAATAAATAATAAAGGAGCAATATATAATGAAAAGTTTTAAAAATGTAAAATACATAGTTCTGGCATTAGTTCTTGTTTTAGCCCTTACTATGACTGCTTGTAGCAGTGAAGAAAAAGAAGTAGTAGCAACAGTAGGGGAGGTAGAAATATCACAGTCAGAGCTAAATGATATCCTAGTTGAAAGATACGGAGCTGAAACTTTAAATTCATTGATCAGTGAAAAATTAGTAGAACTAGAAATAGAAAAGAACAATATTGAGATCACTGATGAAGAAATAGACAAGGAAGTAGAAGCAATAGAAGAGCAATATGGTGGAAAAGAAGGTTTAGATGCTGCTCTAGAACAATCTAATATGACACTAGACAAGTTAAAAGAGGAAATAGTAAATAAAATTTCACTTGAAAAACTTTTAGCAGATGATCTAGAAGTAACTGATGAAGAAATCACTGCATACTATGAGGAAAATAAAGAACAATTTACTCAAGGGGAAGAAGTTGATGCTAGCCATATACTTGTAGATTCCGAAGAACTAGCTAATGAAGTTAAAGATAAGTTAGATGATGGAGGAGACATGGAAGAGCTTGCAAAGGAATATTCTACAGATCCGGGAAGCAAGGACAAGGGCGGAAATCTTGGATTCTTTGGTAGAGGTAAAATGGTCCCAGAATTTGATAAAGCAGCTTTTAGTCAAAAAATAGGAGAAGTTAGTGAGCCAATTAAAACTGAACATGGCTACCACATAATTGTAGTAAATGAGAAGAAGGAAGAAAAGGTAACTAGCCTAGAAGAAAATAAGGAAACTATAAAAAACATACTAGTAGAGTCAAAGATGCCAGAAGCTTTCAATGCTTGGTATGCAAAGACAGTTGAAGAATATGAAATAACTAATTCCTTAACTGATACAGAATAAGGACTAAATCCATAAAAAAATTAGCTAAAAGTCTACCAAGACTTTTAGCTAATTTTTTATTCAAAATATTTATCATTTACCTTATCCTGTAAATATTTGTTGGTATATCTTTTATCCAGCCTCTTATACATACTATATCCCTCATCTATACAAACTGAACATCCATCTCTTGGTATGGTTACTGCTAAGATATGGAAGCCGTTATCTGATTTAGAGTCTATCCAGTTTACTCCTGAGCAATTAGGACATCTCTTAAAATGTTGAACTTGATTTTCTAATATGCCGTCTGTATCATAGTATATTTGCTTGGACTTTTGAACTAGTTCTAAACCCTTAAATTTCTCCAAGGCTAAACTTTCTCTCTTCTTCCATTTGTCTAGGACAATCTTTGAAGTTTCCTCAATATAGTCTGTTATGTCCTGGGACTGTACTAGTTTTTCTGGATTGTAGTCTGGCTCATGAACCTTAGAGTAATCAAGTCCAGCCATGGCTAGTATTATGCCTAAATTTACATAGGGAAGAGCCCCCTCTATGGAATAGCCTCCTTCTAGAACAGCTATGTCTGGATCTAGTATACTATTTAATTTTGCATATCCTTGAGCTGTAAAGTTCATATTGGTAATAGGATCTGTATAGTGGTTGTCTTGTCCTGCAGAATTTATTATAATATCTGGCTTATAATCATCTAGTATGGGCATTACAACATTTTCTAGTACATGTAGGAAGCCCTCATCTCCAGTATTGGGAGGTAGGGGTATATTTACATTTAAGCCATAGGCTGATGGTCCTCCAAGGTCTTCAATATAACCAGTTCCTGGAAAAAGTGTTCTTCCATCTTGATGAAAGGAGATAAAGAGGGTGTCTGGATCATTCCAATATATATCCTCTGTTCCATCTCCATGGTGGCAGTCTGTATCAACTATAGCCGCCCTTAAGGGTCCAAATTCTTGTCGCATTCTTTCTAGCATTACTGCCTCCACATTTACCACACAAAATCCCCTATCCCCATATACTACCCTGTGAGCATGATGTCCTGGTGGTCTAATTAGGGCAAAGGATTTATCCACTTGTCCATTCATAACAGCTTGAGAAGCTTTTATGGCACCTCCAACTGATACAAAATGGGACTCTGTTAGTCTAGAAGCTACATCTGGAACGCAAAAATGAACCCTCTGTATATCCTTTTCACTAGCCACTATGGGATTGAACATATCTATGCCCTCTATATCATCTATTCCCTCTTCAAAAATTTGATCTTGAGTATATAGCAGTCTCTCTTCCCTCTCTGGATGACTTGGACTTATAGCCCAGTCAAAAGCAGGAAAGAATACCAATCCTAATTTATTTTTAGCCTTCATAATCTTCACCACTCCTCAGTTTTAAAATATATCCAGGCTTTATCTGTGCTTTGACTCTTATATTTTTACCTCTTGTGAGAAATCCACCTATCATGTTAAAACTACTGGCTTCAGTTATTTCGCTTTCTATGCTATGGCCCTTGCCCTCCATGGCAATAACCGCCTCTTCCAATAGCTCTCTAGCTCTTTTTTTAGCATCTTCTAAAGTAAAATCCTTAGGGATTTTTTCCTGTACTCCCAGGTCTGAAACAGTTAATATACCCTGGGCAGTGTCTGCTAGCATTGTTATTTCTACAGTAGTTTTAGCAAGAGCCGCTCCTACAGCATTTGCCACACTATAGTTTTCTGGATACTTACAAGTTAACTTGTATTTATCTTCTAATATAGCTGCCAAGGCTTTAGCAGGTCCACCTATAATATTTATGGATTCTGGAACTATCTCTTTTCCATCTAATAGTTCTCTTACTGTATATACAGGTTTACTATTTATTTCTAACAACAATTCATCTGTCTTTCTCTTTATGATATTTCCCATTTCCAGCAGTATATCTTCAGCTAGTCTTTCTGGCTTTTGATCTAATTTACTAGCTAGAATTTCTATAGCTTCTCTTGCTCTTTCTTTATAAGCTTCTCTCTCTATGTCTATTAGATTTAAAAATATCATAGCATCTGTAGGTGTAGGACTAGGTCCTCCAAAAGCATAGGGCTTGCCCATCCTTCTTGGTCCTATTTGCAGCTTATTATCTTCTATATTTATAGAGCTATCTCCACCTAGGCCTATTGATCTACTATAAACAGCTCTAACAAGGGTCTTATATTCTGAGATCTCAGCTCCTAAAGGTTCAAACAGGGGAACTCCATCTGCTAAAAAGAATATATCTGTAGTGGTTCCTCCAATATCTAATAGTATGGAATCTCCCTCTGTCTCTAGCATGGAACTCATTCCTGTAAAGCTAGCTGCAGGACCTGAAAGTATTGTTTCAACTGGCCTCTCTTCTGCAGTTTGAATGTCCATGGTTCCACCATCAGCCTTTAAGATAAATACTGGAGCCTCTATTCCCTCTCTTTTAAGAGAAAGCTTTATATTCTTTGAAAATTCTTCAAAGGTACTATGGACTGCTGAATTTAAATATGAAGTAAAGACCCTTCTTGGAAAGTTAAGCTTACCAGACATTCTGTGTCCAAGACTTATATGCTGAAAATCCTCTTCTAACATATCTCCTATTCTTATTTCATTTTCTGGATTTCTTGTGGAAAATTTAGTAACCACACCACAAGAATCTATATTTTTTTCTTTAAATAATTTTCTAGCCTCATCTATTTCTCCCCTGTGGAATTCTTCAACTAGCTTTCCCCTATGATCTATATAGCCAGAAATAAAACTATTTTCCCTGCCACATGCTAGAAAATCACTATTTAATCCTGGTCCAGCTTGAATAATCATAGCCACTGAAGAAATCTTATCTTCTACTATGGCATTGGTAGATATAGTAGTGCTGAGATTTATTCTCCTTATATCTGATTTATCATAATCCTCTAACAATTCTTTTAAAGTTGACCAAATCGAATTGAATAAATCATCCTTATCTGTAGGATTTTTGATTGTATTTATTATTCTATTATCTTTTATAATAACTCCATCTATATGGGTACCTCCCATATCAAGACCTATAATCAAGATAAACCCTCCTTTTAATCTAACTCTATACTAGTATTGTATCCTTAAAGTCTGCTAGTTATCAAGTTTTAACAAGATAAGATCCTATACTAAATAGTTTTTAGAGAAAAAAAGGATTATTCATAACAATATTGTTATAGAATAATCCTTAAAATAGACTTATATATATAGACTTGCTGCTCCCACAAGAGCTGCCTTATCACCCAAGGAAGCCTGCATTATTTCTAGCTCTCCAAATCCCTCTTGAAGCATGGATTTAAGCTTTTCCTCTACCATCTTAACAATTTTTTCTTCTTCCATTATTCCTCCACCCACTATTATCTTGGAAGGATTAAATGTATTTATCAGGGATACAAGTCCTATACAAAGCTCAAATGTCCAATCTTCCATCACTCTTACTATGGAAGGATTTCCCTTTTCGAACTCTTCATATATTCTCTCTACACTTGCATAATCCTGTGATAGGACCTTTCCCATAAGTATTAACTCTTTTTCAGAAGCATATCTATTGTAAAAGCCCTTAGTATATTTATCCTTAAATCTATGGGTTATTATATTTCCAAAATCTCCTGCTAGGCCATCTTGACCTCTGTATAGTTTAGAATCTATAACTATAGCTCCTCCAATAAGATGTCCATATGTTACACATAGGAAGTTTTCAGTTTCTTTGGCCCTTCCAAAGTGCTTTTCACTTAAGGCTAAGGCATTTTCATGACTCTCTAGCTCTACTGTTTTTTTAAATCTTTCTTCTAATATTTCCTTAAGCTTAGTTCCCTCATATCCTTCTATACTCTTGTCAGCCTGGATAATAATTCCACTTTTTCTATCTACTTTGCCCACTGTACTTATGGCGATTTTGTCAAAGTCTTCATAGCTATGAATTGTTTCTATGAGTTTTTCTAGCAGGGCCTGAGCTCCTTCACTGGCTGGGCTGTCACTTACTTTAAGATTTTCTATATTTCCATCTAGATCTGAAATAGCTGATTTTATACTTTTTTTGTTGATGTCTAATGCTAAAATTTTCATCCTTTTCACCCTTTTAATTTATAGTTTTATTATATGAAATATATATTTATAAGTTTCTTATTCTTTTACTATATCAAATTATTCTGACAATGCAATAAGTTAAATATTTTTTAATTTTCTAAATCTAGTTAATATTGTTGGAAAAGAGTATTTTTTCTTTATTTTCTTTTATTCTTTAGTTAAAGCTTATATATACATAAATCTTTAAAGTGATATCATAATATATAAGAGTATTTTAATATATAAATCGTTCAAGGAGGAATTATGAAAACACAAACTTTAGGTAATCTTATACAAAATGCAAGTGGTAAGCTAGATTCTCAACTAGTTCTTAAAAATGCACATGTAGTCAACGTTTTTACAAATGAAATAATCAAAGGAGATGTAGCTATAAGAGATGGTATCATAGTAGGTATAGGAGAGTATAAAGGTGAAAGTGAAATAGATCTAGAAGGTAAATATTTACTTCCTGGCTTTATAGATTCCCATGTTCATATTGAATCTTCTATGTCTTCACCTTCAGAATTTGCTAGAGTAATAGTTCCAAGGGGAGTAACAACTATCATGGCTGATCCCCATGAAATAGCAAATGTAAAAGGTCTAGATGGAATAAAATATATTATAGATGAAAGCAAAAATCTACCTCTAGATGTAAATATAATGCTTCCTTCTTGTGTACCTTCTACAAAATTCGAAAATGCAGGGGCTATTTTAAGGGCTAAGGATTTAGAAAGTCTTATGGAAGAAGAAAATGTAATAGGTTTGGGAGAGATGATGAGCTATCCAGATGTAATAGCAGGAGATAGTGAAGTTTTAGAAAAGCTAGTTTTATTCAATAATAGGGTAATAGATGGCCATGGTCCCATGATTAGTGGAAGGGATTTAAATGCTTATAAGCTAGCTGGAATAGACACAGAACACGAATGTTCAACTCCAGAAGAAGTTATAGATAGGTTAAGACTTGGTATGTATATACTCTTAAGAGAAGGGTCAGCAGCTAAGGATTTAAGAAATATTATAAAAGTTGTAGACAAGGACAATCTAAGACGCTTCTTGTTTTGTACAGATGATAAGCATCCTGAGGATTTAATCAGTGAAGGAAGTATAGATTTTAATATAAAACTTGCTATAAAAGAAGGTATAGATCCTATAGACGCCATAAAAATAGCCAGTCTTAACTCTGCTGAATGCTATGGACTAAAAGCTAAGGGTGCCATAGCTCCTGGCTATAGGGCAGACTTAGTGGTAGTAGATAATTTAGAGAACTTTAATATATTAAATGTATTTAAGGACGGTAAACTTGTAGCCCAAGATGGTGAAGCTCTATTTTCAGTAGATGAGTATCTACCTGAAAATATGACAGACAGTGTTAAGCTTCTTGATATAAGTGAAGAAGATATACAGATTCCCCTAGATAGTAATAGGGCCCGTGTTATAGGTGTCCTAAAGGACAGTCTAGTAACAGAAAACAATGTTCGCAATGTAGAAGTTAAAGAGGGACGCTTTGTATTTTCAGATAATAATATATTAAAGCTTATAGTAGCAGAAAGACATAATCTAACTGGCAATATTGGTGTGGGACTTATAGAAAACTTTGGCCTTAAAAACGGAGCTATAGCCTCTACCATAGGACATGATTCTCATAATCTAATAGCTGTTGGGGACAATGATAGTGACATAATATTGGCTTCTAAGCATCTTCAAGAAATAGGTGGTGGGATTGTGGTTGTTTCCCAGGGAGAAGTTTTAAAGAGCTTAACTCTTGAGATAGGTGGAATTATGACCAGTAAAGCCATAGAAGAGACCAATAAAACTTTAAAGGAAATGATAGAGATTTCCTATGACAAGTTAGGTGTCAGCAAGGATATTGACCCTTTTATGACCCTAGCCTTTATGGCCCTACCAGTTATTCCAAGCTTAAAGCTTACTGATATGGGACTGTTTGATGTAGAAAAATTTGACTTTGTAGATATAAGGGCCTAGGCAACTATCCATCTATATAAATATGTTTAATTTTTCTACTTATGGACATATATATTTATACTAGCAAACAAATGGAGGGATTAAGATATGGAAAAAAATATTGAACTATATACCTGGGGTTATTGTCCTTTTTGTAAGAGGGCCATACAATTATTAGATCGCAGGGGTCTTAAATATGTGGAGCACAATATAGAAGAAGATGAAGATAAGAGACAGGAACTGATCAAGGAAACTGGTCAAAGTACAGTTCCCTATGTATTTATAGATGGTGAGCTAATTGGTGGATTTGATGATTTAAAGAAGCTAGATGATCAGGGCAAATTATAAAATATATTGCTTCCAGCTAGATAGTCTTTTCTAGACTATCTAGCTGGAAGTTTTTTTAGCTCTATCTATATTAAAGAAGATACTTGTGTGATATAATTTAAAAAAAGTTACGAGGAGTTTTCTATGGAAGATAAAAAAAATATAGGTTTTATATTAACACTTATTTTATCCCTTTTTCTTGTAGGTACTATAGGCTATAAGTTACTCTTAGATGTAAACTTGCTTGATGCTCTCTATATGACAGTTATAACCATATCAACTGTAGGATATGCAGAGATTGCCCTTATGGATGAAGAGGCTAAGATCTTTTCAATAATCCTTATTCTTATAAGTCTTAGCACAGTAGGTTATCTATTCTCTAGTATAGTGCGTTCACTTTTAGAGGGAGATTTAAAAATCGCTTGGAGGCAGAAAAAGATGGAAAGAGACATAAAAAAGTTAGAAAATCACTATATAATATGTGGTGCAGGAGAGACTGGTATGAATGCCATAAGACAGTTTCAAAAGGCCAATGTTGAATTTCTAGTTATAGAAAAAGATGAAGATACTGTTCTAACAGCTAGAAGCAAAAATGAAAATCTATATATTGTCTCCAGGGCAATAGAGGAGTATGCTGATGATAAGCTAAAGAGAGCTGGTGCAAACAACACCATATCTCCAAATGAGATAGGTGGAAGTAGAATGGCCGCCCTTATGCTAAGGCCAACTGTTATTTCATTTTTGGATGTAATGACACATGCAGGTGATGTAGTACTAGATCTAGAAGATGTTGAAGTCTTAGAGTCATCCTCTATAAAGGGTAAGACCTTAAGAGAGGTCAGAATACCTGAAAAAAACAGGCTTGATTATCCTTGCCATAAGAAAGCAAGACAATAAGTGGATATTTAATCCAAGCTCTGATGAAATATTAGGACTGGGAGATACCATGGTAGTTCTTGGCAGAGAAGACCAGGTTGAAAAACTAAAAAAACTCTAGAGATAAATTTCTCTAGAGTTTAAATCTTTATCTATGTAAAACACCAGTTAACTGGTGTTTTTTTATGATCATACGCTCTTTCTTCCAAATAATAATGATAAAACAAATAATACCAAGAATATAAAGAATACTATCTTAGCAATACTTGCTGCGGCTCCTGCTATGCCAGTAAATCCTAAAATTGCTGCTACAATGGCTATTATTAAAAGTATAACTGACCATCTTAACATTTTTTTCTCCTCCTTGTAATAACAATTGTAATCTTCTCATAAAGTTAAATTCTATAATTTTATTTCTCCAATAATCACTATGAACTTATTACTTATATTACCCAGGAGAAGCTTTTATAATCCCATATTGGCATATTTATTTAATTTTTACAGGCAACTGATTTGTAAATACTGGAATTGGCTGGAACTTAAAACCTGTATAACTGTGCATAGAATCTATCTTTTCTTTTATCTTTAAATCGTCTATTTCACCTGTTCTTATATATTTATTTAAAATATCATAATCAAATCCTATAACCATTTCATCTGTCTTTCCTGTGAGACCATCTGCTGGAGGCTTTATTATAAACTTCTCTGGTATTTCTAAATATCTACCAATTTGTATGACCTCGTCAGATGTAAAATTCCCCAGGGGTGAGAAAGCTCCTGTATTGTCTCCATAAACTGTGGTATATCCTATCCAACGTTCAGATAAATTACCAGTATGAATGACTCTAGCCCCTTCTATAGACTGGGACAAGCCATAGAGTATGGTCATCCTAATTCTAGGAGAGAGATTTATAGAAGTATTTTCTGAAATCTCAGAGACTAAGCTATTTGGTAAATTATCAAATAGTTTGATAAATTCCTTAAAGACATTATCTATTGGCACAGTTACATTTTCAATTTCCAGTAACTGGCAAATCTCATAGGAAAAATCTATATCCAACTGCTCTCCCTTAGGCATAAGGACACCTATAACATTTTCTTTTCCAATGGCTCTAACACTAAGAGCTGCTGCTACAGAACTATCTTTTCCACCAGATATGCCTATAACTATCTTTTTTCCCCCTATACTTTTCATCTTTTCCCTTATCCATAGGGTAAGATCATCTACTATTTTTTCTAAGCTGGCCTCATCTAACTCCATCTATATAACCTCCATTTTTAAGTTTTTCATTATTTCTAAAGCTTGATACTGGTAAGAAATATTGTTGCTTTTACAAAGAGAAGAATTTATTATGATCTTTGACTCTGGGAATATGTTTTGTATTATTATAGCATTGGACAAGACACAAATGTCAGTCTCTACACCAAAGATTTCTATAGTATCAACATAGCTCTGGTCAGTATATCTTTTTTTTATCATATTGGATTCTTCTGGTCTTATACCATAGTATACTTTTTTTAACTCCCTGTGTTTTTCCACATATTTCTTCAAAGGATCATATACACTCTGACCCCATATCTTCTCTTGCTTACTTCTCTTATCATCAGGCATATTTTCATGTATGTTTAGAGTATAGAAGATTTTGTCCTTCTTGTCTTCATAAATTTTTATCCTATCTATTATTCCATCCAAAAGCTTGTCTGCATCTTTTACAGGCATTTTACCTTTTTCTTGATGGAAAAAATCATTTTGAATATCAATCATAAATAACATTTCTATCTCTCCCAATACTGGATTTCAATGAAAACTATAAGCTAAATCCCTAGGGATTTAGCTTATTATTATTTATCTTATCTATCTATACCTTTGTGACTTTCATCTTTGTCTAGTGGTTCAATAGGTTCATCTGGATTTTTAGGATCCACTGGCCTTCCTGGATTATCTGGTTGCACTACTCTATTTCCATCAGTTGGATCTACAAATTTATTTAAATCTTCTTCTTCATGGTTTTCTAAGAATTCTCTCCTATATCTGTCCCTTATAATGCTATTGTTTTCATAAAAGTTATCATAGACTCCTCTATCCTTATGGCCTTCAACCATGACCAAGATATAGCCTCTATCTAGATAGCCTTCGAATTCTTCAGCTTCTTCCTTAGTAAGTCCCAGATCTACAAGAGCTCCAATCAGGCCTCCTACAGCTCC
>CAZBAK010000005.1:0-21890 GCA_964489715.1 uncultured Tissierella sp. | reverse complement strand
CTACAGCTCCCCCAGCTGCACCCTCTTGTGCATCTGTAGTCTTTACATCTGTATCTGTAGCCTTGGAAAGCCTATCTATGTCTTTATGCTCCTTAGCTAATACTGAAATCTCATCATCCTTATAGCCATTTATTTTCAATCTTTTAATCGCCCTTATTGCATCATCCTGGCTAGAAAATATGCCTATTTTTTTTTCTTTTCTTTCCTCATACATAATAAATCCTCCTCGTATAATAAAGTCATAGTTTAACCTTAATCTTTATTGGTTTTTATTATATTAAGTAATATTTCTAATCCTATTGTTTTTCCATAATCACTCATAATATATATTCCCCCCTAGATATAATTTAAACACACTAATAAAAATCCTCTCTCTTTCTAGGACTTTATGAGAAGCTCTGGGAATATGTGTTGTTTCCATCTAAATTTGGGTATTAATTAATACAAGATAAGAAATTGTTCTTTAAAAAATTCAATAGGAGGAATAGTTATGTTTGAAACTCAAAATATATTTCAAAATATATTTGGTAGCATACTTTTATTTATACCAAATATATTAAAAGCTTTGATTTTATTTTTAATAGCATGGGCAGTAGCTGTTATTGTTAAAAATCTACTGCAAAAATTATTGATTAAAACAGGTATGGCAAATTACTTGTCTAAGGGTAGAAGTCCAGCAGATCCTGCCTATGGCAAGGAAAAAGTAAGAAGTATTTCTCAATTAGCTTACTTTTTAGTATTTCTACTATTTATTCCAAGTATATTAGATGCCTTGGATATGGAATCTGTATCAGGTCCAATATCAAATATGATGCAAAATCTACTGGCCTTTATACCAAGGTTGATAGGCGTTGGAATTGTATTGTTTATAGGTTACTTTATAGCTAAGATACTAAGAGATCTATCCTTTAAGTTCTTGCAAACTATAAATATTGATAGATTATACAATAAAATCAGTCCAAGAACTGAGATAGAAGAAGTTGATGAAGATCAAAAGATGACCTTGGCCGACGTTTTATCAAAGATAGTTTTTGCCTTAGTTTTAATACCTTTTATAACAATGGCTCTAGAGACATTGAATATCAGAACTCTCACAGAACCTATTCTGGTGGTATTAAACAAGGTAATGCAAATGCTTCCAAATGTACTGGTAGCCTTAATATTACTAGCTCTTGGCTACTATCTTGCAAACTTTATAGCTAAAATACTAGAGCAGCTTCTCCAAAGAATGGGCATCCATAAATTTTATAATTGGATGGAAGAAAGTACTGAAGGAGATATTCCAAAATTTAATCTTTCTAGGATAATAGCAAATATAGTCAAAGTTGTAATAATCCTATTTATAACTGTAGAAGCTTTAAGCATATTGAAATTGGATGTTTTAAATACAATAGGCTATAGTATAATTGGCTATCTACCTCTTTTAATTAGTGGTCTTATAATAATAGGACTTGGCGTTTTAGGAGCTTACTTTGTAGAAGGCTTGATCAATAAGTATGCAAAGAGTCCTTTTACAGCAGCTATAGCAAAATATATAATTATAATATTTGCAGTATTTATGACTCTAGAACAAATAAAATTCGCCTCAACTATAGTTAATATAGCCTTTCTTCTAGTATTAGGTGGATTATCAGTGGCATTCGCCTTGGCATTTGGTCTTGGTGGAAGAGGCTTTGCTGATAGGCAGCTAAAAAAGTTCGAGAAGAAAGTAGAAGAAGAAAACAAAAAAGAAGTTCCAGATAAAAATATTGTAGATAAGGCAAAAGAAGCTACAAGTTCTACTAAAGACAAAGTAAATACTGATACAGTAGTTAAAGAAGATATTCCAAAAGATACTAAGGAACAAACTATATCTAGAAAGCAAAGTGTTCTAGAAAAGCACAAGGCTAAACATGGTGAATATCCAAAGACCCATATAGATAAAACTGAGGAATATCCCAAAACACATGTAGATAAAACTGATGATAATATAGATGAGCCAGAGCTTTAAGATAAGTTCAAAAGAAAAAAGGGCCTTAAGGGCCCTATTTCTTTTTTATATATTTCCTCAATATCTCTAAGGAATCAAAACTTCTATCTTTTCATCCATTAAGGAAAATTCTATTTCTTTTCCTGCGGGAAATACTTCTCCATCTAAATTTAAATATAATTCCTCTTTTGAATAGATTTTAATCTTTTTACTCTTAAATATTTCCACATATTTTTTGTGTCTTATATGGGTCCCCTTAAAAATCTCAGGAAATATGGTTAGAATCCTGAGATTGTTTACATCTTTTACAATGGAGTTATGAAGATAGCCATCATCTATTATTGCACTGGGGTTTATCTGAAGTCCTCCCCCTATAAATTTTCCATTACCTGTGTTAAATAATACTAGGTCTTTTTTATATCTTTTATCCTCTACTTCAATTTCTACCTGTATTTTTCTAAATTTTATAAGTGTTATAAATACGCTAAGAATATAGGACATTTTACCCTTTATATATTTTCTAATATTTTTTTCACGTCTTAAAACCTCTACATCTAAACCAATCCCAGCAACATTTAAAAATATAAATCCATTTACTTTTCCTATATCTATATTTGAAGTCTTTCCTCTTAATATAATATCCATTGATTTGCATATATTGTTTTCTATTCCTAAACTTTTAATAAGGTCATTTCCAGTTCCTCCTGGAATAATGCCTAGCACCCCATACCCTCTTTTTATAATTCCCTTGGCTACTTCTGTTATGGTACCATCTCCACCTACAGCTATTATGGTCTTTATATTAGTTTCATAGGCTATTCTAGTAGCATCCTTAGGGTTTTTTGTGCTTTCTATTTTATAAGTTCTCTTACTGGCCTTCATCTTTGATCTAATAACTTCTTTTAGATCTTTTGCCTTGCCACTACCTGCTATAGGATTTATAATAAAAAGAAATTCCTCCATCTTTTCACCCTATACCTTTTCAACATTAGACTTTAAGGCTCTTTCTAATGCAATAATTTCTTCTGCTGAAAGCTTGCTCTTGCTTTCTCCATTTTTTATATCTTTTGCATAGTTTATATTGTGATCTCTTCCATAGATACTTGTCAATATAAAGCCATTTTCAAAACTATCTAGAAGTGCTATTGAGTAACTAAGCTCGCTTCCCATATCGTCAAATGCATTATATCTAATAAAGCCAGTCTTTTGCATGGCAAAATCTAATTTTCTTCCTATCTCTTCTATATCAAGTCTTGCAGAATTTAAATTTCCATTTAACTCATTTATATGATTTTGAAGGTATATGATAAGTTGTTCCAGATTTTCTCCATTGAAATTTCTAACCAGTAGATTATATTTTTCTAATAGTTTTTTGTTTTTATGGTTGGAAATCAAAGATGCAATAATAAGAATTAAAAATCCAATATATAAAAACAAAATAAACTCTACTATATATTCCCCTACAAAATCTCCAATAAAATATAAATATTCCATGTCCTCTCTCCTATATCTCTTTTGAAATTTCTTTTATTGCCTCTATGGCTATATCTACTTCTTCTTTAGTATTAAATATACCAAAGCTAAATCTAACAGCACCCTGATCCAAGCTGCCTATAGTCCTATGAGCTTCAGGGGCACAGTGCAGCCCAGACCTGACTCCTATCTTGTATTCCTGGTCTAAAATATAGGCAATTTCTGATGAATCTATATCCTTAAGATTTATGGCAACTACAGCTGCCTGTTTTTTAGAATCTTTGGGCCCATATATCTTTACTCCCTCTATATTTTCTATAGCATCTAAAAAGTATTTAGTAAGCTCTTCCTCGTGTTTTCTTATATTTTCTATTCCTCTTTCTAAAATATATTCTACACCTGCTCCCATGCCAATTATTCCTGGTCCATTGTGGGTTCCACTTTCATATTTGTCTGGAAGTATATCTGGCTGTTCTAAGGATTCAGATGCACTGCCTGTTCCTCCCTGCAATAAACTTTCCAATTCTAATCCTTCTCTTATATATAGTACTCCTGTCCCCTGGGGGCCTAGTATACCCTTATGGCCTGGAAGTGCCAAAAGACTTATATTCATAGCCTCAACATCTATAGGATAGACTCCTGCAGATTGAGCTGCATCTAGCATAAATAATATATTATTTTCCCTGGCGATTCTACCTACTTCTTCCACTGGCATAATTGTACCAGTTAAATTTGAGATATGGGTCATTACTATAAGTCTAGTATTTGCCCTTATGGCTTTTTCTATATTCTCAGGATCTATCTCTCCCCTTGAATTTGCCCTAACTATTGTAGTTTGGACCCCCTTTGACTCTAGATGCTTGAGAGGTCTTAGGACAGAATTATGCTCCATGCTAGTTGTGATAACATGGTCTCCCTCTTTTAATAATCCCTTTATAGCTAGATTCAAGCTCTCTGTGCCACTAGATGTAAATATAATATTCATAGGATTGTCTATATTAAAAAGCTTGCTAAGAATATTTCTAGTTGCAAATATCTCTCTATTGGCCTTTAAGGCCATGCTATGGCCTGCTCTACCTGGATTTGCACCATATTCTCCCATAGCTTCTATTATTCTTTCATAGGTTATTGAAGGCTTTGGAAATGTAGTTGCTGCGTTGTCAAAATAAATCATCTATATCCCTCCATTTTTTTATTATATCATATTTATAATAAAATTTGATATTATACTTGATATTTATATCTTATTGTATGTATAATGTAGTAATGTATATACATCTTGAATTCATCTTAGTAATGTGGTAAAATGGTTGAAAGAATTAAATATTCTTACTATTAATAGGGGGGTACATTTATGAAGAAGAAATTATTAGTATTATTAAGCCTTATCCTTGTAGTTTCAGTGCTTGTAGTTGGTTGTGTTCCAGATGATCAATCTGATGAACCAGCAACAGATACAGGCGAAGAAACAACAGATACAGGTGAAGAAGCTCCAGACAGCGATGGAGAAAAGATTTTAAGAACAAATAACTCAAGTGAGCCAGGTTCACTAGACCCAGCTCTAGCACAAGGTACTCATGAGTCTTGGGTACTAGACCATACTTTTGAAGGACTTATGAAGATAAATTCAGATTTAGAAATAGTTCCTGGTGTAGCTGATGGTGAGCCAGAAATATCTGATGATAACTTAACTTATACCTTCAAAATCCGTGAAGACGCTAAATGGTCAAATGGAGATCCTGTTACAGCTCATGACTTCGAGTTCGCTTGGAAAAGAGCATTAGATCCAGAGCTTGCATCAGACTATGCATTCCAACTTTACTACATTAAAGGTGGAGAAGCTTTTAACACTGGTGAAGGTTCAATGGATGATGTTATGGTAAAAGCTGAAGATGATCAAACTCTAGTTGTTACTTTAGAAACTCCTACAGCTTATTTCTTAGAGTTAACTGCATTCTATACACTTTATCCAGTTAACAAGGCAGTTGTAGAAGATAACCCAGATTGGGCAAAGAATGCTGATACTCACGTATCTAATGGACCTTTCACATTAACTGAATGGGAACATAGTGCACATATTAAAATAAGAAAAAGTGATAACTATTATGAAAAAGATTTAGTTAAGTTAGATGGAATAGATTTTGATATTATAGAAGATGAAAACACTACATGGCAAAAATATGAAGGTGGAGACTATGATCTATTGCTTCCACTTCCACAAGGTGTAGTAGCTGAAATGATAGCAGAAGATAATCCTGAGTTAGTTATAGGAAAGCAAGTAGGAACTTACTACTACAACCTAAACTCTAACTATGAAATGAGCAATGGTGTTAAGCCATTTGCAAACTCTAAAATCAGAAAAGCTTTTGCTATGAGTTTAGACCATGATACTATAGTAGAGAAAATAGCTCAAGGTGGACAGCTACCAGCAGAAGGAGTAGTACCTGCAGGTCTTATGGACGAAAATGGTAATGAATATCGTGAAGAAGTAGGAAAACTTGTAGAATTCAATGCTGATGAAGCTAAAAAATTATTTGAAGAAGGACTAGAAGAAGAAGGATTAACTGCAGAAGACTTTAACAATGTAGTAATTCTTTACAATACTCTTGAATCACACAAGAAGATAGCTCAAGCAGCTCAAGAAATGTGGAGAGTAAATCTTGGTGTTGAAGTTCAACTTGAAAACGTAGATTTCCAAGTTAAACTAGACAGAGAAAAAGCAGGAGAGTATTCAATTTCTCGTGCAGGATGGATTGGAGACTTTATGGATCCTATAACATTCTTAGAACTATGGGAAAGTACTTCTAGCTTTAATGATGCTAAGTACAACAATCCTGAATATGATGCATTGATTGAAATAGCTAAAACTAGTGCAGATCAAACAGAAAGATTTGACGCTATGAGAAAAGCTGAAAAAATGCTTATGGAAGATATGCCAGTTGTACCAGTTTATTTCTATACACAACCATGGGCTCAAAAACCATATGTGTCTGGAATATATAAACCATTAGTAAATTATCCAAAATTAACATATGCAGATATGGATAAATAAGAATTAAAATGAATTAAAAAAATCGGTGGGCTATTACAGCCCATCCGATTTTCTTTATTAATAAATTTAGGAGTGATAGTGTGAAAAAATACATAGCAAAAAGGCTTGGAATGGCAATACTTACAATTTGGGCCGTAGTTACTATTACTTTTTTTCTAATGCATTCAGTACCTGGTAATCCATTTAACAAAGAGGGAAAAATGCCAGAAGCAGTATATGAAAACTTATTAGAAAAATATGGGTTAGACAAACCCCTATCAGAGCAATATGTAATTTACTTAAAAAATCTTTTACAAGGAAATCTTGGCGAATCAATGAAGTCAAGAGTTGAAACAGTTAATGATATGGTTGGAAGAGGATTTCCAGTATCAGCTTACTTAGGATTAGAGGCTTTAATTATAGCCTTGATATTTGGTCCAGCTCTAGGAGCCTTGGCAGCCATCTATCAAAATAGAACACCGGACTATATAGCCATGGTAGTGGCCATAATTGGTATTTCGGTCCCCAGCTTTATAATGGGTACCTTGCTTATACAATTTGTAGCTAAAAATATCTCCGCACTTCCTATTGGAGGATGGGGTCAATTTAGACATACTATACTTCCAGCTATAGCTCTTTCTCTTATGCCTCTTGCATATATGGCAAGGCTTATGAGATCTAGTATGCTTGAAGTACTTGGTCAAGACTATATAAAGACTGCACAATCAAAGGGTATATCTAATTCAGCTGTTATATTAAAACATGCTGTTAGAAATGCTATACTTCCAATTATTTCAGTACTTGGAACCCTTATATCTGGTCTTTTAACAGGTAGTTTTGTAGTTGAAAAAATATTTGGTATTCCTGGACTGGGCTCTCTATTTGTAAAGGCTATAAGCAATAGAGATTATACCTTAATAATGGGAACTACTATTTTTTATGCCATTGTACTGGTAGCTATGTTGTTCTTTGTGGACCTAGCTTATATGGCAATAGATCCAAGAATAAAATTAACAGAGGAGGGACGTTAATGAATCAAGTAGATAGTAATTTAAATAAAGAATTTAGCAAAGAGATGTTTGAACCAGCAAATCTTGATAAAAGAGATTTAGATAAGATTAAGCGTCCCAGTATCGATTATTGGCCAGATGTATGGAGAAGATTAAGGCAAAACAAGCTTGCCATGAGTGGGCTTATAGTAATAGTACTTATTCTTATAATGGCTATAATAGGACCTTCCTTAAATAAATTTACTTATTTTGAACAAGATTATTCTAAGATAAACTTAAAACCAAATTCAACTCATTTATTTGGAACTGACGAACTTGGTAGAGACCTTTGGACCAGAGTATGGATTGGTGCAAAGTATTCTCTTATTATAGGAATATTAGCAGCTCTTATTGACTTTATTATAGGAGTAATTTATGGTGGCCTTGCAGGAGTTGCAAGTAGAAGAGTGGATGCTGTTATGATGCGTGTAGCTGAGGTAGTATATAGTATTCCATATTTACTTGTAGTAATTTTACTTTCAGTAGTGTTTTCTAGTGAGGGTTCTGGAACCTCCTTGTTTGTGCTTATACTTGCTATGACTCTAACTTCTTGGGTACCTATGTCAATTTTAGTTAGAGGGCAGGTTCTTCAACTTAGAGAATCAGAATATTCCCTTGCTTCTGAGTCACTTGGTGCCTCGAATTCTTGGATATTGAGAAAACACATTGTACCTAATACACTTGGTCCTATACTGGTAAATGTTACTTTGACTATACCTCGAGCAATATTTGCAGAAGCAACTCTTGGTTTTTTAGGACTTGGTTTCCAAGCTCCAAACTCAAGTCTTGGATCTCTTGCAAATGATGGTTTGGCTGGAATGGCTATAGGAAATATGTATCAACTTATAATACCAGCAATATTTATTTCTCTTATTATGTTTGGCTTTAATGTACTAGGAGATGGACTTCGTGACGCACTTGACCCAAGACTACGTAAATAAGGAGAAGGAAAAATGGAAAATTTATTAGAAGTTAAAAACTTAGCTGTTTCTTTTAAGACTTTCTTTGGGGAAGTTGAAGCAGTTAGAAATATAAGTTTCAGTGTAAAAAACTCTGAAACAGTAGCAATAGTTGGAGAGTCAGGTTGTGGTAAGTCTGTTACAGCCAATTCTATAATGCAGCTTCTTCCATCACCACCTGCATTTTTCAAAAATGGTGAAATTATGTTTAATGGAGAAGATCTATTAAAGAAAAATAAAAAAGAGATGCAAGATATAAGGGGAAATAAGATATCTATGATCTTTCAAGATCCTATGACATCTTTAAACCCTACAGTAAGAGTAGGTAAACAAATTATAGAAGGTCTTATGCACCACCATGATATAAGTCAAGAAGAAGCTAATAAAAAAGCTATATCTATGTTAGAACTTGTATCTGTACCGCAACCAGAAAAGAGAGTTAGGCAATATCCACATGAGTTTTCAGGTGGTATGAGACAGAGAGTTATGATAGCACTTGCTATGGTATCTGATCCAACTCTTATGATAGCTGATGAACCTACAACAGCACTTGATGTAACAGTACAAGCACAAATTTTAGATATTATGAAAGAGGTTCAAAAAGAACTTGGTATGTCTATAATTTTAATTACTCATGACCTGGGAATAGTAGCAGATATGAGTGATAAGGTATTGGTTATGTATGCAGGTCAAATTCTTGAAGAAGCTAGTACACTCGAACTCTTCAATAATCCAAAGCATCCTTATACAAGGAAACTCTTAAAAAGTGTACCAAGACTTGATATGGATAAAAATGAGCGACTACACTCTATTGATGGAACACCACCAGATCTATATATTCCACCAAAGGGTTGTCCTTTTTATGATAGATGTGATTATGCTATGAAAATTTGTAAAGATAATATGCCTGATGAAGAACATCACAGTGAAAGTCACAAGAGTCGCTGCTGGTTAAATCATCCAATGGCAAAGTCAACAGAAAGGAGCTCTTCTTAGATGGAACCTTTAATATCAGTAAAAAATTTGAAAAAACATTTTGAAGTAGGCGGCGGTAGTCTAAAAGCCGTTGATGGTATTAGCTTTGATATATATCCTGGAGAGACCTTTGGTCTTGTAGGAGAATCAGGATGTGGAAAGTCTACTGCAGGTAGGACTATAATAAGATTGTATGAACCTACAGATGGAGAGCTTATATTCGAAGGAAATAATATCTATGACTATTCTCGTAGAGAGATGAATAAAGTTAGGAAAGAATTTCAAATGATATTTCAAGATCCTTACGCATCTCTAAATCCTAGAATGACAGTAGAGGAAATTGTAGGAGAATCCTTCGATATTCATGCTACCTATAAAGATCCTAAAGAGCAAAAAAGTAAGGTAATGGAACTATTAGATCTAGTGGGACTTAGTGATGAACATGCTATGAGATTTCCCCATGAGTTTAGTGGGGGACAGAGGCAAAGAATAGGAATAGCAAGATCTCTTGCTATGAATCCAAAATTTATAGTTTGTGATGAACCTATATCTGCTCTTGATGTTTCTATTCAAGCACAGGTTGTAAATCTTTTAAAGGATCTACAAGATAAACTAGGATTGACCTATTTATTTATAGCTCATGACCTTTCAATGGTAAGATATATATCTGATAGAGTTGGAGTAATGTATCTAGGACAAATGATGGAGCTAGCGGATTCAGAGGAACTATATGAAAATCCAATCCATCCTTATACAAAGGCACTGCTTTCAGCTATACCAGTACCAGATCCAGAGCTTCAAAAACAAAGGCAAAGAGTTATACTAGAGGGAGATGTTCCTAGTCCTATAGATCCACCTGAAGCCTGTAGATTTGTAGATAGATGTCCCTATGCTATAGAGATCTGTCACAATAAGAATCCAGAATTTGTAGAAGTAAAACCAAAACATTTTGCTGCTTGTCATAGGGCATTAGAAGTTTAAAACATAAAAAAGGTCCAATAGATTAGATAAGTTTCTGATCTACTGGACCTTTAATTTTTAAGCAATTCTCCATAAAAAAGAGGGAGAAGATTATAAGCTATATTTTTATAATCTGCTATATACTGTTTTCATAAGTTCTTCTTTTAATTCTTTACCCTTATTTAAAACTTCTTCAGCTTCTTTTCTCTTTCCCTCTCTATATTCATCATCTTTTATACTATTTAAGTTGATACTAACATTTAGAAGAGCTCCCTCAAGGCCTGTATAAGCAAGAAGCGCACCTACCCCTACATCTGTTATGGCATTTACATTTCCATTTCTTGCAAAGGCATCTTGAAGCTCTAAGACCTCTAGGCAAACTCTAGCACAGTCTAGTGGAAGTTCCAAAGCTTTCTTATAACCTAGCTGTATAGCTTCGCTTCTTTTTTCTTTTTCTTCCTCAGTTTCTTTTGGCATTTTAAAGGCCTTCATTACATCATCAAAAGCCTTTGTATCTTCATCTACAAAATAATTTAATTTTTCTATCTTTTCCTTTATCTCTTGGAAATTGTCATCCATTTCTTTTCTGTCTTTCTCTTCTAATTCCTTGTATGCCTTCTTACCCTCTGTTAAATTATAAACCATGGATGTAAGTGCTGCTCCTAAACTAGCTGCAACTGCTGATACACTTCCACCTCCAGGAGTAGGTGCACCACTTGCTGTTTCTTCTACATACTCTCTAATACTCTTATCAATATACATTTACATATTCCTCCTTTTATATTAAACCCTTATGCTTAGAACATAAGTTTTACTTACAGGATTTCTTTAGTATTTTAATATATATTTTCTATTCCAAGTAATGTTCCACGTGGAACATTACTTGGTTAAAATTTCATAAATTCTAGCTAGATCTTCTTCACTATAGTATTCTATTTCTATCTTTCCTTTTTTCTTACCGGAGATTAAGTTTACCTTGGTACCAAAGGTTCTTATAAGTTCATCTTCTAGATCTACTATATAGGGATCCTTCTGAGCTTTTTTCTTTTTATCAGTCTTTATATTTTTCGCTTTTTTTACTTCTTCTTCAGTCTTTCTAACATTTAAACCTGTTTCTATAATTTTTTTAGCCAGTTGAAATTGGGCTTCTCCATCTTTTATACCCAATAGTACCTTGCCATGACCATGGGTTAGTTCTCCCTTAGATAGATAATCAATAACCCTATCATCTAAATTTAAGAGCCTAACAGTATTGGTTATATAGGACCTACTCTTTCCCACTGCTTCAGCTAATTCATCTTGCTTTAACTTAAAATCCTTCATTAAATTCTTATAGGCCAAGGCTTCTTCAATTGGATTTAGATCTTCTCTTTGTATATTTTCTATTAAGGCTAATTTTGCCACATCTATATCCTCTGCATCTAGTATAATAGCTGGTATTTCTTTTAAGCTGGCAAGTTTTGAAGCTCTATATCTTCTTTCTCCAGCAATTATCTCATACATATCTTCTTTTTTCCTAAGAAGTATAGGCTGTATAACACCATGAGTTTTTATGGATTTTGCAAGTTCCTCTAAGGATTCCTTTTCAAAGTCTTTTCTAGGCTGATCTTCCTTTGTTACTATCTCATAGAGAGATATATACTTTATATTTTTATATTTTCCTTCAACATCATTATTTATAAGAGTATTGGCTGTAGGATTATCCCCTAATAGGGCAGATAAACCTTTACCAAGTCCTCTCTTCTTAGCTGTCATAAAAACCATCCTTCCAATCTAATCTATTCTATGTATTCTAGAAATTCTTTAGATAGTTCCTTATAGGCTTCTGCACCCTTTGATCGCTCATCATAGTCCATTATAGATAGCCCGTGAGATGGAGCTTCAGCAAGTCTTACATTTCTTGGAATTATACTTGTATAGACCTTACCTTTAAAATAGTTTTTTACTTCTTCTACTACCTGTATAGAAAGATTTGTTCTACCATCAAACATGCTTAAGACTACACCTTCTATTTCAATATTTGGATTATAAGAATTTCTCACAAGTTCTATAGTTTTAAATAGCTGACTTACTCCCTCAAGAGCATAGTATTCACACTGTATTGGAATTATAACACTGTCGGCTGCTATAAGGCCCATTACACTAAGTATACCTAGGGAAGGAGGACAGTCAATAAATATATAATCAAATTTATCTTTTATAGTTGAAAGCTTGTTTTTTAATATTTCCTCCCACTTTCCCTCTCTGGCAAGTTCCACTTCCAGTCCTGCCAGATCGCTATTTGAAGGCAGCAGAGAAACATTTTGGGCAGAAGATTCATAAATAGCTCTTTCAATATCTATATCATCTGTAATCACATCATAAATTAAAGTTTCTAAACTTTCTTTTTCCACTCCCAGACCACTTGAGCTATTGCCCTGGGGATCTAAGTCTACCAGAAGAATCTTTTTATCCAACCTACCTAAGCCAGCTGCTAAGTTCACACTAGTAGTAGTCTTACCTACGCCTCCCTTTTGATTAAATATAGCTATTATTTTACCCATCTTTTCACCTCTATAAATTGTCTTACCTCTATGATATCATATTTAGGAAAAATTAAAACAAGAAATGTTCCACGTGGAACATAAAGCCATAATAATTCTAAAAAAATATCATATAGCCCTTATAGTCTTCTATTTTGCTTTACAGAGTTTTTTCTCCTTATTAATAGCTTTATAAGCAAATATGCTTTTAAAACTATTATAGGGGATTCTCAAAGCTGGTTAAATTTTCTTTTCCTTTTATCGTCTTACAATTTGCAGTGCAAATAAATCTTCAATCCTATCCTTCATATATATATGTGCATCTTCTACTCCTTGATTATATATATTGGGAGCCAATTCTTCCATAACAAAATCTAAAATCAATTGGGAAGCAAGTTCACCTAAATCTTCTCCTCTTTCCTCCGCAAAATATCTTACTATTTTTTCTTTTAAATCCCTCTGATTAGCCTGGCTTAATTTAATCTTATTTTTCAAATCTAAAACTCCTCTTCAAATTTAATAGTTAATGTTCCACGTGGAACATTATTTATATAAAAAAGATGTTCCACAGGGAACATCTTTTAGAATCTCTTTCTCTATAGAGGATTTTTCTTAGGCTTTCCTCCCCCCCTTGGATATTTAGGGGCTGTTTGTTTTATCTTTTCAATTACTATTAAAGAATGTCTTATATCACTTTCAGGAATAGTAATAATTTTGCTTTCTACAAGTTGACCTCCCAGTAAAGCTATGGCCTTTTCGCTGGAGGCTAATTCTTCTTCTATATCTGGACCTTTCATAGCTATAAAATACCCTCCTACTTTAACAAATGGAAGGCAATATTCGCTTAGGGTATCTAAGGATGCCACTGCCCTAGAAATAGCAATATCATATTTTTCCCTATATTCTTTTTGTCGAGATAGTTCTTCTGCTCTTCCATGTATGGCCTGGATATCCTTTAGATCTAATTTATCTATTACTTCTTTTAAGAATATTATTCTCTTATTTAAACTATCCAGTAGGGTAACTTCCAGATCTTCCCTCATTATCTTTAAGGGAATACCTGGAAATCCTCCTCCTGTTCCTATATCTATGACCCTCTTTTTACCTTCAAATAAATCTAAGGAAAGGCAGCTTAAACTATCTAAAAAATGTTTTATATCTATATCACGGTCTTCTATTATAGCCGTTATATTTATTTTTTGATTCCACTCTTGTAGAAGCTCCTTATATTCTTGAAATCTTTTTTGATCTTTTTCTAAAAGCTCTAAGCCTATGCTCCTACTACCCTTTATTAAGACCTCTATATTAGTCATCCCTATTCCCCTTTCGTCTTTCCTGCTCTAAATATATTAGTAAAACATTGATATCTGCTGGAGAAACACCAGATATTCTTGATGCTTGGCCAACTGAATCTGGTTTAATATCATTTAGCTTTTGTAGAGCCTCATTGCTAAGGCCCTTTACCTGGGAATAGTCAAATTTAGGATCTAATTTTCTTTTTTCTAGCTTCTTAAATTGATCTATTTGAATCATCTGCTTTTTAATGTAACCTTCATATTTTATTTGAGTTTGAACTTGAAGCTTTATTTCCCTTAGGAGCTCTTTTCTGTCCTCATCAAATACAATTGTAGAATCATAGCTCAACTCTGGCCTCCTAATTAACTCGGAAACTGTTGTAGGAGTCTGAGTAGTTGTAGATCCTAACTCTTCCAGTTTTTTATTGTTTTCCTCTGTTGGGTTTACCTTTACTTTTTTTAGCCTTGCTAACTCTTCCTTTACTTGTCTTTCTTTTTCTATTAGCAAGTCATATCTATCTTTTCTTGCTAGTCCTAATTCATACCCCTTTTTAGTAAGTCTTAGATCAGCATTATCCTGTCTCAATGTAAGTCTATATTCTGCCCTAGAGGTCATCATTCTATAAGGTTCATCTGTACCCTTTGTAACTAAATCATCTATTAAAACTCCTATATAGGCTTCAGATCTATCTAAGACAAACTCATCCTTACCTTGTATATTTAAAGCTGCATTGATTCCTGCTACAAGTCCTTGAGCTGCAGCTTCTTCGTATCCTGAAGAACCATTGACCTGTCCTGCAAAAAAGAGATTTTTTATCTCCATATGTTCCATAGTTCTCTTTAATATTCTAGGATCTATGGAATCATACTCTATAGCATAGGCTGGTCTCATAAACTCAACATTTTCAAGCCCTATTATCTCCTTATACATCTGGATTTGTACTTCTTCAGGAAGTGTTGAACTAGCTCCTTGTACATACATCTCTTTTGTATCTAAACCTTCTGGTTCTATAAATACTTGATGCCTTTTTTTATCTGCAAACCTAACTATCTTATCCTCAATTGAAGGACAATATCTTGGACCAGTTCCATCTATATCTCCTGCATACATTGGAGAACGGCCAAGATTTTCACGAATTATATGGTGGGTTTTTTCAGTTGTATAGGTCAACCAACAGGGAACTTGTTCCATATCATATTTCTTTCCCATATTTAAAAATGAGAAAGGTATAATTTCTTCATCCCCTGGTTGAATCTCCATTTTACTATAATCAATGCTATCATGGTGTACCCTAGCTGGTGAACCGGTCTTCATCCTTCTAAGTTTAAATCCTTTTTTAATAAGATTTTCTGAAAGTATATTTGATGGAAACATACCATCTGGTCCTGAAGAATAACCTACTTCTCCTATATAAACTCTTCCCCTCAAATAGGTTCCACTGGCAAGTATAACAGCCTTAGCATTGTATATAGCCCCTGTCCTTGTTATTACTCCCTTTACTTGACCCTCTTGAATTATTACATCTATAACTTCAGCTTGTGATAGCTTTAAATTTTTTTCCTTTTCTAATACTTTTTTCATTTCCCTATGATAGGCTTTTTTATCGGCCTGTACTCTTAAGGAATGTACTGCAGGCCCTTTAGATATATTTAACATCTTGCTTTGTATAAAGGTCTTATCTATATTTATAGCCATTTCTCCACCTAGTGCATCTATCTCTCTAACAAGATGACCCTTTCCAGTTCCACCTATATTGGGATTGCATGAAAGGGCTACAATGGAGTCCAGACTCATGGTCAACATTATAGTATCCATACCCATCCTACTGCTAGCTAAGGCTGCCTCAGCTCCAGCGTGTCCGGCTCCTATGACCACAACATCAACATCTCCTGCTACATATGTTTTTAATTCTTCCAATTTGACACCTCTTTCTATATTTAAACTAAAAATTTGACCTTGAATCTTCAAGGTCACCAATCTACTATTCTATTCTTCTATGTTCCACGTGGAACATTTTTCTACCTTAGTCACAATTAAATGCTCCACATGTGGAGCATTTAATTACTACCCCTATATTTTAATCCACAAGTCTATTCTCTGTCAAATATTTTATTTACCTATACAAAACTCTTCAAATATCTTATCTAGTATATCTTCTGCTATGGTATCTCCTGATATCTCCCCTAAGTCCTCCCAGGCATTTCTAAGGTCAATCTCTATACAATCTAGAGGTATGTCCATCTCTATATCTCTTATAGCACTCTGAAGCTTTCTTTGGGCTTTTTCAAGCTGAACCTTATGTCTTAAGTTTGTTATAATAGTGTCTGACTCTACACTTAAATCTCCTTCATAGAAAAGTGACTTAATATGTTCTTCCAATTCAACTATACCTATATTTTCTATAATAGATGTTTCTATGATATGATCTGAAGCTTCTAATTCTTTTAAAAATTCATCCTTCTCTTGTACTTTAAGATCTATCTTATTTAAAAGAACTATGGACTTCTTACCCTTCATTAGTTTTAATATTTCTCTATCTTCTTCTGTAAAGTTTTCAGAAAGATCAAAGACTCCTATTATAAGATCTGCTTTTTCAATAGAATCTATAGCTCTATCTACACCTATTTTCTCAACTATATCATCAGTAATTCTTATACCAGCTGTATCTATTATCTTTAAAGGTATTCCATCTATATTTATATATTCTTCTATTATATCTCTAGTGGTTCCTGGAATATCAGTAACTATTGCTCTATTTTCTTTTAAAAGAGCGTTTAATAGGGAAGATTTACCCACATTTGGCTTACCAAGTATTACTGTCTTTATTCCATCTCTCAGTATTTTCCCCTTATTAGCAGTAGATAAAAGTTTATCTATCTTTTTTTCTACTAATTTTGCATCATTTTTCAATGTCTCATAGGTCAATTCACCTACATCTTCTTCTGGAAAATCAATTGATACTTCCACATGGGCTACCATGGCCAGGAGAATATCTCTCATTTCCTTTACTTCTTTAGAAAGATTTCCTTCCAATTGATCAAAGGATACTTCATAGCTCTTATCAGTCTTAGCTCTTATTACATCTATAACCGCTTCTGCCTGAGATAGGTCCAATCTACCATTTAAAAAGGCTCTTTTAGTAAACTCTCCCTTTTCGGCTAGTCTAGCACCGCTTCTTAAAAGTAATTCTAAAAGCTTCTTAACAGATACACTTCCTCCATGGCAATATATTTCCACCATATTTTCTCTTGTATATGTTGATGGTTCTTCCATAAAGGCTATTAAAACTTCATCTATTTTTCTTTCTTCTTCATCTACTATATGGCCGTAGATAAGTTTTTTATTTTGTATTTCTTTGATTTTTTCATCATCATGACCTATAAAAACACTTCTTGCTATATCTAGTGAACTATCTCCACTCATTCTAACTATACCTATTCCAGCTTCACCAACAGCTGTAGAAATTGCTGCTATTGTTTCTGACATCTTAATCACTCCTTACTTATCCTTTCATTATACTTTAAAACTCCTATATTATCCAATAAAAAAAGAAAGTCTTATATTATTCAATAATCGGGTGCTGCTCTGAAATGTTTACAATACTGTGATATATAAGAATTTGTGTCTTTATATGCTATTTTCTCCTTGAGAATACACTTAATAAATAGATGTAAAAAAATCCACTAATATTTATTATCAGTGTCAATATTCAATAATTATTTAGTTGCGTTTAATACTAAGCATGTGTAATATACGGGAGACTACAGGTCTCCCCTATAATCCAGACTTATCAATATATATGGAATATCTATGGTCTCCCCTCCAAGCCAGGCTTATCAATATGTAGGGGATAACTGTGGTCTCCTATACAACTTAGACATATGTATAGGTAGGGGCTAGCTCTGCTGGCCCATTGTTTCATTATATTCTACTGATGGGTCTTACCTTAATACTATTATACCTTTTACCTCAACAATTATAAATAAAATTATAACTAATGATTGTCAAGGAGAGAAAGCTTAAAAAGACCTTATTTAGCCACTATAAACTATTAAGTTTTGAAATTCAAACGTTTCCCAATAGCACCCTCTGAATGGATAATAAAAAAGAAAGTCTTATAGCTTCTCTTAATAAGTATTTATTGAGCATTCTCCATCCTAGGGAGATTTTTAATCTCCGGCTTGGAAATTAAAAACAATTCAAAGATTCCATCCACTTTATTTAGTTAAAGATATATTATGCTATGGATTGAAAGTATGAATTGTTTTTTAGTAGCTGCCTAACTTTGGTCACTTATTTTAATACAAGATAAACCAGGGAAGAAGCTATAACTTCCTTAATATAAATATTGTTTTCACTTTAAACATCTTTTAACTTTAAGAAAAGCAAGGTTATTATGGATGCAATAAATTGGGGAAATAAGTCAGGGCCTTTTCCACGATTTATTGTATCCCTTGCTATACTTAATATATAAGATCCATAAGATAAAAGCCGGGAGATCTGAGATCTCCCCTACAGATAAAAATGGACGACCAAAGGTCCGCCCTACTCAATATAGGTCATAAAAAAAGAATGTTCCACGTGGAACATTCTTTAATCTATTTATTTTAACTTTATTACAACTCTTCTATAGGGTTCATTGCCCTCACTTATTGTAGTAATTTCCTTATATTCCTGCAAAGTTGAATGTATTATTCTTCTCTCATATGGGTTCATAGGTTCAAGCTTTACCTTTGTCTTGGTTGCTATAGCCTTTTGTCCCATCTTTTGAGCAAGTCTCTTTAGTGTAATCTCTCTCTTTTGCCTGTATCCTTCAATATCTAAGACTACCTTTATATAATCTTCCTCATCTTTATTTATATATATACTTAAAAGATATTGCATAGCATCTAGGGTATTACCTCTTTTACCTATTATTATTCCCTTTTCTTCAGGATCTATGCCTACTATATCTATGTCTAGTACATTTCCTCTTTTTTCTATTTCTATAGAAGCTTGTAGATCCATAGAAAGGATTATCTTTTCTAGAAATTCTTTAGAAAGTTTTTCAATATTTTTGATTTCAGTTACTTTTACCTTTCCATCTCTACTACCTATTAGTCCTAGAAAACCGTTCTTTGCTTCCTCTAAAACTTCTACTTCTACTTCTTCTCTTGTTAAATTTAATTCAGTCAAAGCTTCTTGTGTTGCTTCTTCAACAGTTTTAGCGCTTTTAATAATATATTTCATTTTATATTATTCCTCCTTGACTTTCCTCAAAGACTTATTGAATTTCTTAGATATAAGTTGCTGAACTATGGTAAATAAGTTACCTAGTACCCAGTATAAAGCAAGTCCTGCTGGAAAAGATCTAGCTGAAAAGAATATTAATACTGGTAAAAATATTGTCATCATTTTCTGTGTAGATTCAGCCTGTGCATTTCCGGTACTTGGTGGCGACATAAGTTTACTTTGAAAGTAAGTAGTAGCTGCTGCTAGTAATGGAAGACCCCATACATAAGGATCTGGATTATCTAAATTATTAATCCATAAAAATGACTTGCTAATTGATTCATATAAGCCAGGCTCTGTAAAAGCATATTTAGCTGGTTCTCTAAATACAGCAAAAAAAGCTATTATTATAGGAAACTGTATAAGTAATGGTAAACATCCTGAAAGCGGACTATAGTTATACTCTTTATATAAATCTTGCATTTTAACTTGCATAGTTTGTGGATCTTTCTTGTATTTATCTTGTATCTCCTTCATTTTAGGCTGAATTTCACCCATTACACGCGTAGATTTTGTTTGTTGAAGCATTATTGGCAATAATATCAATTTAAAGAGTATTGAAGTTATAATAACTGCCATCGCATAGTAAGAAAATCTAACTGGTTCTGTGCCAATTCCTGAGACAATGTCATAGACAAATCTCAATAGCGAACCCATTAAATTACCTAAAAAACTCGTCATCTATTTACCCCCTATTATTTAAGCGGATCATATCCTCCTTCATTAAAGGGATTACATCTTAATATTCTCTTTGTGGTTAAAAAAGTGCCTTTGAAAAATCCATATTTTTCATAGGCCTCCAAAGAATATTGAGAGCAAGTAGGATAAAATCTACAATTTCTACCTGTTAAGATATACTTTGAAATAAACTTTTGATAAAACTTTATTATTAGTATCATAAGCCACTTCATTCTATCACCTTTTTTTTAAAACCTTAGCTAAACTCATAATATGTATCATAGACCCTTCAAGTTCTTTATAAGAAATATCTTTAATACCTTTTTTAGCAATAAATATTAAATCATAGCCTGGTTTTATCTTATGGAAATTTAATCTATATATTTCCTTCATCTTTCTTCTTAAACTATTTCTATTAACGGCATTTCCTATCTTAGTAGTAATAGTATATCCAACCCTTGTTTCATCCAAACCGTTTCTTTTAACATATAGTATTAAATTCCTATTCCAGTAGTTCTTTCCATATTTGTATATATTTTTGAACTCTATATTTTTTCTTATACGATACTTCTTTTCCATAACATTTTTATCTCCCTTATATGACCTTCAAACAAAAGGCCACCATAAGTGGCCTTAAGCTGATAGTTTTTTTCTTCCCTTTTGTCTTCTTGATTTTATAATAGATCTACCTGCTTTTGTTCTCATTCTTTTTCTAAAACCGTGTACTTTACTTCTTTGTCTCTTTTTTGGTTGATAAGTTCTTTTCACTAAAAACACCTCCCCTTAATACATGTATATGATAAATATAGAGTTTTTCCAATATAAATTAATACACTACTACCAATTATATTTACTTAAGGTCAGGATGTCAAGAAGTATAATTAATAAAGGGCTTTTTTTAATATGTTAACAACTTGTTAGTTATGTGGATAAAACAATTGAATAGTTTCAGGATTTTTGGTATTATAAAAAGAGATGTGGATAATCTATAAAATTTGTTATTTATCAATACTTATACACAAAGTGTGGATAAGCTGTGTATAAGATATGAGTAATTTTTAAAAATATATCCCAATACTTTGTTATATCTAGATTTTAATCAACATTTTCAACTTATTTTGATTGTGGATATCTAGTATAATTAATATTAAAACTATTAATTAACAGGGTGTTGGTTTTTTTATCAACAAATTTAAGATTTAAAGAACGTATATTTAAAATAATATTTAAGAAAATTTACTGTTGATAATTTTGTTAACAAATAAATTAATTTATATTTTTTTTATTTAAAAGTTAAGGGGGGAATTTTATGGCTTCAAATTTAGATAATATTTGGAAGAGTGTTTTAGCTATAATAAAGGTTGAATTAACCGAAGTATCTTACAATACTTGGCTTAAAACTGTGGTTCCTATTAGTTTATCTAATAATACAATAGTACTTGCCGCTCCAAATGACTTTACAAAAGGCATATTGGAAGGAAGATACTTAAATTTAATAAAAAATGCTATTAAAGAAGTAGTAAAGGAAGATTTTAATATAGAATTTATAGTTCCTGGTGAAGAAGTAGTTCCTAAAAAGGGAAATCCAGTAGAGAGGGAAAGAGAGAGTGTAGACCTACATAGATCTCAATTGAATCCTAAATATTCTTTTAATACATTTGTAATAGGTAATAGTAATAGATTTGCCCATGCTGCAAGTCTTGCAGT